>CAYVCR010000112.1:0-4894 GCA_964450205.1 uncultured Oscillospiraceae bacterium | reverse complement strand
ACCACATTGGCCCCTTTACCTTTCAAGCTGTGCGGTGTCTGCTTGCTGTGATCGGTTTGATCCCGGTGATCGCGATTTTTGACATATTCAAAAAGGACGGACAGAATTTCTTCTCCCGCTGGGCAGACAAAAAGCTTTGGAAAGCCGGTCTGCTCTGCGGTATCCCACTGTTCCTTGCCTGCAATCTGCAACAGCTGGGACTTGTGGACGTGGATGCAGGCAAATCCGGTTTTCTGACCGCCATGTACATTGTGTTCGTCCCAATTTTCAGTATTTTTCTAAAGAAAAAGCCTTCCTTTTTGGTGCCCATCAGTGTAGTCCTGGCTGTTGCAGGTCTGTATTTTTTGAGCTGCATGGGCGCAACAGGAATCGGCACAGGTGATCTGCTTCTGCTTGGCTGTGCCGTCATGTTTGCTGTACAGATCCTCTTTGTGGATACATTTGCCCAGAGCGTGGATGCACTGCGGCTCAATGCTATTCAGGCATTGGTCTGCGCGGTGCTGTCTGCTATCGTCATGATCTTTACGGAACAGCCTACTTGGCGATCCATCGTTGACTGCAGCCTGCCCCTGTGCCACGCCGGTTTCCTCTCTATGGGCCTTGCCTACTCCCTGCAGATCATTGGTCAAAAACATGTAGAGTCCACCACCGCATCCCTGATCATGAGCCTGGAATCGGTGTTTGCCGTGCTCAGCGGTGCGCTGATCCTGAAAGAGACTATGACCGGCTGGGAGATCTTAGGCTGCGTGCTGGTGTTCATCGCCGTGATCCTCTCGCAAATTCCTGTCCCCAAACGCAAATAGCCCAAAGCGCGCATCACAAGATAGTGATGCGCGCTTTTCATTATTCTTGCGGTTTCTTGACGCGGCGGAGCATACGGTCCAGTATATCCAGGTCTTCCCGGGTCATGTGCCGCTCAACAGCCTTGATCTCATATACCTTTTTCTCGCCCCACATGGCCTTGTAATTGGGCAGGCGGCTGACAATCGTCAGCTTTTCAGCCAGGGTCATTTTTTCACTGGCCATCAACCAACCGTTGACGATCTTCAAACATTCACCGTTGTCAAACAATTCGCCGCCGGGTGTTTCGATGGTATAGTAATTTTCCGGCTCGCCCTCATCTGCCTGCTCCTGGAACCAGTTTCCGGCGTTCAGCGCCACATGGATATCCGGCAGATCATAAGCCGTGTTATGCTCCATTACACCGTTCAGAACGATAGTATCGGAGGCATTTGCTGTTCTGGCCACAAGGGTGTTTTCACCCATTTGCAGCGGGACATTCTCGAAGATGACCATGTGATCTTTGGCCCGCTGTGTGACGATCAGTTCGCCATTCAGCTCCAAGGTGACATCAGACTCGTTGGTCAGCACGATCACATCACGCTCATTGGGTGCACGGTCTGCGAACCGTCTGCCGCTGATATGCACCATAGGCTCAGGGTTCCAATAGGCCTTATACACATAGAAGCTGTCCTTGCGAAGCTTGCGGTCGTAGGTCACGAGTCCCTTGGCATTGATACCCTCAAAGCCGCCCTCGTTACGGGCATCGGCTGCAAAATCAAACATGTTCCACATGTGCGTCGCCCACAGGTAAGGCCGGGCCGCAAAGGTCTTGAGCATCTCGTGATGATACAGCACCGCATATTCTTCCGTATAGTCGTGGTTAAAAGGTTTGGCACTGTGCCAGCAGGTGTAATTATCGACACCGTACTCAGAAACGCCGAATACCTTGTCCGGATTGGCCGCATGCCAGGTATCCATCCGTTGGCCATTCATGTCAATGGTGCCGTTGTACCAGCCGAGATAATAGTTATAGCTCTGCACATCTGTGATCTGCGTATGATCCGAGTCCACCGGCACACTGGACAGCTGTGCCATGGTGGTCTGACGGCTGGGATCCAGCCGCTTGCACAGGGCGTTCAGCGCATACAGATTCTGCAGCTGTTCTTCGCTGAAGCCGCCGATGGTGATCTCGTTTGCGATACCCCAAAAACAGATCGACGGATGATTGTAGCTTTGGGCGATCAGCTCCGTCATTTGGCTGATCGTGTTTTCATAGGCTTCCCTGCCCTCCAGGTGCTTGCTGATATAGGGAATTTCTGCCCACACCACAAAGCCATACCTGTCGCAAAGGTCGTAAAAATACTGATCGTGCTGATAGTGGGCAAGGCGGATGGTATTGGCGCCGACATCTTTTATGATTTGTGCGTCTTCCTCATGCTCTGTGCGGGTGATAGCCCAGCCCATGTCCTTCCGGTCCTGATGGCGACAGACACCCCGCAGGGGAATGTTGTTGCCATTGAGCCAAAAACCTGTATCCGGTGCCGTATGGAAGGAACGGTAACCGAAGGTCACGCTGACTTCATCCAGTACCCGGTCATCCCGCAGCAGCTTGACCTGCGCGGTATAGCAGTACGGATCCTCCATGCCGTTCCACAGATGGGGCGATGCCACATCCAGCCGCAGGAAGGCGCGGTCGGCCGCTTCGGTTGTGCCGGAGGCGACCACATTGCCATCTGCATCCTTAATATCCACAGAAACAGCACAGCCGTCGGCATGGACCGGGAAGATGTCAAAGCGGGTGTTTCCGGTGTTTCTGGGGGTAACGAATACCGCGTCTGAGCCGTCCTTCATAAGGTCAAAGTGGGCCTGCTCCACCTCTATGAAGCGGACAGTACGGTACAGGCCACCGTAGAAGGTAAAGTCTGCTCTTTGGGGGTAGACATCGCATACACCGTTAAAGACTTCAACTTTCAACTCGTTATCCGTGGGTTTTAGTACATCTGTCAAATCAAACCGGAAAGTGGAAAAGCCGCCTTTGTGGGTACCAAGCTTGGTGCCGTTGCAGTATACAGTGGCCACATGGTTGGCTCCTTGGAATTCCACATACTGCCGTTTTCCAGGCGTTGGATCCGGAAGACAAATCTGGTATGTACCGGTACCGCGCCAGTAATCACCGCCACCGTCCTGTCCGTCCAAGGCATTCCAGGTATGCGGAAGTGCAACCGGAACCGGCGTGTCTCCATCTTTGGCAAAAAGAGCACTGGTCAGATAAGTATACTTACGCATGATGGTCTCCTTTACTTTTGGCGGTCGGCCTCAATAATACGTTTCAGAGCCTCGATGCCAACCTTAATGGCGCCGGAGGTATCCTCAGTCATAGGCATAGCAAGGCCTGCCTTCTCCCGTTCCTGATTCCACACAGCGTGGAAACAGCTGCCGCAACGCACATTCAGTGCAGACGCAACCACAAACAATGCCGCCGACTCCATCTCGCTGGCCTTGACGCCCAGACGCTTCCAGGATTCCCACTTTTGCAGCAGATCATAAGAAACCGGAGATTTCTCAGGTGAATGCTGGCCGTAGAAGGAGTCTTTACACTGGACAACACCCACATGGGTACGGTAGCCAAGATCCTCACTGGCGGCCTTCAGAGCCGCTGTGACCTCAAAGTCCGGGACTGCCGGGAATTCAATGGGCGCATACTCCAGGGAAGTATGCTCATAGCGGATCGCGCCGGTGGCGACGATCACGTCACCGGGCAGCACGTCCATGTGGATGCCACCGCAGGTGCCGATCCGGATAAAGGTATCAGCGCCAATGGCGGCAAGTTCCTCCATAGCGATGGAGGCAGAGGGGCCGCCGATGCCGGTAGAGCAGACGGAAACCTTTTCACCCAGCAAAGTACCGGTGTAGATGTTGTACTCCCGGTTCATACCGATGTGGACCGGGTCATCGAAATACTGGGCGATGGCCTCACAACGGCCGGGATCGCCGGGCAGGAATACGTAACGGCCTACGTCGCCGGGCTTACAGTGGATATGATATTGCATGCCGATGTCTTGCATTGTGTTACCTCCTTAGAATAAGCTCACCTGGCTGGTCTCCGGCATGTCACCGAAGGCACCGGCCTCCTTGAGCATTTGCATATGTGTTTTCGATACCTTGGGGCAGGCTGCCGCCACTTCTTCGATGGAGATGAATTGCTTGTCCTTCCTGCCTTTTACAAGGTCTTCAGCTGCACTTTCACCCAAGCCGGAGATGGCCACAAAGGGCGGGCGCAGCTTACCGTCCTCAATGAGGAATTTAGTAGCATCGCTTTTATAAATATCGATGGGCAGGAAGTCCAAGCCGCGCAGGTAGAACTCGTAGACGACCTCCAGCGTGGTCAGCAGATCCTCATCCTTGGCCGTTGCGTCTTCATTGTTGTCGATGGCATCCACGTGGCTGAGTACCTGCTCCATACCCTGGGTCATCATCACTGCATCAAAGCCGCCCTTTTGGCTGCGGCGGTAGAAGTAGGCCGCATAGAAAGCCAGCGGATAATAGACCTTGAACCAGGCGATTCGGAACGCCATCATACAGTACGCAACTGCGTGGGCCTTGGGGAACAGATACTTGATCTTCTTACAGGAGCCGATGTACCAATCCGGCACGTTGGCTGCCCGCATTTCTTCCTCTGCGCCCTCCGGCAGGCCCTTGCCCTTACGGACATTCTCCATGATCTTAAAAGCGCGCTTCTCCGGTAGGCCGCAGGAGATCAGATAGATCATGATATCGTCACGGGCACCGATGGTCTGGTCCACCCGAGCCGTTCCGGACACGATCAGGTCCTTGGCGTTGCCCAGCCACACATCAGTACCGTGGGTATAGCCACAGATACGGACCAGGAAGTCGAACTTCTCCGGCTTGGTATCCAGCAACACGCCACGCGTAAAGCGGGTGTTGAACTCCGGCACCGCCACAGCGCCGGTGGGGCCCAGGAGCTTGTCGTTCTCGTAGCCAAGCACCTTGGAGGAGGTGAAGATGGACATGGTCTTCTTATCATCCAGGGGGATCGTCTTGGCATCCACGCCGGTCATATCCTCCATCATGCGGATCATGGTGGGGTCAT
>CAYVCR010000111.1:0-4950 GCA_964450205.1 uncultured Oscillospiraceae bacterium | reverse complement strand
TCCGCCGAGGCCATGGGCCACGTCCGCACCACACTGGATAAGGCCGGTGTCAAGTGGCAAATCGCCACTTTGGGCAAGGTGGACCAGGGCGGCGGCGGCACGGTTGCTGCCTACATGGCAAACCGGAACATCGTTACTGTGGACGCAGGCGTTCCCGTGCTGTGCATGCACGCACCCATGGAGCTAGTTTCCAAGTTCGACTGCTACCAGACCATGCTGGCCTGCAAGGCTATCTATTTGGCATGACCCTAACCATTTACCCCACAGCTACGGCTGTGGGGTGTTCTTTTGCTCTGGAATTGTTTGACAGACATATGCCTGTGTGATAAAATTATCAAAATAATAATTGATCCCAAACGAGGGAGGAAATTACCATGAAAGAAGTCTTTATCAGTTATAGCACGCTGGATGCCGTGGCTGCAGAAACCGTCCGGGACGTACTGGAAACCAACGGTCTTTCCTGCTGGATGGCACCCCGGGATATCCCCGGCGGCTCCAACTACACCAAGGAGATCCCCATCGCCATTCGCGGCTGCACCGTATTCGTGCTGATTCTGTCAGAAAACGCCCAGAGTTCCCACTGGGTGCTGAAGGAGCTGGACTCTGCCGTCAATGCGGGCAAGGTGATCCTGCCTTTCATGTTGGAGGACTGTATTCTCAACGACGAATTTAATTTCCTGCTCACCGGTGCCCAGCGCTATGCAGCCTATCAGAAAAAGGCCGAAGCGCTGGAGACCTTGATCCGCCGGATCCGTGGTATTCTGGACACGCCCGACGAGCCCGTTCAGATCACCCCCAGAGAGAAAGTGGCTGTGACCCACACAAATTCCGGTGTCGCCTGTCCCAGCTGCGGCAGCACGGAACTGAAAATGCTGCCCTACCGTGTCAAACGCCATGGCGCAGAGATCGGCAGCATGCTGCTGATCCCCGCCTTTGCCTTTGTGCTATGTATTGTTACCCTGCTGATCTTTTCTCTGGCACTGCCCGCCGATTCTTTTAATTACTTTGGTTGGGCGTTGCTGGGTTCCATCATCGTCGGCGGCTTTTTGGGTGACCTGCTCTCCCGGACCATCGTCCGTCGCGCCAGATTGCGCAAACGGCTGAGCTGCACCTGCTACCGCTGCAGCCGCTGCCGCAAGGTCTTCCGCCATGACACCCCTCTGGACACCTGAGTCAACCATATAAACGGAGCATATTTACATGAACTACCTTATTACGATCCTCGCTGCCACTGTGGGATTGATCTTTATGGTCCTGCTGGTCTCGGCGAAGCCCCGGCTTTCCAAGCTGGTCACCATCTGGGCTCTGGTCATCGCTGCCGGTGGTGGTCTGCTGGTCTACGGTTACGGTTATATGGACGTGACCGACAACATCCCCTTGGCGGTCTTAAGCGCCATACTGGCTGTGTGCGGTTCTTTTGTGGGTGCCGATGAGTATTCGGTGATCCCCGATTCCCCTGCCCTGCAGACCGTGCCCATGCAGATCCTTTGCACCCTTCTGCGCATCTGTGCTTTGTATGTGACCGCCAGCACGGTGATCACCGCCATCGGCGCTGGATTTTTGCAGCGGTTGCGGCTGTGGATGTCCCGCAGAGGCAAACTGAATTTGATCTACGGCTGTGCAACCGACGCGCCGGATTTTGCCCATCAGCTTCTGGAGGAAAAGCAAGGCTCTGTAGTTTTTGTAGCCGACCAGCCCAATGAGGACTATGCTGCCGCCATTGGCAGCGCAGGCTGTGTGCTGCGTACGGATTCTCATTCCCTGCGAGCCGATGTAAGCTTTCTGCGCAGTGTGGGTCTGGGCCGGAAAAACCGGCAGGTGACCCTGTACGCCATGGATGCGGACACTTCTGCCAACCTCCGATACGCCCGCGCACTGCTATCTTCCCTGCAGGCCCAAAAAGCAGACCCTAAAAATTTGCACCTTGTGATCTTTGCACAGGAAGATGCCGCTGTCAGCAACCTGCAGATCTCTGAGGGACGCTACGGCTACGGTTTTGTGACCGCTGTCAACATTCCCCAGATGACCGCCCGGTTGCTTACCTTGCAATATCCCCCCTGCGATACTGTCACTTTCAATGAGCAGGGCCGCGCCACCGAGGATTTTGAAGCCCTTGTGATCGGCTTTGGTCAGGTCGGCCAGGCAGTTCTGAAATCTTTGGTGATGAACAGTCAGTTTGCCGGAAGTCAGTTCCGGGCTGCCGTATTTTCTCCCGATTGCCGGAGCACTGACGGCAGCTTTGCCGATATGTGCAGCCAGCTTCTTGAACGATACGATATCACCTTCCACGAGGCCGACGGCCGCAGCCGCCCGATGTATGACTATCTGAACAGACGGGGAAACCGCCTGAAATATGTGGCAGTCTGTACCGGCAGCCAGAAGCAGAATCGGGAGATCGGCGAAGCGCTGACCGCTCATTTCTGTAGTGCCGGACTTACCGTTCCCGTCTATCTGTGTTCTCACAGTGGTGTAGAAGCTTGTCAGCGGGACGGCACTGTGGAAGCGTCCCCGGTTTTCAGCACCGACGTACTGTGCACCCACAAGCTCGACGACCGGGCCATGATCCTGAATTACCGCTACCAATCCCCCACAGACCGGACACCTTTGGAATGCTGGATGGCATGCGATTATTTCAGCCGTCAGAGCTGCCGTGCTTCCGCTGACTTTGTTCCTGCCATGCTCCGTGCCGCCGGCAAGCAACCACAGGATTGGAACTTGACCGAAACGCAGCTGGAAAACTTAAGCATAACTGAGCACCTGCGCTGGTGCGCGTTCCACTATTGCATGGGCTTTTCTCCCATGACCGACGAGGAATTTACCGCCCGGAGCGAAATTTACTTGCAGCAAAAGCAGACCGGTCAGCCCATGATCCGAATCGGTAAAAACATGCCTGGCCGCACCCATGTCTGCCTGGTGTCCTGGGATGAATTGGATGTCCTTTCCGAAAAGGAAGCTCAGGTTACAGGGAATTATGTAAACTATAAAGCTATGGATACAGACAATGTCCTGGCGATTCCTCAGCTGCTGCAAACCAATCTTTGACATTCCAAAAGACCTGCCCGATCCAGCAGGTCTTTTTCCATATTTTGCGCAGATTTCCAGTAAAGCTATAGTTGGTAGACGCAACAAAGCAGCCGCCTCCATCACGGAGGCGGCTGCTTTTATCTGTTCGACATATTGGAATTGGCTTACACACTAAGTCGAGAAAGCAGCAGTTTTTCTGCTTCGGCATATAACCTTGGTGAGGTCTGCGGATATGTAAGCTCGTCGGGCAGGGTATCGAATACCTTTATTTCTTTCATTTCGCTTTCAGGAAGATTGCCGAGTGAATGAACAACCGCGAGGAATACCACCCCGTTTGAGCAGGCTTGCTTATTAAAGCCCCAATAGTCGCAGATGGGATAGATATCTGCATCTTTTATTCCGCTTTCCTCAAAAAGCTCACGCCTTGCACATTCAAGCGGCGTTTCGTCATCTTCGATATGACCACCTTGTGTTTCCCAAGTATCACGTTTCTTGTGCCGTGAAAGTATCCATTTTCCCTGATAGGAGGTACAAATGACGGTATACTTGTATTTTTTAAGATAGCCGAGGGGATATAATCTGCATTGAAGCTCTTTGCGAATAATCTCTCGGTCAATTAGTGGAGCGTTCAAATCTATACCAAATTCCTTGCACTTTTGGATTGCAAGGTCGTGTCCTTGTAAAGCCGCTTTTCGATGCCAAAAGATTGATTGCTCCAAATCAATCTCTACAGTTTCATAATGCTTTGCAATATTGTATTGAGCAATGCTATCTCCGTTATAAGCTAATAATCGCATTGCTGAGTCGTATGCGTTTTCTTTTAAAATATTAATATCATCTTTATTCATAATTATTTCTCTTTCAAAACATATCTACCGCTAAGTGACGCCTCCGATTCATATCGGAGTGTAATTGAGGTGTTATAAGCAAAGTTTTTCGTTCCGTATTCAAGATTCTTTGTTTCATGCTCATCATAAATCGTAATAATACAAAAAACAGGTTTGCCCGAGTCATCAAGAGTACCGTCCGAATAAACAAACCTATAAGCTCCGTCAACGTAAAATTCAGAAAGCTCGGTTGCAGGCTCAAAGTAATAAGTGGTGAACGTGCCTGCCAAAGTAGAGGATTGCGCTCCTTGTGTACCCAAATATTCGAAGCTCTGCGATTTAAGATATTCATATATTTCGGTAATATAGGATTCATATTCCTCCGTTGTAAAGCTAACATAAATATCTTCATCGTTATAATTCACATAATCTTTTGTGATAGCCGGCAAGTCGCTTACAAGGCATTCTGTTAATCTTTCTTTCGAAAACCAAGTGTTTTCCTTGTGTGCGCTACTGCACGATGTAAGAAAGCATAAGCACAAAACTTCTGCCAAACATAACGCTAATAACTTCTTCATTTGCTTTACCTCCGTTCTATAAATTCAAGTTTATCGAACTGTTTGCCTAATTATATGCCAATCGCATAGAGAAATCAAGCAGCTTTGTCCCTCAGTTCCGCTGCCCGTCCATTGCTGGAAAACCAGCTATGATGAAGGTGGTGGGATTATTATATGTATCGGTTTTTGTTCCGCTGCTCAAAAGCCATTTTTTCGTCATCTACTTTAGATACGAAACTCTTGCCAACGGGATGCGCCACCTGCCTTCAATCTTTTTTCCATATTTTGCGCATTTTTCCGAAAAGAAACATGTGTTTTTCTTCTTTATCCGGCAAAGCTATCTTTGCGGAAAGAAAAGTGCTTTCTTTGGAAAGTGCCGGACTTTCCAGAGAAAGCAAAAGGAGAGAGATTCAATATGAAGAGCAACAATCAGATCAACATTCCCCAGGCTAAGCAGGCTATGGAGCAGTTCAAGATGCAGGCTGCTCAGGAAGTTGGCGTCAACCTGCAGAACGGCTACAACGGTCACCTGACCTCCCGCG
>CAYVCR010000110.1:0-5056 GCA_964450205.1 uncultured Oscillospiraceae bacterium | reverse complement strand
GGGGATGCACTTCTTGATGGCAGCGATGACCTCGTCATTGATGATGCAGGAATCGAAGAACTCCATGCCACCGTGCAGCACACGGTGACCAACAGCATCGATCTCAGCAACAGACTTGATAACGCCATACTCAGCATCCTGCAGGATCTCCAGAGTAGCGGCAATGGCCTCAGAGTGGGTGGGCATGGGGATATCCTTGGTGACCTTCTCGTCGCCGACCTTGTGGTTCAGGCGGCCGTCGATACCGATACGCTCACACAGGCCCTTAGCGGAAACTACGCCGGTATCAGGGTCCATCAGCTGGTACTTCAGGCTGGAAGAACCGGCATTGATGATCAAAATGTTCATTGGAATCGTCCTCCTAAAAATAAATATTTTCTTTTATTGCATAATGTGCTAATATAACCTTATCTATTCTATACTAACTTTTCGGATTTCTCAACCCCTGAATGGAAATTTTTTCTCTAAAGGTGGGGATTTTTATGAATATCATAGGCATAATCTGCGAATATAACCCCCTGCATCTGGGCCACAAGAAGCAGTTCGACATGATCCGCACAGCGCACCCGGACGCTGCCATCGTGTGCATCATGAGCGGCAATTTCGTCCAGCGGGGCAAGCCTGCCATTATCAGCAAAGACGCACGGGCCAAAGCAGCCGTGCTTTGCGGGGCTGACCTGGTGCTGGAGCTGCCTGTTACCGCTGCTCTTTCCTCTGCCGAGGGTTTTGCATCGGAAGGCGTACGACTGCTGGGCGGCTTCTGCAACTATCTGTGCTTTGGTGCAGAAACGGCAGACAAAGATACTCTGCTGACCGCCGCCCAGGCGCTGCTGTCGGCCGAATTTTCGGAAAAGCTGCGTGTGGAGTTGGATAAGGGTCTTTCCTTCCCGGCTGCCCGGCAGGCAGCGCTGGAAAGCATGGGCGCATGCGGCGATATCCTCAGCCGTCCCAATGATATTTTGGCGGTGGAGTACTGCAAGGCGATCTTGGCGCAGAATTGTCCAATACAGCCCATGCCTATCCGGCGTTTGGGCGATTATCACGAAGTGCAGGCAGACCCAGCAAACCCCTCTGCTACTGCGGTACGGCAGCAGATGATAGAGGGTCAAAACTGGCAGAACTATGTACCTGATGCTGTGTGCCGCTGTTTTGCAAATGCGCCCCTGCACACGTTGGAGGCCGGTGAACGGGCCATATTGGCAAAGCTGCGTACCATGTCAGACGCAGAATTTGAAGCCCTGCCCTACGGCTCGGAGGGACTGTGGCGCAAGCTGATGCATGCGGCCTGGAGTGAAAGCACCTTGGAAGATATCCTCACTGCCACCAAGAGCAAGCGCTACACCCGTTCGCGCTTGGACCGGATGGTGCTGTGTGCCTTTCTGGGACTGACCGCCCAGGATCTTACCTCCCCTGCCCCCTACGCCCGGGTGCTGGCGCTCAACGACCGGGGTCGGGAAGTGCTGAAAGCAGCAAGGATGGCAGGTCTGTATCCCAATATTGGCGAAAAGCTGGAGCACCCCTACCAAGCCATTGAGGACCGCTGCGACAGCCTGTACGGTCTTTTTTGCACAGGCGCGCCGGACATACCCGCACAGGAATACAGGGTGTATTATCAAAAGTAAGAAAAGACGGCACAAATGTGCCGTCTTCTTTTATTTAACCGGGATATTTCACGTCTTCTTCTGTCAGCGTCTCGCCTGCCATGACCCGCTGGATCAGCTGGGTGCCGTAGGCTATCATTCCCTCATCCTGGTACATGACCGAGGCTCTGGCACCGGGGATGGAGTAGGTGATCTCACTGCCGTTGACACCGGTGACCGCATAGGTCTGAATGTTCCATTGAGCCATGTCGCTCAGCTGCATCTTCACCAGCTGGCTGATCTCCCCCATCTCCATACTGGTCACAAACATACCCTCCAGGCTGTCCAGGATCTGGGCATAGTTGGTGATGATGGTCGTGCCGGAGGTGGCCTTGGCAATGATGGCCTTAATGACCTTCATCTGATTCTGGCCGCGGGTATTGTCACCGCCGGGCATCTGATAGCGTTCCCTGGCAAATACCAGGGCTGCCTTGCCGTCCAGGGTATTTTCACCCTTATAGATGGTAATTCCTTCGCTGGTAAAGCCCACCGGCGAGTTGACGGTCACGCCGCCGACTGCGTCCACCAGGGTCTCAAAACCGGTGAAGTTGATCTGGCTGTAATAATCCACCTGAATCCCATACAGGTCGGAAATGGCCTGGATGGAGCAGTCGATGCCGTACACGCCGCAGTGGGTCAGCTTATCCAGCGCGCCGTCACCGGCTGGGTTGGGAATATAGTAGTCACGGGGCGTATTCAGCAGCAGCACCTGTTTGGTCTCGGGATTGACCACTATCAGAATGTTCACGTCGCTGTTGCCGATATTCAGCTTCTTGCTGCGGGTATCGGAACCGCTGATATACATGATAAAAGGTGTATTGGTCACACTGGGTGGCTCCGCCGACACCGTAGGTGCAGTGGCTTCCCCCGCAGGTGTTTCGGTTGGCTCCTGAGTCGGTTCCTCCGGTGTTTCTACCGGCAGCACCACTGCATCGTACAGGACCCGGGTCTTGTCGGAGAAGCCCTGATAAAACTCGTTGTCCTCCAGAATGGAAATGTAGCCGCTGTTGAGGATGATGGCCTGACAGCTGCCGTCGTACAGCCCATCTACCATTTCATAGACCGAGGAGAAGGCAACGGTTTGGATGTCACTGCCCAACTGCGTTTCAATGGCTGCGATAGCGCCGGCGGTGTTGGCCACATCGTAATTTTCCACGATACCGAAGGTATAGTCCGCTGCATCCTCCAGAGTCTGGGCAGGATCATCCTTCATGACGAATACCTGGCGGGTGGTGCCATCCGTCTGAGGCGTATCGGTAATGGTCTGCATGGTCTTATAGACCTTATTTACGACTGTGAAAACAAACATACACAGCGCTATGATCACTACCGCCAGTACGCAGGCAATCATTTTTCTGGTTTGACCATTCTTCGGTTTCTTGATCGGCAGGAAGATCAACGCCGCAGTAGCCAGCAAGCCGATCACATAGACTGCAGCTACCAATGCTGCGTATTTACCAGGCAGCATATCCAGCCGCAGGATCGCTGTCAGCGACAGAACTTCCGCAACCAACTGCAGCACCAAAAGCACAAGGCTCGCAATATGCAGAATTTTACTTTTTTTCATAGAAAACATCTCGATCTCCAATGGGTATTCACGGATTCAGTATAATGCGTTTTGGACCAAATGTCAATTAAACTGCTCCAGGTCGTCCCGGGTCAGCTTATGGATCCACTTGTAGCGGTTGACCTTAAAGATGGCCACAAAGCACTTTAGTATCTGGTCGCTCTTCAGGCACAGGAAGGTCACCCACAGGGGCCACCGGAATACGAAGGCAGACAAAAAAGCGCTGGGGATCACGATCAGCCACTGGTGGATCAGATCGTTGATCAGCACAAATTTGGTGTCACCGCCGCCGGTAACGATGCCGGTCAGGCAGGAGCACTGGTAAGAGGTCCCCACCACACTCACCGACAGCACCGCAATAAACTGGGCGGCCAGCTGGGCGGCCTTGGGGGTCACATCATAAAGGCCGATGATAAAATCGGTGCTCAGGAACAGGACCAGACCGGTCACAACACCGATGATGATGTAAATGATCTGCAGCGTCTTGGTATAGGCTTTTACCTTGGGGATATCCCCCTCGCCTACGGTCTTTCCGATGATCACGCTGGAGGCATTGCCGGAGGCATAGGCCACTACACTGACTACCTGGAAAATGGTGGTGGCGATGGAGTTGGCGGCAATGGTATCGTCACCCAGGCGGCCCAGGATAGCAGTCTGGACACTCATAGCCACGCCCCAGATCCCGTTGGCCAGGATCAAAGGCATACCCACCCGGATATAGTCCCGGAGTATGATGCGATCAATACGGAACAGATCCTTCGGCCGCCAGCCGATCTTCTTATCAAAGAAGATCACATACACAACTACGATGATGAACTCCACGATGCGGGCGCAAAGGGTGGCGATAGCTGCGCCCTCCACACCCATTTCCGGCAGTCCCATGCGACCATAGATCAAGCCGTAATTCAGAATGATATTCACCACCAGGGCAACTGCGTTCACCAAAAAGCCAATCCAGGCAGTCTCCACAGAGCGCAGAGCGCTGAGCAGATTGTTGGAAATGGCAAACAGCACGTAGCTGAAGCAGATGATCACCAGGTACTTACTTCCCTCTTCGATGACTGCCTGTTCGTTGGTCAAAAGGCCCAGGGCCTGCCGGGGGAAGATATAGACCAGCACCATCATGATTGCAGCCAAAATGATGCCCAGCAGCACACCGATGGAGGTGGCCTTTCGGATAGGCTGCAGCTCCTTCTTGCCCCAATACTGAGAGCCCAGCACGCCAATGGCAGAGCCGGTGCCCAGCATCAGCATCTGCAGCAGAAACTGGATCTGATTGACCATGGCAACGCCGGACATGGCTGTCTGGCTGTAGCCGCCGATCATCACATTGTCTGCCAGATTCACCGCGAAGGTGATCAGATTCTGCAGGGCAATGACTCCGGTCATGGAGAAAAAGGTTTTATAAAACTGCCTATCCCGGACAAATAGCTTCATCAGACGCCCGCCAGCTTTCTCAGCTCCTGGGCAAGGTCAGTCTGCTCCCAGGGATGCTCGTCCACGCCAAAGTGGCCCTCCATGGCAGTCTTGCCGTAGATGGGACGGCGCAGCTGCAGCTTGCGGATGATACCTGCAGGGGTCAGATCGCAGGTTTTCCGCAGCAGAGCGGTCATCTCCTCGTCGGAGATCTTGCCGGTGCCGTAGCTTTCCACACGGACGGATACAGGCTCGGCAACGCCAATGGCATAGGCCAGCTGGACCTGAACGCTCTCGGCAAGGCCTGCTGCCACCAGATTCTTTGCCATATAGCGGGCCATGTAGGCTGCGCTTCTATCCACCTTGGTGGGGTCCTTACCGGAGAAAGCGCCGCCGCCGTGGGAGAAGTAGCCGCCGTAGGTGTCCACGATGA
>CAYVCR010000109.1:0-5112 GCA_964450205.1 uncultured Oscillospiraceae bacterium | reverse complement strand
CGGCTATGCCATGCTGCCCATGATCCAGGAGCAGGTGGCCCTGCGCTGGGGCGATATCATCTCCGAGGAGAGCATTGTCAATTTTGTGGCAGTCAGTGAATCCACCCCCGGTCCCTTTGCCATCAACATGGCTACCTATGTGGGTTCTGCTGTTGGCGGTCATGAGGCCGGTGTGGGCATGGCTATCTTTGGCTCCTTCTGCGCCACCATGGGCGTGGTGCTGCCCAGCTTTATCGTGATCCTGATCGTGGCCAAGTGCTACGACAAGTTCCGTAACAGCCGTGTGGTCAAAGGCTGCATGAGCGGTCTGAAGCCTGCGGTGGTGGGCCTCATTGGCGGTGCGGTGCTCAATGTGCTGCTGACGGTCTTCTTCCCGGCGGGCATCAGTGTGGCAGTATTCACCACACCTGCCTTCTATATCTCCCTGGGTATCTTTGCCGTGATGCTTCTGCTGGCATTCAAGAAGTTGCACCCGATCCTGCTGATCTGCATTTCCGCAGTGGTGGGCATCATCGTTGGCTACCTGGGCTGGCTGGGCTGAATGGGTTGTTGCAATTCAAATTTGCGTATGGTATATTATAAATATCGTTTTACGGGGCAGTTGATACTGCCCCGATTTTTATTGTGCCACCTACTTGCAAAGTGAGAAAATATGGTATAATATATTTATAATAATGTATACTGCGAAGTGTTTGCACAGAAAGGAGGAGGCTGTATGGCAAAGGGAAGACCGACCCGTAAAAAAATAAAGCTCAGTCCCACCCAGATCATCGCCATCGTCTTTGCGGCGATCGTGCTGGTGGGCGCTGGCCTGCTGACCCTGCCGGCAGCCTCCCGTGACGGACAGTCCGCAGGTTTTCTGAATGCCCTGTTCACCTCTACCTCAGCCACCTGTGTCACCGGCCTTGTCATGTATGATACTGGCACCCAGTGGAGCGCCTTCGGCCAGGTGGTCATCATTGCGCTGATCGAGCTGGGCGGTCTGGGTTTCATGTCCGCTGCCTCTATGGTGGTATTTCTGTTCCGCCGGAAGGTAGGTCTGCGGCAGCGGATGCTCATGGCACAGGCTTTGAGCGTAGAGGATATGAACGATGTTGTCAAGCTCCAGAAGTGGGTGATCTTCGGCTCGCTGGGGATCCAGCTTGCGGGCGCACTGATCCTTACGATCAGATTCCTGCCGGAATACGGTCTGGGGCGGGCAGTGACCTGGGGAATATTCCATTCGATCTCTGCCTTCTGCAACGCAGGCTTTGATATTTTTGGGACCGGTCAGAGCCTGGTAACGCTGAACAACGATCCGGTGCTGCTGATCACCTTGATGGTACTTGTGACCGTGGGCGGCCTTGGCTTCTTCGTTTGGGAGGAAGTGGTACGCGTGCGCCGTTTTAAGAAATTCAGTGTCTACACCAAATTGGTGCTGTTGGCAACACTCATTTTGAGCGTGGGCGGTGCGGCACTGATCCTGGCGTTGGAGTGGAACAACCCCAATACCCTGGGTGATATGGGCTGGGGGCAGAAAATATTAAACGCCTTCTTCCAGTCGGTGACCCTGCGTACGGCTGGCTTTGCCGCCGTGGACCAGGGCGGTCTGAGCGCGGCAAGTAAAGGCGTGAGCATCGTGCTGATGCTCATCGGCGGCTCCTCCGGCTCCACAGCCGGCGGCATCAAGACGGTGACCTTCCTGGTGCTGCTGCTGTTCGTGTGGAACAGGGCCAGAGGCAGAAGCACGGTGACAGTGTTCCACCGCAGCGTTCCCAATGGCAAGGTGCTGGATGCGATGACCATTACGTCCCTGGTTATCGGACTGGCGGTGGCAGGTGCAGTGCTGATCTGTGCCACCTCGCCCATCGGCTTGACCGATGCGCTGTTTGAGACGGTTTCTGCGCTGGCCACCGTGGGCGTGACCACCGGTGTGACCACCAGCTTAAGCGTCCTTGGCAAGATCCTCATTATTATCTTTATGTATTTTGGCCGCGTGGGCGTGCTGACCATCAGCCTTGGCTTCCTGATGGGTAACAGGGCAGAGGACCGCTTCCGCTATGCTTATACGAACCTTTTGATCGGTTAAGGGGGAGAAATTATGAAATCATTTGTAGTGATCGGTCTGGGCCGTTTCGGCACAGAAGTCGCTTGCCGCCTGTATGAAAGCGGCAATGAGGTGCTGGTGATCGACAACAGCAGTGAGCTTGTCCAGCAGATCAGCAATGATGTGACCCATGCAGTGGTGGGGGATGCCCGGGATGTGGGCGTGCTGCGGGCACTGGGCGTGGCCAGCTTTGACTGCGCCGTGGTAGCCATCGGCGGCAGCCTGGCGGATTCCGTGCTGGCAACTATGAATCTGAAGGAGCTGGGCGTGCCTAAGATCGTATGTAAGGCCCATAATGAGACCCACCGGCAGGTGCTGCAGAAGCTGGGTGCCGACCAGGTGGTGATCCCCGAGAAGGAGAACGCCGCCCGTCTGGCCAAGAATCTTGTGAGCCCCAACCTGCTGGAGTATATCGAGCTGTCTGAGGAATATGGCATCATCGAGGTGCCTGCGCCCAAGTCTTGGGTGGGTAAGACCCTGATCGAGCTGAACGTTCGGGCCAAGCTGGGCGTGAACATCATCGCCATCGAGCGGGGCGGCGCGATCAATGTGGCCCCCGGTGCCAACTACAAGATCGAAGACGGCGATATCATGGTCATCCTGGGCGATAATGCGGCCCTGCAGGCCGTACAGAAGCTGTGATGGAGCGTATCACAGCCCGGAAGAATCCTCTGCTGCAGCAGGTGCGCCGCCTGCTGAACTCCCGGAAAGAGCGGGAGCAGACCGGGCTTTTTGTGGCGGACGGAACGAAGCTGTTGGAAGAGGCAGTGCGCTGGTGGCCGGGACTGGATACAGTCATTTTGTCTGACGGTGTCCAGGCCCAGGTGCCGGAGCATGTGCGTGTGGTCTATGTGCCGGAGGATGTGATGGCATCCATCTCGCCCATGCAGACCCCCCAGGGGGCGCTGTTCCTGTGCAAGCTGCCGGAGGAGGAAACGTTTACCCCCAAGCCGGGTATGCTCCTGCTGGACGGCATCCAGGACCCGGGCAACTTAGGCACTATTTTGCGTACAGCAGATGCCCTGGATGTTCCGGTGGCACTGTTGGAGGGCTGCGCCGATCCTTACAGCCATAAGGTAGTCCGGGCCAGCATGGGCGCGGTGTTCCGCACCCGTATCCAGCGTACGACCTGGGAGGAGGCCCAAAGGGCTTGCGGTGATGCCGGGATCCCGGTGTCGGTCACGGCGCTGTCCGACCGGGCGCAGGATATCCGCAATGCCGCCCTTGGCACCATGGCAGTGGTCATTGGCAGCGAGGGCCAGGGCGTGCGGCCGGAGATCCTGCAAAGGGCGCAGAATGCGCTGATCATTCCCATGAACAGCCGCTGCGAGTCCCTCAATGCGGCCATTGCCGCTGCCATCGTTATGTGGCAAATGAACCGATAGAGAAAGAAAGTGACAACATGCTGGAACATTGGCTTTGGTATGCCGGCAGGAAATTGTCCGGATATCAAAAGCGAATGCTCCTGGAGCATTTCCGGGATCCGGAAGAAATATTTGGGGCAGCGGAGGAGAAGCTGCAGCAGGCGGATGGCATGACAGATGCCATCTGCCAAACCCTTATGGACAAGGATCTGACCGATGCCCGGATCTTGATGGGCCGGTGCAGACGTGCCCACATCCAGGTGCTGACCTTTACGGACGAGCAGTATCCTGCCCGGCTGCGGAGCTTGCACGACGCACCTGTGGTGCTGTACTATCAGGGTGTGCTGCCCGCATGGAACGATATGCCGGTCATCGGCATCGTAGGCACCCGGCAGGCTACCTCCTACGGCTGCGACCTGGCAGCCGATATGAGCAGTCAGATCGCCTCCTGCGGCGGCCTTGTGATCTCCGGTGGTGCGGTGGGCATCGATACGGTCGCCATGGAAAGTGCTTTGGCTGCAGGCGGTCCTGTTGTGGCTGTGCTGGCAGGCGGCCTGGACAGGCTGTACCCGGCAAGTAACATCCGGCTGTTCCATAAGCTGTGTGCCACCGGCTGCCTGATCACCGAGTATCCGCCGGGCGTTCCCTCTGCCAGCTGGAATTTCCCGGTCCGTAACCGGATCATTTCCGGCGTTGCCAACGGCCTGTTGGTGGTGGAGGCACCTGCCAGAAGCGGTGCGCTGATCTCCGCCCGGCATGCTATGGAGCAGGGAAGAGATGTGTTCTCTGTGCCCGGCAGTGTGACCGTGCCAACCTGCGCAGGCACCAATGCGCTGCTGCAGGAGGGTGCCCGGGCGGTGCTGTCCGGCTGGGACGTGATGAAGGAATATGAAGCCCTGTATCCCCACCGGGTCCGGCGGCGGGATATTCCCCGACAGCCGGAAATGCCACAGTCAAAGGTAGCCCAGCAGCCTGCTTGCCCAAAGACTGCTGACAAAAAATCCATTGACAACTTGGAAAAATCCACGTATAGTGTTTTGCATACTGCGAATTTTACCCTTACGGAGCAGGAGCAGGCCTTGGTTGCCTGCGTTGGCCGGGAGGGAGGCCTGGCGGATGAGATCATCGCCCGCTCGGGCCTGCATGCGGCCGAGGCCAAGAAGCTGCTGACCAGACTGGCACTGAAAAAGGTGCTGGTGCTGCACCCCGGCGGCCGCGTAACAGTAGCCTGAACAACATAATCCGAACCTGTTTCTGAGATGCGCGGTCATCCTGATGCGTCGCCCGGCTTCTTGAAGGGCACAAAGCCCATCCGCGAAGCGCCGCCTTGCCTCAGAACGACCGCACAACTCAGAAATCTTCGACCTGAGGGCGATGGATGATTGGTTCAGGCAATCTTGCATGAAGCAGATGGGCTGACGCCCATCAATGAATAAAAGGAAGCCTGAGCCCATCAGACACGCCCTCAGGCGTGTGCGGATTATGTTATTCAGGCTACAACAGCGGAGGAAACTATGGCAACGAATCTTGTGATCGTGGAGTCGCCTTCCAAGGCGAAGACCATCGGAAAATATCTGGGCCCGGACTATGCGGTCAAGGCCAGCATGGGCCACCTGCGGGATCTGCCCAAGAGCACCATGGGTGTGGACATCGAGGGCGGTT
>CAYVCR010000108.1:0-5243 GCA_964450205.1 uncultured Oscillospiraceae bacterium | reverse complement strand
GGAGGATAATGGTTACTTCCGTCCCTCCGCAGGAAAGGACGCAAAACCTTTCACCATTGTTATGCCACCTCCCAATGTTACCGGTCAGCTGCATATGGGTCACGCCATGGATGCGACCCTGCAGGACACACTGATCCGCTTTAAGCGTATGCAGGGCTATAATGCTTTGTGGATCCCCGGCGTTGATCACGCGGGCATTGCTACGCAGATCAAGGTAGAAGAGGAGCTGCGGAAGGAAGGTCTGACCCGCTATGATCTGGGTCGTGAGAAGTTCCTGGAGCGTGTGTGGGACTGGAAACACAAGTATGGCAATCGGATCGTTGAGCAGCAAAAAAAGCTGGGCGCGTCCTGCGACTGGGATCGTGCGCGTTTTACAATGGATGAAGGCTGCTCTGCTGCTGTGCGGGAAGTGTTTGTTTCTCTTTATGAGAAAGGTCTGATCTATAAGGGCAGCCGCATTATTAACTGGTGTCCCAACTGTGTGACTGCACTGTCAGACGCCGAAGTCGAGTATGTGGACAAGCCCGGTCACCTGTGGCACATTCGCTATCCTCTGACCGATGGGTCGGGTGAAGTGGTGGTGGCCACGACACGCCCTGAAACGATGCTGGGCGACACCGGTGTTTGTGTCAATCCCAACGATGAACGCTACCAGAACATCATTGGCAAGACGGTGATGCTGCCCCTGGTGAATAAAGAGATTCCCATCGTTGCGGACGATTATGCCGAGATGGAGTTCGGTACCGGCTGTGTGAAGATGACGCCCGCACATGACCCCAATGACTTTGAGGTTGGCTTACGTCATAATCTGGAAGTTGTGCGTGTTTTGGATGACAACGGCGTTGTCAATGCCTTTGGTGGTAAATATGAAGGCCTTGACCGCTACGAGGCGAGAAAGCAGATCGTTGCAGATCTGCAGGAACAGGGTTATTTGGTAAAGATCGAGGATCATGCCCATAATGTGGGTACCTGTTATCGCTGCCACAATGACGTTGAGCCGATCATCTCTGCCCAGTGGTTTGTAAAGATGAAGCCTTTGGCAGAGGAAGCCATTCGTGTTGTGAAGGATGGTCAGACGAAGTTCGTGCCGGAGCGCTTTAGCAAGACCTATTTGAACTGGATGGAGAATGTCCGCGACTGGTGCATCTCTCGTCAGCTGTGGTGGGGACATCAGATTCCGGCATGGACCTGTGCTGAGTGCGGACATATTACTGTGTCTCGTGAAGATGCATGTAAGTGTGAAAAGTGCGGTAGCGTCAATATCGAGCGTGATCCCGATGTTTTGGATACCTGGTTTAGCTCAGCACTGTGGCCTTTTGAGACTTTGGGATGGCCTGAGAAGACGGAAGACCTGGATTATTTCTACCCCACTGATGTGCTTGTTACCGGCTATGACATCATCTTCTTCTGGGTTGCCAGAATGATCTTCTCCGGCTGTGAGCATACGGGCAAGACACCGTTCCATACCGTTCTGATCCACGGCTTGGTACGCGACGACAAGGGCCGTAAGATGTCTAAGAGTCTGGGCAACGGTATCGACCCGCTGGAGATGATCGAGAAGTTCGGTTGTGATGCGCTGCGCATGAACATGGTCACCGGCAATTCTCCCGGTAATGACATGCGGTTCTATGTGGAGCGGTGCGAGGCAATGCGGAACTTTGCTAACAAGCTGTGGAACGCAAGTCGCTATGTGCTGATGAACCTGGGTGACGATGCCAAGAACGAACTGCCAGCTATGGAGCAGCTGACGATTGCCGATAAGTGGGTACTTTCCAAGCTGAATACTTTGATTTCTGAAGTGACTGAGAATCTGGAAAAGTATGAGCTTGGCGTTGCTGTTGCAAAGGTTTACGATTTCCTGTGGGATACCTACTGTGACTGGTATATCGAATTGACGAAGGCAAGGCTTTACAGCGAAGATGCAGCGCAGAAACAAACAGCTCTGCAGGTGCTTGTCTATGTGCTTGATCAGACGCTCAGACTGCTGCATCCCTTCATGCCGTTCATCACAGAAGAGATTTGGCAGAGTCTGCCTCATGATGGCGAAGCGCTGATCATTGCCGCATGGCCGGAATATCGTTCTGACCTGGCATTCAAGGCAGAAGAGGATCAGATGGAGTCTGTCATGAATGCGATCCGGGCGATCCGTAACCGCCGCGCAGAAATGAATGTGCCGCCCTCCAAGAAAGCAGCACTGTTTGTCCTGACTTCAAAACCGCAGATTTTTACAGAAGGTGAGGGCTTCATTCAGCGCCTTGCATATGCGGATCAGGTTACTTTGATTGCGACAGAGCCTGAGAATCTCAACGGCATGGTTACGATCACGACTGCGGAAGCAAAGCTGTATATCCCTATGGGACAGTTGGTGGATGTGGCTAAGGAACTGGAGCGAGTTTCCAAGGAACTGGAGAAAGCCAGAAAAAATCTCTCTTCCCTGGAAGGCAAACTCAATAATGAGAATTTTGTGTCAAGAGCGCCGGAAGCTGTTGTCAATGCTGAACGTGAAAAGGCGGCAAAGGCAAGAGACTTGATCCTGCAGCTGGAACAGAGTGAAGCGGCACTCAAGCAACTGTAATAATAATTATATCAAAAGACGTGCAAATGTAATGTTTGCACGTCTTTTCTTTTTTTCTCTATGACTGTTTACGACTGAATTTACGTTTGCGTGTTTTTATACTGTTTTTAGTTATGAAAGGAGGAACATGATGCAATTTACAAGCTATTTGGAGAATGGTCAACTAACGGTGGCACTTTCCGGAGAAATCGATCACCACAGAGCTAAGGCTTACATCCAGGCGGTATCTGCCAAAATCGAGGCATATACACCTAAGAAATGTGTGCTGGATTTTCAAGAGGTGACGTTTGTGGATTCATCTGGGATTGCGGTCGTAATCAACGCATTACGGAACATGAACAGAATCGGTGGCAGTCTGGCCTTAAGTGGCCTTGGAGAGCAACCGTTAAAAGTATTCCGGACATCCGGAATTGATAAACTGGTGGAAATCAAGGAGGCAGTTTCATGAAATTTGAAAACTATATGATTTTGGAGTTTCCAAGTAAATCTGCAAATGAAGCATTTGCACGTTCTGCGGTTGCTTGCTTTGCAGCACAATTAGATCCAACGCTTGAGGAGCTGGGCGATATTCGTACTGCGGTGTCCGAAGCGGTAACAAATTGCATTGTGCATGCTTATCCAGATGGTTTGGGAACCATCATGCTGCGCTGCAGAATTTTAAAGGACAATACTTTGGATATCGTTATTAAGGATAAAGGGATCGGCATCTCCGATCTTGAGCAGGCGCGCAGACCGTTATACACGACCGGAGGATCTGAACGCAGCGGTATGGGATTTACGATCATGGAAAGCTTTATGACCAGCTTTGATGTTACTTCTGCGCCCGGAAAAGGCACTTGCATACATATGCGCAGAAAGCTGCAGCGTAGAAAATGACCAGAACAGAGGAACTGATTGCGAGCGTACAGGCAGGGGATAGGACGGCTGCAGAATTGCTTCTTGCTGAAAACACGGGACTAATATGGTCTGTTGCTAAAAGATTCACAGGAAGAGGTGTCGAACCGGATGATTTGTATCAACTTGGTTGCCTTGGATTTTTAAAAGCAATCGATGGATTTGATTTGTCTTATGGAACACAGTTTTCGACCTATGCAGTTCCAAAAATATCCGGCGAGATCCGACGCTTCTTGCGTGATGATGGTGCGGTGAAAGTGTCGCGAGGCATCAAAGAACGCGCTATGGCGATCAAAACTGCCCGCACATTTTTGACACACACGTTTGACCGAGAACCGACTATACAGGAAATTGCAACACACACTGGGTTTACAACAGAAGAAATTGCAGTCGCCGAATGCGCAACAGCCAATATTGAGTCCATCCATCAAACAACTGGCGAAGAAGGTTTTTCTTTGGAAAGTATTTTGACGGATACGGAATCGGAGGAAAAGTTACTGGAGAAATTTGCTTTACGGCAGGCGATCGATCGCTTACCCGAACGGGAGGCGACAGTCATCCGCCTGCGCTATTATCATGCATTGACCCAGGAACGTGTATCCAAAGTTTTGAATGTTAGTCAGGTGCAGGTATCCCGAATTGAAAAAAAAGCGCTGGAGCGGTTAAGGGTGTTTATGGAATAGAAATTTTCCTTTACCTTTACGGAAAAATGCAGTAAAATATATGTATCACATTAGATAAACAGGTATGTATATGACTGATACAATGATTTCTCGTTTTATTGCGGCCAGACGGACGTATATTGCGTCGCAGTTTTCTGATTTAAATTCCATGCAGCGAGAAGCTGTTCTTACAACAGATGGCCCCTTGCTGCTGCTGGCAGGTGCAGGCAGCGGCAAAACTACTGTACTCATTAACAGAATTGCCAATCTGATACGCTATGGACGTGCCAGTGACAGCACGGATGTACCGGATACTGTCACTGAAGAGGATGTTGTCTTTTTGCAATCGCTGCAGGAGCCGCTGGATCCCTTTGACAGGAATCGGGCAGACTACTTGTGTGCATTGGAGCCGGCTGCGCCATGGAGCATCCTGGCGATCACCTTTACCAATAAGGCTGCCAACGAGCTGAAAGAAAGATTGGAGAAAATGCTTGGCCAACAGGCACAGAATGTATGGGCCATGACATTTCATTCTGCCTGCTGCAGAATCTTGCGCCGAGATATCGAGTACTTGGGGTATGACCGCAGCTTTACCATTTATGACCAGGCAGATTCTGAACGGATGATGAAAGAGATCATCAGAGATATGGGGTTGGATGACAAAACATTTCCTGCCAAGTATGTTCTGAATATAATCAGCCGCCAGAAAGACAGGATGATCTCTGCAGCGCAGATGATGGAAGACGTGGAGACCACCAATGATCTGCGCATGCTGCACGTGGCGCGTGCTTATCAACATTACCAGGAGAAACTGAAGGAAAATAATGCCCTGGATTTTGATGATATTATATTTATGACGGTTCGTCTTTTGCGTGAAAACGATGATGTGCGCGCATATTATCAGCGTAAATTCCGTTACGTACTTGTGGATGAATATCAGGATACCAATCATATGCAGTACTTGCTGACATCTCTGCTGGCAGGTGGTTATGAAAACATTTGCGTTGTTGGTGATGATGATCAAAGTATATATCGTTTCCGCGGCGCTACCATCGAGAATATTCTCAATTTTGAAAAACAGTACCGGGGTTCCCGTGTCATCCGTTTGGAAC
>CAYVCR010000107.1:0-5248 GCA_964450205.1 uncultured Oscillospiraceae bacterium | reverse complement strand
CCGGCGCTGACAAGAAGGAGATCCTGCGCAAGACCTTCTGGGGCCCCGTGGATCCCCAGGTACCTGCTTCCATCCTGCAGTTCCACCAGGACGTGACCCTGGTCTGTGACGAGGCAGCTTATCCTCTGTAATAAAAATTATGCGGCAGTCAGTTGACTGCCGCATTTATTATAGAACCTTTCTTTTATCGCACTTCTTTGTAATAGTCTGAAGTCAGCAAAAGATTACTGATCCTAATGAAATCCTGCGCGATCGCGGCCATGGCCGCGTAATCTTCCGTTTCCACCGGAAGATTATAAAGGTTCTGTAAAATCACCGGTTTGTTGTCTACGATCTGGCAGAAGATACCTTCACTTGCCCAGCTGCCATCGGGGAAGATGGCATAGCCCACATAATCGGGATCAAAGGCATCCTGTCCCAAATAATTGTAAGGGGAGTCAATGCCCATCAGATTTAGCACGGTAGGAAGCACATCGGCAGTGCTGACAGTCTTTTCTACATCCATATCCGGACTGTCGGAACTCCATACAAAGAAGGGGACCTTTTCCAAAAGCAACTGGTTATCCACACCGTTCAGAGCCAGCAATTCCTCTGTGTTCTTATAGCCGTAGGTGTAGTGGTCAGTCATGCCGATGATGACGGTGTTTTCGAGCTGTCCGTTGGCCGCCAGCTCTTCCAGCAGCTGTGCAAACATATCGTCCACCAGCTTGGCCTTCAGTCGGGCGCAGTCCTCTTCCTCACTGCCGTACATTCCTTTGTATTCCGGGTAGATCTTCAGACCGTAGTAGCTGAGGACCTCGTTGTAGGTGTAGCCTAAGTGGGCAGAACGGGTGATAATGGTGTTGAAGGTCTGACCCTCCCGGAAGAACAGCTCACTGACTTCTGGGATCTCAAACAGCAGATTGTCGTTGTACAGTTCCTTTTCATTCGTTACATAGTCGGCATAGCACACATAGCTGTTGTAGCCCATAGCGGGCTCAAATACACCGCGGCTGTAGAAGTCCGGGTCGTTGTAGTGGAAGACCTCAGCCGAGTAGCCGTTGGCAGTCATCTGACTGGCAATGGACTGATCCCAGGTGTTGGTCACATAGTTAAACACATAGCTGCCGGTGGTAGGCAGGTAGATGCCGGTGTTCATACAGAACTCGGAGTTCAGCGTCCGGGCGCTGCCATAGCCGGGGGCGTAGAAATTCTCAAAATTGATACCCTCGTCCATAAGCCGGTACAGAGTTGGTGTATCCTTCTGTGTGATCATCCAGTCGTCCATGGATTCCATCAGCACCAGCACCACATTTTTGCCTTCGAAGATGCCGGTCATCTCATTGTCCTGTGCAGTGCCGCGGTCATCAAAGTAGCTGTCGATGATCTCCAGCTCTTCTTTCTGATCCAGCTGATAAGCAGGTGTCAACGGATAGATCTCGTGCTTCCAAACGTCCCGGAAGGTGAGTTGATAGATGCCGCAGATGTTGTAAACATTGCGGGCATCATACATGGTGTTGTAGATGGCGCGGTAGGAATTGGCCTGCCCATATTCGGAGTGGGTACCCCACACCTCCAGATCCCGCAGGAATACGGTCTCCGGCAGACAACAAAGACCAATAATGGCGGCAGCGGCAGGCAGCAGGTAGACTAGCCGGGGCAGCCACTTGCTGTAGGACTTGGGGAATCGCCACAGGATCAGTACACCCAGGAGCAGCATCCCAAAGAAACTGATCCACCACAGGGCAGGGAAGCCGCCCAGCACATCGTCCACAAACCCGGCAGCTTCACCGGCATAGGACAGGGTAGACAGCCACATCAGCTTGCCAAAGACCTGATAATAACCTGCCTGCATCATGGACCAGATAAAAGTCGCATAGAATACAAGACCGTAGACGATACGACCTGCCAGCCGGGGCAGAAGCAGTACGATAGCCGCCAAAAGGACAGCCCAAAGGCCGCCAAAAACCAAGCTCCAGTTTTCTGTGGGCCGCATGAGAAAGTAGCACAGCAGCTCTGTCAGAAATAGCGGGACTGCCAGTAAAAGCAGGTCAAGAAAAAATTTTCCAACCGCCCGGCCATAGCCTGCCGGAGCAGCTTGATGGGTCTGCTTTTTATAATGATTATTTTTCTTCTTTTTGCTCAAGGCGCAAATGCCTCCATATGAAAGGGTTGAATACAGTTTATCATAGTTTTTCCCCAAAAACAATGCTCTTTAAGGAATATTAAGAATAAGAAAATACTTGAAAATTTGTATAGGATTCCGTATAATCAATTTAGGACATGGTGTGGTATTTCCCACATCGTCGGACGACGAAAGAAAAGGAGCTGGGGTTATGTTTTTTGATTTTAATTGTGATGCAGCAAAGCTTTTGGATAAGAAGGAAGCGCAGAAGCTGCTGCTGATGCATGGGATGCTTTATTATGTTATAGCCGCAGTGCTGCTGGTCGCAGGCATCGTAGTCGTGTTCTTTAAACTGTGGATCGGTATAGTTTTGGCAGTACTTGCCTTGTGCGTTGCTGCATTTGGTGTTAAGAATATTTTCCTGCGGGGTGACAAGAGGGGGGATTTGCTGACCTCCATTCTGGTTGCGGAGAAGATCAAGAACGAAAAACAGCGTGGCAAGATTTTTACCAAGGAAGACATTACTAAGATCAAGTTTGAATATGATCCTCTGTTCCGTAATAAGGTCGAGTCCAAGGTCCGCAAGGATGCCGATAATGCTTATGAGCGCAGGATCAAGAATTGCGAGATCAATCTTCAGGATCTGGAGGAAAAGCGCAATGCTGAGATCCGCAGACTCACCGAGGCCAGATGGGAGACAGTGGGAGATACCAGCGTCAAGTTCAACATGACGGAGGGTAAGGTTTCTATCAACGGCAGCGAGAGCCCCTTTACTTCTATCATTAGTGCCGAGTTGAATAAGGAGGATTCCTACCGCCTGGTGGCAGGCAAGCCTACCAAGGAGCAGCCGGACCCGGATTCTGTCCGTGTGGATACCTGTAACCATGTGGGCGTTATGGTGAATATCGGTGGCTATCAGAGCGAGGTCGTGCTGCTGAAGATCACAGCTGATCAAACGGATAAGCTCTACACCAAAGCCATGAATAATGCCAAGGAGGTCATTACCAAGCTGCGCTACCTGGCCACGGTGCCGGTGCCGGATAGTTTCCTGCCTGTGGAGGACGAGGCATCTGTGATCGCCATCGATGATAAGATCATCGAAGCCAACCGGGAACTGGATGCCGCCAAGGCTGACAAGCCTACCTATGACATTCCTTCCCAGTATCTGATGAATAAATAAAAAGCAAACCCCGGAACGAAAGTTCCGGGGATTTCTTATGCGATATTTAAGAATCGTGCTGCAATGATAAAGAGCATGATAATAGCGGGAAGGACACACAACACGATACCTAATACCAAAGAGATGATAGAGAGCACACGAAGCACCTTAGGCCCGTGTTTGATTTTGCTTGTGGAAGCAGTTCCTACAATACCGGGAATCAAAAAAGCAAGGCCGATCACAAAAAGGATCACAAGACCAAGAGCACCCATAACACGCATATTCAGTTACATCCTTTCTTTAATTCAGCACTTCTGCCGCTTTTTCTGCAGCCAAGCATTTTTCGTAGCGGTCAATATACTTGCGGAATCCCTCCACGCCTGCAGGATCGGGAGCCACCGTAACGCTCTTGGCGCTGGCAAACACATTGTCAGATAAATAGGCTTCCAAGCTCTGCCCGTCAGCTTTGTTGCACATGTAGGCAGCCAGCAGCGCCATGCCCCAGGGGCCGCCCTCGCCGGCGGTCTCCATAGTGGAGATGGGCACATTCAGCGCATCTGCCAAAATCTGCTGTCCCACGCCTGCAGTCTTGAAGTAGCCACCGTGGCCCAGTAGCTTATCGGATTCCACCTGCTCCTCTTTGGCCAGCATGTCCATGCCGATCTTCAAGGTGGCGATGGCACCGTAAAGCTGAGAGCGCATAAAGTTTGCAATGCTCATGCGGCTGTCAGGCAGGCGTACTACCATAGGACGGCCATGCTCAGTACCGGTCAAAGGCTCACCGGCAAAATAGTTGAAGCTGATGATACCGCTGCAGTCCGCTTCACCCTCCAGGGCCTTGCGGAACAGGGCACAGTACAGCTCGTTCATATCCACGCTCCAGCCCATGGTACGGGCTGCATCAGCGATCAGATTGACCCAGGCATCAATTTCTGAGGTGCAGGTGTTTGTGTGGGCCATGGCAACGGTCTTGCCGGCGGGGGTAGCCACCACGTCGATCTCCGGGTAGTAGCGCTTCAGCGGACGCTCCAAAACCTGCAGAGAGAAGGAGGAGGTGCCGGCGGAAATGCTGCCTGTACGGGGCATCACAGCGCCCGTAGCCACCATGCCAGTGCCCGCGTCGCCTTCGGGAGGGCAGAAGGGAATGCCAGGCTGCAGATTGCCTGTTTCGTCCAGCAGTGCGGCACCCTCAGCGGTCAGACAGCCAGCCTGTTCACCGGCCCGCTTGACCTGGGGCAGGATCTGCCGCAGTGTCCAGGGGAGTCCGTAAGGCTTCACCAACTCATCGAACTGGGCGATCCGGGCCGCATCAAAATCGCAAGCCTTGTCGTCGTAGGGGAACATACCGGAAGCCTCGCAGACACCCATGGCGTTGACACCGGTCAGCTGCTTGTGGATGTAGCCGCTGAGGGTGGTCAGGGTGGCGATGTCCTTTACATGTTCTTCGCCGTTCAGGATTGCCTGATACAGATGAGCAATGCTCCACCGCTGGGGAATGTTAAACTGGAACAGCTCCATCAGCTCCTTGGCAGCAGGGGCGGTGATGGTATTACGCCAGGTACGGAAGGGGGCAAGCTGATGACCGTCCTTGTCAAAGACCAGATAGCCGTGCATCATACCGGAAATACCAATACCGGCGATCTTGCGCAGGGGCTGTCCAAACTTTTTTTCCACATCCTTGCGAAGCTCTGCATAGCAGCTGCGGATACCGGCAATGGCATCCTCCAGGTGGTAGACCCACACACCGTTTTCCAGCCGGTTCTCCCAGCTGTAGCTGCCGGAGGCGATGGGCAGATGGTTTTCATCAATCAGTACAGCCTTGATTCGTGTAGAGCCCAGTTCAATACCCAGAATAGATTTTTCCAAATTCATAGTGTTCACCTTTCTTTCAGAAAAGCCTCCCTTGCGGGAGGCTTTTTGAAATTAGATTGCCTTTGCGTGGGAGAGCAGGTATGCTTCTGCCTCGTCGTTCCACAGACCGTTGT
>CAYVCR010000106.1:0-5275 GCA_964450205.1 uncultured Oscillospiraceae bacterium | reverse complement strand
ACTTAGGGTGGTGCGTCAAAGATTTAAATTGCCAGATAAACTGAAATTTGAAGAGCAGTTGCAAATGGCAAAAAACGTGGTATAATACAGAAAAACACACTTTTTTGGAGGTTTGCAATGCTGGATTATATTCGTATTGCCTGTGCAGTGCCCCCGGTTGTATTGGGCGATGTAGCAACGAATACCCGGGATATCTGTGACCGCATCGCCCAGGCCGATGCACAGGGCTGTGACGTTGTGGTGTTCCCCGAGCTTGCCATGACCGGCTACACCTGTCAGGACCTGTTCTTCCAGGAGGCTCTGCTTGGCGCTGTCAAGGCAGGACTGAAGGAGATCCTGGCCTGCTCTGCCGAGCACCCGGCTGTGACGGCAGCAGTGGGACTTCCCGTCGTTATCGGCGGACAGATGTACAACTGCGGCGCAGTCATCTGCGGCGGTAAGCTCCAAGGTCTGGTACCCAAGACCTATCTGCCCAACTACAGCGAGTTTTACGAGCGGCGGTGGTTCTCCTCCTCCGAGGATATGCCCCAAAACTATGTACCCGCTGAGGAGCTGGGTCTGACCGGCGAACCCATCCCGGTGGGCAAGGATCTGCTGTTTACCATCGGCGACGGCACGCTGCTTGGTATGGAGATCTGTGAGGATCTGTGGACACCCATGGCCCCCTCCACCCTGCTGGCCCTGAACGGTGCCGAGATCATCGTCAACCTGTCTGCCTCCAACGAGACGGTGGGCAAACGGAAAAGCCGCCAGGACCTGGTCAAGCACCAGTCCTCTGTCTGCGGCTGTGTGTATGCCTACTGCTCCTCCGGCTGCACCGAGTCCACCCAGGACCTGGTGTTCTCCGGTCACAGCATGATCGCGGAGCGGGGCAATATCCTGGCAGAGAACGAAAAGCTGATCGACACGGACTATATGATGATCCAGGATGCAGACCTAGGCAAGATCCGGGCCAAGCGCCGCCATAACAAGAGCGTGCGCGATGCCGTATCCTTCTACAGCCGCGTAGAGCCTATGCGCACCATCGAATGTTGCTGCAGCAGCCTGCGCAGCGACGGCAGCCTGTATCCGCTGGAGCAGATGCCCTTCGTATCAGCTCACAACAACGAGGCCCGCTGTCTGGAGATCTTTGGGATCCAGTCAGCAGGTCTGCGGCAGCGCCTGGCGACCATTGGTGCCAAGGCCGTGGTGGGCGTATCCGGCGGTCTGGACTCCGCCCTTGCCCTGCTGGTCTGTGTCAATGCCATGGCGCAGCTGGGCCGCCCGGCCTCGGATGTATACGGCGTGACCATGCCCTGCTTCGGCACTACGGACAGGACCCGGCAAAATGCCCTGGCCCTGATGAAAGCACTGGGCGTGACCATCCAGGAAATCGACATCCGGGACGCGGTGCTGACCCACCTGCGTGACATCGGTCACGACCCGGCAGTCCACGACACCACCTACGAAAATGCTCAGGCCCGGGAGCGTACCCAAGTACTGATGGATCTGGCAGGTAGCGTCGGCGGCATCGTGGTGGGTACCGGTGATTTAAGCGAAGCGGCGCTTGGCTGGTGCACCTACAACGCCGATCAGATGAGCATGTACAACATCAACGGCTCTGTCCCCAAGACTCTGATCCCCTATATGATCCGGGCCCTGGCAAATGTACCTGCCTTTGCCGCTGCCCGGGATGTGCTGCTGGATATCGTGGACACGCCCATCAGCCCGGAGCTGCTGCCCCCGGACGGAGCCGGCGCTATCTGCCAGCAGACCGAGGATATCGTAGGTCCCTATGTGCTCCACGACTTTTTCCTGTACTATGTGGTGCGCTATGGATTTACGCCCAAAAAGATCTTCACCATGGCCTGCCGGGCCTTTGCCGGTGTATATACACCCCAAACCATTCAGAAATGGCTCAAGGTATTCTATGTGCGTTTCTTCTCCCAGCAGTTCAAGCGCAGCTGCATGCCCGATGGCGTGAAGGTGGGCTCTGTATGCTTAAGTCCCCGGGGCGACTGGCGTATGCCCAGCGATGCCTGCGCAAGACTTTGGCTGAAGGAAGTGGACGATCTGTAAAAACAACCGTCCGGAGCAAAGGCTCCGGACGGTTTCTTCTTGCTGACGAACCTTTATTCTACCGTGACGGATTTGGCAAGGTTGCGGGGTTTATCCACATCGCAGCCACGGCAAAGGGCAATATAATAAGCAAATACCTGCAATGGGATCAGGCTCAGACTGGGCTGCAGCATCGGATGCACCGCAGGCACTGCGATGCAGCTGTCTGCCACCGCCAGGGCTTGCTGCTCCATGCCCTCCGTCACCACGCACATCACATCTGCACCCCGCGCCTTGACTTCCTTGACGTTGGCCATAGTCTTGTCAAAAAGGGGCTGCACCGTGTTGACCGCCACCACCAGTGTCCTTTTCTCGATCAGGGAGATGGGGCCATGCTTTAATTCTCCTGCCGGGTAAGCCTCGCTGTGCAGGTAGGCTACCTCCTTCAGCTTCAGGCTGCCCTCCAGGCACACAGCGCTGTCCATGTTGCGTCCCACGTAGAAGGCATCGTGTCTGCCCTGGTAGCGGTTTGCCAGATACTGGCATGTTTCCAGATTCTCCCGACACAGAGCCTGCTCCACTTTATCGGACAGCACCAGCAATGACGCGACGATAGCATCGTATTCCTCTTGTGGCAAAGTGCCAAGCTCCTGGGCCATGTGGAGCGTCAGCAAATATACCACTGCCAGCTGGGTGGAGAAGGCCTTGGTGGTCGCCACAGCGATCTCCGGACCTGCCCAGGTATAGATCACCTGATCTGCCAGCTTGGCGATGGCCGAGCCTACCACATTGACGATAGCCAAAGTTTGGGCCCCTCGCCGTTTTGCTTCCCGCAGGGCCGCCAGGGAGTCTGCCGTCTCTCCTGACTGGCTGATGATGATCACCAGGTTATTTTCGTCAATGACCGGATCGGCATACCGGAACTCAGAGGCCATCACCGCCTCAGCAGGGATCCGGCAAGCCTTCTCCAGCGTGTACTTGGCAAGCACTGATACATAATAAGCGGAGCCGCAGGCCACCAGATAGATCTTCCGGAGCTTCCGCAGCTGCTGTGCGGACAGATCGATCCCGTCAAGCACGACACGCCCGTTTTGGATCCTGGGACTGACAGTGTCCCGGATGGCCTTGGGCTGTTCCATGATCTCCTTGAGCATAAAGTGCTCGTAGCCGCCCCGTTCTGCCGCGGAGATCTCCCAGGTGATATGCTCCGGTGTTTTTTCGATCCGGTCACCCAGGGCATTATAGAAGGCGACCGTATTTCCGTCAAACACCGCCATTTCCCCGTCATCCAGATAGGCGACCTTCCGGGTATGCTTGAGGATCGCCGGTACATCTGATGCCACAAAGTTCTCCCCCTGGCCAAAGCCGAAGATCAACGGAGAGTCCTTCTTCACCGCCACGATAGTACCGGGATGATCGGCGCACATGATCCCCAACGCAAAGCTGCCGACCACTCGCTCCATGGCCCTGCGGACAGCAGTCACAAAGCTGCAGCCCCGATCATAAAAATAACCTACCAGATTGGCCACCACCTCTGTATCGGTCTCGGATCGAAAGTGCACGCCCTGCTCCTGCAGCCACTGCCGCAGGGCAGCCTCATTTTCGATGATACCATTGTGGACCAGACAGATCTTGCCCGTATCGGACAGGTGGGGGTGGCTGTTCACATCCGACGGTGCACCGTGGGTGGCCCAGCGGGTGTGGCCGATCCCTACTGTTCCCGTCAGTTCTTTGCCGCCCTCCACCTTATCCTTCAGCGCCTGCAGCCTGCCCTTGGTCTTGACCACTGTCAAGCCCTTGGGGGTATCTACGCAGATACCGGCTGAGTCATAGCCCCGGTATTCCAGCTTGGAAAGACCCTCCAACAGGATGGGGGCTGCCTGTCGGCTGCCTGCATAGCCTACGATTCCACACATATCCATTCCTCCCGGAAACAAATTCGTTGTCCATTTTACATTATTTTTTTATCTTTTTCAACTGTTATTTTCTTCAACAAACGGCAGCTGCCAAAAAAATGATCTGTGACAGTTTATCCGTCACAGATCAAAAAAATTTAAGCTGTTTGCCTGCAGTGTGTCCAAATCCTTCAGTTGGTCACAGTTGACCGGGGTCGCGCCACGCTGGAGCAGCGCATAGGCAGCTTCGCTGCCATCGTCGAAACAGAACAAAGGACTCCAATGATCACGCAGATTTTCCACCGAACCGCTCCAGGAGCCGCCGGTTTCTTTGCGGCACTGGGCAACCAGTGTCAGTCTGCCCATACAGTGAATGAGCCGATTGCGGCTTAAGGCACGGAAGGTGGAAAAAGGCAGATCGTAGCTGTCCTCAGACAGGTAGAGTACACGCTCCCGCTGGGGCTGCTTCAGCAGGCTGTCCGCCACGATGCTGATGACCCTGCCCCCATGGGCCAGGCAGCTTTCCTGGGCCTCCCGGTCGGCACCCCGGGCGTTGCCGGAGACCAGCACATAGCCCTGCAGCGCCGCCTGTCTGCCCGCTTCCCGGGCAAAGGCCACATTCTCCGGCCGCAGTTCCCGGCTGCCCACCAGTGCGATAGCCTGTTTGCCAAGAAGTGTCCTGTCGCCCTTGGCCCACAAAACGCCGGGACTGTTCAGGCTCAGCCGCATGCGCAGCAAGAGCGGATAATCCTGGGTGATTCGGCTGATAGGCGCACAGTCTGCCTGGCTGCCCTTGTGGACATACCACTGCAGCCGTTCTGTTTCTGACAGCAGCATCATGACCCGCTCAGCAGAGGGCCGGTTGTAGCCCAGTGCCATCAAGTCCTCTGCCACGATCGGCCGATCCTCCCGGGGAATTTCGGATGTCCTGACACACTCCGTCAGCACCCGCATCTGGGCCACCGTCAACACAGGTCGGTACAGGTCGCCCAGGTGGGAGGTAAGCAGCAGGAACCCCTGCTCTGCCGGTTTCAACGGAAGCGCTTCTTCACGACGGGTGCCTTGACTTCTTCTTCCGTCAAGGTGCCGTCGGCGCCCAGAAGCATGGGCTTGATAACATAGTTGGAGTACTTGGCGATCTCATCCAGCTTGGCCTTCTCCGGGAAGTTGCCCACGATGGACCATGCCACGCCCTTGCGCTTGGCACGGCCCGTCCTGCCGATGCGATGGACGTAGTACTCGTTCTCCTCGGGCACGTCGAAGTTAACAACGCAGTCCACATCGTCCACATCGATGCCGCGGGAAGCAACATCGGTAGCGATCAGGATCGCCAGCTTGCCGTC
>CAYVCR010000105.1:0-5310 GCA_964450205.1 uncultured Oscillospiraceae bacterium | reverse complement strand
TGCAGATATCCCCGCGCAAAATGCACAGGGCCACATTTTCCTTTATGCCATCATATAGGATACCATATTATATAAGAAAAAGCTATATCTTTATTAAAATTTGCTGAAAAAATTTTACCCGGAAACGCACCGCTTTTTCAGCGTTTTGCTATATATTCCCGGCACCCGCAGGTCACCCTGTCCCACACCCAGCCGGATATGGGGCTTGTTGCCGCCGTGGAAGTCGCTGCCGCCACTGGGCAGAAGGCCAAATTCTGCAGCTAACGCCTGGGCAGTCTGGGTCTGGACCTCATCAAACATAGGGTACAGCGTCTCCATGCCGTCCAAGCCGCTTTCTGCAGCCCGGGGCAAAAACTCCCGCAGCCCCGCCTCGTCCAAATTCAAAAACGGATGGGCAAGGACCGCCACTGCACCGATTTCTTTGACAAACCGGATCGTTTCCAATGCATCCTGCCGCCGAGGCGGTACATAGTAGCCGTGGCTGGGATTCAGATATTGCTTAAATGCCTCTTTGATGGAGGAAACATAGCCTTTTTCGGTCATGGCCGCGCCGATGTGGGCCCGGTTCACATAGCCGTTGGCAGCCCGCTTGATTGCTTCATAGTCCAGATCAAAGCCTGCCTTGTTCAGCGCTTCCACCAGCTCCCGGTTGCTGCGTTCCTTGCGCATTTGGAAATCTTCCATCATGGCGGTGATCGTACCGAAATGCTCCTGCCGGACAAACAAAGCCAGCAGATGCAGCTCTGTATCCCGGTAGTCCACGGAGAATTCGATGCCGGGGATCGCCTCGATGGGAAAATCCGGCGCAGCGGCCAAAAATCCCGGAAGACCGGCCACGGTGTTGTGGTCCGTCAGCGCCACAGCAGACAAGCCTGCATCGCAGGCTTCCTGCAGCAGCTGCCGTGGGGTCAGCGTACCGTCGGAAAAAATAGAATGGGTGTGCAGATCACAGAGCATGGCTATTCCTCAAAACAGGGCCTTGACGATCTCTTTGGCGGCCTGGTCCGGATCGGTCATGTTTACTGTGTAGTCACAGATGTCGGCATTGCGCATTTCTGCCTCCAGCGCCATGAGTCGGCTGACCTTCTCCTGGGTGCTCAGCTGTTTCTCCAACAGGTCGGTGAGCAGCTCCCGTTTCTCCCGCTTCACATAGATGGTAGTCACGTTGGGGAAATGGGTCTTCAGAGCCATGGCACCGCAGATATCCATAACGGTCAGTACATGCTTGCCGCTTTCCAGAACCTGCTCCACATCCTTCTTGCTGCAGCCGTAGTAGTGACCGGCGTACAGGGTGGATTCAAACAGCTCGCCGTCTTCCATCATCCGGCGGAAGGCATCCACGGTGATATAGTGGTACCATTCACCGCCCTGCAGGCCTACCGAGGCATCGGTGGTATAGCTGAAAAGCTTGCTAAAGCACTTTTTTTTCCGCATAAGCTTTTTGGCTACCTCGTTCTTGCCGGAGCCGGAGGGGCCTACCAGCACCACCACACCCGGCTGCTTCAAGCTGCGGTTTTCCGGCTTGATGCTGTAGCTGTCGGAAATGACCTCCACCAGCTTGAGGAACTCGTCGTAGTTGTTTACTGCCAACACGCCGGTCGCCTCGTTATTCCAGGGCCGACGCATAAGAATGGGGTATGCGGCATTGGAGCGGGATACATTGTGCAGACCGTCATCAAACAGGATATCCACGTCGATCTTATCCTTCCGGGAGCCCATATAAATGTGGTCTGCCGGGATCTCCGGGAACTCCTCCATGATCCGCTGTGCACGCAGACTCATAAACTTGGGGTAGGTGGAGGTGCACACGAAGACCTCTGTCATCTTGGACAGCTTGCGCACGAACTGCTTGGCGCCTGCGATCACCGGCTGATTGCGGTAAAACTCCGGATCCTCAAAAAACTCGAAGATCACATCGGCCCGGGTACCCAGCTTGCCCCAGTGGTCCACCTCGTAAATGGTCAGCGGAGGGTCGAATTGATATTTTTCATTGGCCAGCTTAATGGCATAGGGAATGCATTCCAGCAACACGTCATCGATGTCCAATGCCGTGGAAAGTCGGTATTTTCTATTCATAGCATAACCTCAAAATCGTAAAAATAGGCAGTCGGATTTGACTATACTTTTCTACTCTCCAGTATAGCACAAACACGCCTGAATGCAAAGAAAAAAGTTTGGGATTTCGACAAATATTTTATGCTAAAAGACGCCTAAAGATTGGTTAAAAAATACATTGTCAGAGAATGGATGAAATGGTAGAATGATTCCGTGGTGCACGGCAGTGTTCCGACACCAAAAATTTTTATGGAAAGGCTGAAAAGAGAGATGTTTGAAAAGGTTTTTAAGTTATCCCAAAACCGCACCAATGTGAAGACCGAGATCATGGCAGGCCTCACTACCTTCATGACAATGGCTTACATATTGGCAGTCAACCCCAGCATTCTGGCAGACGCCGGCATGGATCCCACAGCAGTCCTGCTTGCAACAGCCATCGCGTCCTTCATCGGCACCTGTTGTATGGCGTTTATGGCAAATTTGCCCTTTGCGCTGTCTGCCGGTATGGGTCTGAACGCCTACCTGGCCTACACCGTGGTCGGCAACATGGGTTACTCCTGGCAAATCGCGCTGCTGGCCGTGTTCGTGGAAGGCATCATTTTCATCGTGCTGTCGCTGACCAACGTACGTGAGGCCATCTTTAATGCCATTCCGCTGACCCTGAAGCGGGGTGTGTCTGTAGGCATCGGTCTGTTTATCGCCTTTATTGGCCTGCAGAACGCCAAGCTGAGTGTGGACGCTTCCACCCTGGTCACCATCACCAGCTTCACCGAGAATTTTAACACGCAAGGCATCACCGCACTGCTGGCTCTGATGGGCCTGCTGATCATGGCGATCCTGCACATCAAGAAGGTCAAGGGCTCCATGCTCATCGGCATCGTGGCTACCTGGCTGCTGGGTATCCTCTGTCAGGTCATCGGTTTGTATGTACCCAATCCCGATGCCGGCTTCTATTCTGTGATCCCCCAGAAGTTCATTTCCTTCGATTTCTCCGCCATCGGCCAGACTGCCGGCCAGTGCTTCAATGTGGACTGGTCCCAGATCCGGATTCTGGACTTTGTCGTTGTGATCTTTGCGTTCCTGTTTGTGGATCTGTTCGATACCCTGGGCACCCTGATCGGTGTAGCCACCAAGGCAAATATGCTCGATGAAAAGGGCCGCCTGCCCGGTATCAAGCCTGCACTGTTGGCCGATGCCATCGGCACCTCCGTGGGTGCAGTGCTGGGCACCTCCACCGTGACCACCTTCGTGGAGTCCGCTGCAGGCGTGACCTCCGGCGGCCGTACCGGTCTGACCGCACTGGTCACTGCGCTGCTGTTCCTGCTGAGTGCTCTGTTTGCACCGCTGTTTACCTCGATCCCCTTTTTTGCAACAGCGCCTGCACTGATCATGGTGGGTTTCCTGATGGTCAGCTCTGTCACCGAGATCCGTTTCGACGACGACAATCTGACCGAAGCGATCCCCGCTTACATCACCATCATCGCCATGCCCCTGTTCTACTCCATCTCCGAGGGTATCAGCCTGGGCATCATCTCCTACGTGATCCTGAACCTGTGCACCGGCAAGGCTAAGAAGATCAAGCCCTTGATGTATATTCTGGCAGTGCTGTTTATCCTCAAATATATTTTCCTGTAATACGTTTAAAAGGCTCCCCCAGGGGAGCCTTTTCCTGCAATACACCCCGCGGCAAACTCTGCCGCGGGGTATTTATTATAGATTACTGTTCATGCGTCTGGACGATGACAACGCCGGATTTTTCGGGTGCGGGAGCAGGCTCTTCGGCCTTCTCTTCGGCAGGTGCGTCCTGTGCCTTCAGCTTGTTGTTGATCTGCATGGTGTTCTTTACCAAAAGGACGAACATCATCAGTCCCTCAAAGATCAGGCGCAGCACGATGGGGCCGCCGATCATCAGCAGCAGGCCGTAGCCGCCGTACCAGGTCACATGGTAACCGTAATTTGTGAAACCGAAGAGCATGAAAGCGCCGGCGATCACACAGAAAAGGGTGGCGGCTATGTACAGGACCTTCAGCACCTTTTCCAGATATAGCTCCTTCATGTCCAGAATGTCGCGGATGATGCGGACAAACTTGGGCAGCTTGGCAGCCTTCTTTTCTGGCATGACAAAGATGCACAGCAGTACTGTTGCTGCAATGGCTGTCATGGCTGCAAAAATGATTAAAAATGGCATCATAGGAAGTTCCTCCTCTGTGAATTTTAGGATATTACAATTATAGCGCAAAAGCAGGGGTTGTCAAGACAACCCCTCCCGTGCTAAACAAAGCTTAAACATTCTGCCGCACCTGTAAGATTTGTCCCCCCGGTCTGCTTGCAAGTGTATGGATCTCGTGATACAATGGGCACACTCATGTATATAAAAGGAGTGAACACTATGATCTCAAGAGATATTTGCCTGCGGGTATTGCAGGCGGCGGTCAGTACCGGCGCAGATTATGCAGAGATCTTTGCCGAGAACACCGTTAACCATTCTATTCATATGATCGCCTCCAAGGTAGACACCATTAAGGATACAGTGGTAGCCGGTGCAGGTATTCGTGTGTACAAGGGTCTGCGCAGTGTTATGGCCTCCACGGTGGATACCTCGGAGGAGGGTCTGCTGCGCTGCGCCAAGCAGGCAGCTGAAGCTTTGGGCGAAGGCACTGCCCAGATCGACATTGTGCTGAAAGAGCGGCTGTTTGGTGACATCCACCCAGTCCGCATCGTACCCCAAAGCGTATCCAACAAGGAAAAGGTGGAGATTCTGAAGGCCGGTTATTTTGCCGCCAAGGAGTACAGTGCTGCTGTGACACAGGTCACCGGCACACTGCTGGACGTGGATCACAATATTCTGATCGCCAACACGGAGGGTATCTATGCCCAGGATCGCCAGATCCGCACCCGTATGGCCATCTCCGCCGTAGCAGAGGTGGAGGGCCAGACCCAGACCGGCTCCTGCAACCCCGGCCGCCGCATGGGTCTTGAAATGTTTGAGACCGTTGTGCCCGAAAATGTGGGTATCCACGCGGCTCGTCAGGCTGTCACCATGGCCGGTGCCGGTTACTGCCCCGCAGGGGTCATGCCTGTGGCCATCGACAACGGCTTTGGCGGCGTTATCTTCCACGAGGCCTGCGGCCACTCCTTGGAGGCCTCCTCTGTTGCCTTCGGCAACAGCCAGTTCGTAGGTAAGCTGGGCCAGCAGATCGCCAATGAGAAGGTCACCGCCATCGACGACGGCACCATCCCCAACGCCTGGGGCTC
>CAYVCR010000104.1:0-5330 GCA_964450205.1 uncultured Oscillospiraceae bacterium | reverse complement strand
TGTTTATCGACTTTGCCGGTACGGGCGAGTCTGAGAAGATCACCGACTGCCTGTATCGGGATAACGATAAAGAGCCTATCGACCCGGTGATCCAGGAAAAGCGCGACATTGCTGAGGCGGCCATGCGAGCGATGGGTACTGTGGTCTGGAAGGTCAGAGACCCTCTGTACTATTCCTGTACCTGCTCGTTGACCTCCTGCGCCGGTATCTACCAGCCCGGCATTGAGATCCACGGTGTTGTCTATAACCACAAGGGTGGCTCCCTGGCACGACTGATGTACTGCCTGGATGAGACCAACACCCTGAAGGAAGAATTCTACATGGGTGACTTTGATGGCTTCGATAACTACATCGGCAGCGACTGCTCCACTGCGCTGCTCCAGGCTTACTGGACCGTGGATGCCAGCATCAATTTCTCCCGTACCGGCTACATGACCCAGGATATGGGTTATGGCTGTGTGGCAGTTGGTGACTGGGAGTGGGATTTGGGTTATGATCCTGCCTACTATGATGCCTACATAGAAGCCACCGGCGAGCAGCGAATGTACGAGGCCTATGCCTGCCTGCGTAAGGCGGACTTTATCGTCAGTGCTGTTGAGGCCGGCGGCCATACCAGAATGGTTGCTGCGGACGCAGTGGTCGTCCGTAACGAGGCTGGTGAGATCGACGCTATGGAAAGCTACATCCTGACCCATGAGCAGGGCGCTCCCAGAACGAAGGAACCCTACTTCTCCTCCTGGCTGATCGACCGCAAGCTCAGCTTCTCCAGCATCTACCTTGACTGGTACGTGCCTGGTACCATCGAGAGCTTTGTCACCGGCGAGTTCGAAGAGCCTATGGCAGAGCTGCAGGACGGTGCAGAGGGCAAGGCCGGTCTGACTACCGGCACGGTGTACTCCAACTTCTTCCTGGACAGCGTATCCTTGACCATTGCTGACTCCACCGGAAAGACGGTTTTTGACCAGAGAATGTTCACCACAGTCAGCAAGTACTACGATACCAATCATAATGATACGATCATCCGTGTGAACAATCACGAGTATGATATGGCCCACTTTGCGACTCCTCTGCAGGAGTTCATGTTCGAACTGGGTGAGAGCTATACCTACACCATCACGGCCCATGTGGGCAGTGGCGACGACTTCGTTGTTGGGGAAGGCTCCTTCACCAACGGCACAGCACAATAAACCATAAAAAGTCCTGCCGGTAACGGCAGGATTTTTTTTGCGGCAGACTGCCGTAACGGGACGGAAAAAAGAACGACGATTTTGACTAAATGTACAATTAGATGGGGCGATATTGCCCGAATAAACATTGTTATGAAACCAAAAATGTTGTATAATTTTGCTAGTATGACGATTTATTGCCTTTGTGAAAATCATAGTTTTTTACATATGACGATCACAAAAAAAGCAAATCAGATTGAAACTTTTCTCACGGGTAGATCCGGACAATTTGCCCGGCGCATTTTGTGTGCTTGAGAAGGACTAGGAGGAAGTCGTATGAAGAAACGTTTGCTAGCGCTTCTGGTGGTGCTCGCGCTGCTGCTGACCTGCATTCCCACCGGCGTCGTTGCCGAGGGTACGGATCAGGGGCAGCTTCTGACCGAGGGGCAGGAGGAAACCACAAAAGTCACCGCCGAGGCGGAAACTACGCAAGCGGTAGTGACCCCGGAGCCTAACAGCCATGATGACGCTGCCCACAAATGCGAGCATTGTGACCAATTTGTCACATGGACCGAGTGGGGCGACGATCTGGATGAAAAGAATACGTTGCCTAATGGCCAGGGACATTATGTCCTTGTGGACCACATTGATGTGAGCAGCGCTGTTACGACTACGGACAAAGCAGATATCGTTCTGTGTCTGAACGGTTACACGGTCAATGGTGGTAACAGTAAGTACTTCTATCGTGTAGGCAGCAAGACCAATGACACCTCCAGCCTGACCATTTCTGACTGTAACCACGAGGTCGGTCAGCTGATCAACGGCTACCATGGTGATACCAGCGGCGCGATCTATGTCCGTTACAATGCCCGCTTCTACATGTATGCCGGTAAGTTTGTCAATAACACCAATGCGCAGCCGTCGGCTCTGACCGGTTACAGCGGCGGTGCGATCCAGGTGCGCAATACGGCCCAGGCGGTGATCAAGAACGTAGAGTTCTCCGGAAACCACACCACAGCGGAGGGCGGTGCGATCTGCATTCGTCAGAGCGGCCAGGTCACACTGGAAAACGTGGTGCTGAAGGACAATACCGCTGACAGACTGGGCGGCGCGATCTTCCTGGATTCCGCCGGCTGTCAGCTGACAGTAAAGAATTGTACATTCGAAAACAACCAGTCTGAGCAAAGTGGCGGTGCGATCTACGTCCAGGGCGGCACGGTCTCCATCGAAAACAGCACCTTTACCCAAAATGGTGCAGAGACTGACGGCGGTGCGATCTACGCACCCCATGCACAGAATGTAACGATCACCGGCAGTACGTTTGATGGCAATACGGCGGTCAATGGCGGTGCCCTGTACGTGACCGGCACCAAGACTGTGACAGCTGAAAATTGTACCTTTAAGGCCAATACAGCCACCGGAAACGGCGGCGCAGTGTTTGTGACTGGAGCCGACAGTGTGTTTGAAACCACGAATTGTATCTTCGGTGGCGATGCGGACGCCGACGGCAACCAGACTACCGGTAACGGCGGTGCGATCAGCAATACCGAAGGCGGCAGTGTCACCATTACCGGCGGTGTGCTGAAGCACAACCAGGCAACCAACAGAGGTGGTGCGATCTATACCAACAAGTCCGATGTGACGGTGACCGGTACAGCTGAAAGCTATGTGCTGTTTGAGGAAAACCACGGTCAGGGTAACAGCAACGGCGGCGGTGTGTATGCAGTCGGAGATTGCGATGTGCGCCTGCAGTACGTGGAGATGACCGGCAATACACTGGGCGGCAGCGGCGGCAGCGCGGTCATGTTTACCGGCGGTGCCCGGGGCTATATTGCCGACGCTACATTCACCGGCAACAGCAATGAAAAGATCGATGCCTACCGCGGTGCAGTCTATGTGACTGGCACAACCTCTGTCTTGACCTTGTCCGGCAAGGTCATCATCAAGGACAATGCAGCGGGTAACCTCTACGTGCAGAACAACAACTATAACCGTACCAACGATGATTGTTGGGTGGTTGTGGACGGCCTGACGGAGGGCTCTGAAATCACACTGAACACCTATGCCTCTGTGGCAGAGGATGAGGAGAGACTGAACAACCGGATCCTGGACGGTCAGCCCGAAGACTGGACCGAGGGCTGGATCACCTATAACTACCTGCCTGTGGTCTACAATAAGGATGAGGATAAGTTCTTTATTGGCACTTCTACCCATATCCACTGTGCCTGCGGCGCACATTTGGCGGCAGATGCTGAGGGCTGCACCCATGAGGTGACCACCGGCTGTGATCATTCTGAGATCATTTATGAGCCCTGGGGCGATCCTACCAGTCTGCCCACTTCCGGTGCGATTTATCTGGAAACCAATGTAGAGCTCCCGCAGAATGTTGCCATCAACGGCGAACTGAAGATCTGTCTGAACGGCTACATTATCAGCGCAGAATATGAAGAGCAGGGCAATACCAAGGACCGCGTCTTCACCTTGAACAACAATGATAAGCTGACCATCTCCGACTGTTCTGCCAAGACCGAAGGCGGCGTGTACACGGCAGGCAAACTGACCGGCAGCTCCAGCACCGCGATCATGGTGGCCAACAACACCGGCAAGGATGAAGCCGGCAATGAGATCGTCAACAGCGTTGTGATCAACTTTTTTGATGGTATCCTTACCGGAAACACCAGCAGCGCAGGTGCGGCCTTCTCTATCCAGGATGGCGCGACCCTGAATATGTACGGCGGTGAGATCTCCGGTAACCACTCCACCAATCTGGGTGGTGCTATCTATGTAGGCTCCCAGGGCAACCTGAACATCTACGGCGGCACCATCACCGGCAATGCCGCCGAAACCAAAGGTGCGGTCTATGTGACTGCCTCCACCCTTGTCATGTACGGCGGCACCATTACCGGTAACACTGCAGCCGAGGGTGCAGGTGTCTACCTGAACAATTCCTCTCTGACCTTGGGCGGCACGCCTGAGATCCTGGGCAACACCGCAGACGGTGTGCTCTCTAACCTGTATTTGGCTGGTACCAGTCTAATCGCGTTCGATCAGCTGGACGCAGGGGAAGCACAGATCGGCGTGGACGCAGATGCTGTCCTTCACTTCATCAGTAATGATATGGGCGAAAACAATCATCTGGCGTACTTTACTGCAGACCGCGCAGATCGCAAGATACGGATCAACAACAATCGATTGTATTTGGTTGTTTCCTCCGATCATGCGCATTGCGGCTGTGGCGACGGAACCAGCGAATACTGTGACCATGTACAGAATGAATTTGCCCCCTGGGATGATCCCACCAGCCTGCCCACTTCCGGTGCCATCTATCTGAAGACCAATGTGGCGCTCGCGGCGAATGTGGCTGTCAGCGGTGAACTGAAGATCTGTCTGAATGGCTACACCATCAGCGCAGAGTATGAAGAGCAGGGAAGCTCCAAGGACCGCCTGTTCACCCTGAACGGTGCTGACAAGCTGTCTATCTCTGACTGTACAGCCAAGACGGTGGACGGCGTGTACACAGCAGGCAAGCTGACCGGCAGCTCCTATACAGCAGTCATGATTGCCAACAGCTCCACCTCTGACAACACAGTTGTCGTCAACTTCTACGACGGCATCTTCACCGGCAACGAGAGCACCACAGGTGCGGCCTTCTCTATCCAGGATGGCGCGACGCTGAATATGTACGGCGGTGAGATCTCCGGTAACATTGCCAAGCTGGCGACCGACAGTGAGGGTAACACCTCCGGCGGCAATGGCGGTGCTGTGTACGTGGGCACAAATGCTACCTTCAATATGTACGGCGGCACGATCACCGGCAACACATCTGAAGAAAGTGGTACCGTCTATGTGACCGCTGCTTCCAAGCTGAATATGTATGGCGGTGCGATTACTGGAAATACAGCAGCCAAGAATGCAGGCGGTGTTCTGCTCAACGGATCTGCTACTGTCATGACTATGCAGGGCGGCGAGATTTCCAACAACGTTGCAGGCGGCGCAGCTGGTGGTGTGCTGGCACAGGTAGGAGCGACCCTCAACCTGGAGGGCGGTAAGCTCAGCGAAAACACCGCCGTCAAGGGCGGTGGCGGTATCTACGTCAGCTATACCTCTAGTGTAAATATGGAGGGCGGCGAGATCTCCAACAACAAGACCGACGGCAACGGCGGC
>CAYVCR010000103.1:0-5399 GCA_964450205.1 uncultured Oscillospiraceae bacterium | reverse complement strand
CTTGAAGACCAGTACCGGCATGGAGATCTACGAGAAATTCGGCATCGACTGCATGGAGGTCACCGACGAGGTGTTCGAGAGTGAGAAAAGCATCGTCTTCGACGAGGCGGAAAACCGTATGCACACCATCAAGGCTGTTATGGCAGCTACATTGGCATAAACAACACGGGACTGCAAAGCAGTCCCGTGTTTGACTTTGGGGGAATTTGTGCTATGATGGTTGCACGCTATTCTGGGAGGGAATGCTATGGAACAGCTTTATGCAGGCGTTGGACGGGCGGATATTACCCCTCCGCTGGGGACTCTTTTGATGGGTTACACCCCGCAAAGACCCGGCACGTCGGTCCACGACCGGCTGCACATGACGGTGTTTGCGTTTGCCTATGCAGGTACGAAGACGGTGTTGGCTTCCGCAGATCTGTGCAACCTGCGGGGTCAGGCCTCCGAGGATGTCCGGGCGGCTTTGGCGAAGGGGGCGGGGATCCCTTATGAAAATTGCATCGTTGCCTGTACCCATACCCACTCCGGTCCTATCACCTGGGCGGATGAGGAAGACCACATGGATGTTCTCCACAAATTGCTGTGCCCGGCTGCAGAGCAGGCGGCGGCAGCGGCTGTGGCGGATCTGCGCCCGGCAGTCATGGGCGTGGGCACCACCCATAGTCAGGTGGCCATCAACCGCCGTCAGATCAATGAGGAGGGCAAGGTGATCCTGGGTCAGAATCCTTACGGCCCCTACGATCCCACCATGACAGTGGTGGCGTTCCGGGAACCGGACGGCACACCCATCGGCAACCTGATCCACTACGGCTGCCACAATACAGGCAGCGGAAACAATGCGGAGATGACCCGTGACTGGTGCGGCGTGGCCAAGGACCGGCTGGAGGCCGTAACCGGTGGCATGACCGGATTTTTGAATGGCTGCGGCGGTGACTGCGGTCCCCGGCTGCCCAACGGAAAGACCACCGGTGACCTGCCCATGGCACTGGAGCTGGGCAAGATCGCGGCAGACGATGCCCAAAAAGCATGGGAAAGCATCACCTGGCTGGAAAATGTGGATATGCGGCTGCTGTGTGCCGATATTTCTCTGCCTCTGCAGAAGCAGGGCAGTGCGGAGGATATATTGGCCCAGGCGGCAGCGCTGGGTGATCCGGAGACCTTGAAGGGAACGGTCCGCAGCTCGTATCTGCACCTGCTGGAGCGGGCCGAGTACCTGCGGGCCGGTAACGTGCCGCCCACACACAGGGATATTCCTCATGTGGTGCTGGCGCTGGGGCCGGTGGTGATGCTGACCATCCCCTTTGAACCCTTCAGCATTATCACATTGCGGATCAAAGAGGGCAGTCCTTATCCCCATACCCTGTGCGTGGGTTATGCCAACGGTTCGTTGTCCTATTTTCCCTCCATGGACCAGTTGATCCGGGGCGGCTACGAGGTGCGCATGTTCCGCACCATCAATCTGATCCCCTTTGCCGACGATTCGGAAAACCACTACGTGCGCGGCAGCCTGGAGCTGATCCGCAGGCTATACGCGGAAAAATAAACATAAAAAACTCCCTTGGAATTTCCAAGGGAGTTTTTGCTAGTCGGGCAAATGCACAGGTATGCGGTTTCTGACCTGCATGAACAGCTCCTCCATCAGGCGGGTCGTTTCTCTGGGAAGGGCCTCATAGACGTTCTCCAGATTCTCGGGGTAAGTGAAGGAATCCAGGGCCAGTTCCGGCTCCATGTATTCGGCCACACCGCTCTCCTCGCTCAGAGGCGTATAGTAGCAGATCCAATCCATATTTCCGCCGGCGATTTCCGGGTCACACAAGAAGTTGATGAACAGCTCGGCAGCTTCCTTTTCCTTGCAGCAGGTGGGGATGCACATGGCGTCCACGAACACGTTGTAGCCCTGGTCCTCCGGCAGATAGAAACGGAGGTTCTCGTTCTCCTCTGCCATAGTCAGAAAATCGCCTGCATAGTAGGGTGCGATCCAGGCCTCTTCGTTTTCCATCAGGTCAAAGACCTGGTCCATGATATACTGCTGGACGATGGGCCGCTGCTCTGCCAATATTTCGGCGCAGCGCAGAAGTTCCTGGGGATCGTCGGTATTGACGTCGTAGCCTAACAGCTTCTGGGCAATGCAGAAAGCGTCCCGGGAGTTATCGAACATCAGGATTTTGTCTTCGTACTTTTCGTTCCAAAGAAGCTCCCAGCCGGTCACATCCTCCTCGGCGACGTATTTGGCGTTGTAAATGATACCCACAACACCCCAGGAGTAGGGAACGGAGTATTTCTGCTCCGGATCGTAGGTCAGGTTGTCGGTGAAGAAAGGGGAAATATTCCGGGCGTTGGGAATGTTATCGAAGTTCAGCTCCATGAGCATATTTTCTTCGATCAGCCGGTTGACCATATAATCCGAGGGGATGATCACATCCACCGTGATACCGCCGCCGGCCATTTTGGCATACATGGTCTCGTTGGAGTCAAAGGTGGCGTAGTTGACCTTGATGTTTGGGTATGCGGCTTCAAATTCCCGGATCACGTCGATGCAGCCGTCGTTACCCTCGGAGATATACTGACCCCAGTTGTAGACGTTGATGGTCACCCGGTCGTCCTTCTGGGCACAGCCGGCCAGGACGAACATCATGCACAGGGAAAGCGCAAAAGCGATAATCTTTTTCATGCCCTAAACCCCCTCCTGTTCGGCTTCTTATCCTGCCGCAGCTGCAGCAGATTCATAACCACCATCAGCACCAGAATTAGGACAAACAGCAGGGTAAACATGGCGTAGATCTTGGGCTGCAGCTGTTTTTTGGTATAATTGTAGATCTCGACAGGAAGTGTGATGAAGTCCAGACCGGTGACGAAGTAGCTGATGACGAAATCGTCCAAGCTCATGGTGAAGGCCATGATGGCACCGGACAGGATGCCGGGCATGATCTCCGGCAGGGTGATCTTGAAAAAGGATTGCAGAGGGGTACAGCCCAGGTCCATGGCAGCTTCCACCAGGGAGTTGTCCATTTGCTGCAGCTTGGGCATCACGTTCAGGATCACGTAGGGCAGGTTGAAGGTGATGTGAGCGATCAGCAGCGTCCAAAAGGTCAGACTGTTCCGCTGTCCCAGCATCTTGGAGCCAACAAACACAAACAGCAGAGACAGGGAAATACCGGTCACGATGTCCGGGTTGGTCATGGGGATGTTGGTAAGGCCCATAACCACCTTCCGCATACGGGGCTTCAACCGGGTGATGCCCACAGCGGATATCGTACCGAAGACAGTAGCAAGGGCGCTGGCCAAAATGGAGATGATCAGAGAGTTGCCCAGCAGCTTCAGCAGGCTTCTGTCCCGGAATACCTCCACATATTGCATGAAGGTAAAGCCTTCAAATTCCGTAATATCCTTGCCTGTGTTAAAGGAGGCTACGATCAGTACGATCATGGGGATATAAAGGAAGATGAAGATCAGTATGGTGATGATCCGGTTTGCTTTTTTCATACCACCACACCGCCTTCCTCTTTGCTGCCGAAGCGGTTCATGATACCGGTGCAGACAAACACCAGGATCATCAGAAGCAGGCTCAGAGCGGCACCCATATTGGCGTTATCGCCCTGCTTGAACTGGCGCTCGATAATATCGCCGATCAGCACCGTGTCGGTGCTGCCCAGCTTGTTGGAGATATAGAAGGTAGACACTGCCGGTACGAACACCATGGTCATGCCGGAGAGGATACCGGGCATGGAAAGGGGCAGGACCACCCGGCCAAACACCTGAACGGAGTTGCAGCCGAGATCTTCTGCTGCCTCAATAAGCCGGTTATCGATCTTCACGATGATGGAGTACAGGGGCAGGATCATGTAGGGCAGGTAGTTATAGACCATGCCCAAAATAACTGCGGCTGGCGTTCGGATCAGACGGAGGGGGCCTATGCCGATCATACCCAAAAGCGTGTTGATAATACCTGTGTCCTGCAGCAGGCCTACCCAAGCCAGCGTGCGCAGCAAAAAGCTCATGCACATAGGCAGCATCACCAGCATGTACAAAAAGCGCTGGGTAGTGGGCCGGCAGTGGGCCATATAGTAGGCCACGGGGTAGCCGATCAAAAGGCAGATCAGCGAGGACACAAAGGAATATACGATGCTGCGCCAAAGGGCAGGCATGTACAGCAGAAGATTTTGGATATTACGGAAGGAGAAATCCCCGGTCTGGACATCGGTCAGCGCGTAGTAGAGCACCACTCCCAGAGGGATCAAGGTGAAGACGATCATCCAGATGACATAGGGGGCGCTCAGCAGAACGGACTTATTCTTCTTCATCGTCGGCATCCTCCGTCAGCTCGTCGTACTCGGCAGAGTAGGAGCTGTAGTCACCAAACATGCCCGAATACTCACTTTTGTGCATGATGTGAATGTCCTCGGGGTTCAGACGGATGCCCACCGTTGCGCCAACAGGCTGGAAGTCGGTGGTTTGGATCAGCCACTTAAAGCCCTTGAAGTCTACGATGATGTCGTAGTTGAGGCCCTTGAAGGTGACTGCGGTGACTGTGCCGGTCAGATGGCCCTCCTCCACGGGGACAAAGTCGATGTCCTCGGGGCGGATGACAACATCCACAGGCTCGTTGGGAGCAAAGCCTGCGTCCAGGCACTTAAAGGTACGGCCGAAGAATTTGACCTTATAGTCGGCCAGCATCACGCCGTCCAAAATATTACTTTCGCCGATGAAATCCGCCACAAAGGCATTCTTCGGCTCATTATAGATATCCTCAGGCTTGCCGATCTGCTGGATGCGGCCCTTGTCCATGACGACCACTGTGTCGGACATGGAAAGCGCCTCTTCCTGGTCATGGGTCACGTAGATAAAGGTGATCCCCATGGCCTGCTGGATCCGCTTCAGCTCGTTTTGCATATCCTTGCGCAGGCGCAGGTCCAATGCGGCGAGGGGCTCGTCCAAAAGGAGCACCTTGGGCCGGTTGACCAGCGCACGGGCAATGGCAACACGCTGCTGCTGACCGCCGGAGAGACTGTCGATACGGCGGTGCTCATAGCCCTTCAGACCCACTACTTCCAGGATCTCCTGTACCCGTTCATGGATCTCGTCCTTGGGCAGCTTGGCTACCTTCAGACCAAAGGCAATATTGCCGTAAACGTCCAGATGAGGAAACAGGGCGTATCGTTGGAAGACGGTGTTGATCTGCCGCTGATGGGCGGGCATATCATTGATGCACTTGCCGTCAAAAAGCACCTTGCCGGAGGTAGGCGTCAAAAAGCCGCCGATGATCCGCAAAGTGGTGGTCTTGCCGCAGCCGGAGGGGCCGAGCAGCGTGAGAAATTCCTGGTCGTTAAAATAGAGGTTGATACCATCAAGTATCCGTTCCCCGTCGAACTCCATAACAAGATCCTGGAGTCTGATGAGTT
>CAYVCR010000102.1:0-5413 GCA_964450205.1 uncultured Oscillospiraceae bacterium | reverse complement strand
TCCAGGGTCTCCTTCTTCAGCAGAGTAGTGGACATTATGCGTTCCTCCAATAGGTTAAAATATTTTGACAAATCCATATATTTGCAGTACAATGTCTGCAAAACGCTAGAACTTTATATCACACCAAAAATGAATTGTCAACTGATTTTTGGATAATTTTTACGAAACATATTATAAACTCGCAAAAACTCTAAATATCTCTCAAATACTCCTGAATGCTCACTTGCTATTTTTACGTTTTTGGAGGAAAACCAAACGATGCAGAAGCTGATTGGCCTGGTCCGCCGTTGTGTGGAAGATTACAATATGATAGCGCCCGGAGATCGCATCGGTGTAGGTGTGTCAGGTGGAAAGGATTCCTTGGCACTGCTTGTTTTTTTGGCAGAGCTGCGCAAGTACAATCATAACCCATTTGAACTGGAAGCGATCACCATTGATATGGGGCTAGGCATGGATTACAGCGGCATAGAGCAGCTGTGCCGGGAATTGGACGTACCTTTTACACTGGTAAAGACAGAAATTGGCCCGATCATCTTTGACTACCGCAAAGAGAAGAATCCCTGCTCCATGTGCTCCAAGATGCGCCGCGGTGCTCTCAACCAGGCGCTCCTGGACAGGGGACTTACCAAGCTGGCCCTGGGCCATCACTATGATGATGCGGTGGAGACCTTCGTGATGTCGTTGATCTATGAGGGCCGCATCAGCTGTTTTCAGCCGGTAACAGACTTGGATAGGACCGGTATCATTCAGATCCGCCCCATGCTTTATATCCACGAAAAGACAATCGACAGTTTTGTGACCCGGCAGAATTTACCGGTGCTTACGAACCGCTGCCCTGTGGACAAGCATACAAAACGGGAGGAGATCAAGCAGCTTGTCTACGATCTGAGTGCCACATACCCCGACCTGAAGGAGCGCATTTTCGGTGCCATGCAGCGCCTGCCCCTGCCCGAATGGGAACCCAAGGGCCGCTACAAGCGTCCTAAACTGGAGGAATAAAAGTGAAATTATTTATGATCCGACATGGCCAGTCTGAAGCCAATTTAGGCATGCGTTATACTGGACAGTTTGATACACCGTTGACCGATTTGGGCAGAGAGCAGGCAGCTGCTTTGCAGCCTGTTTTGGCCCCGTATACTTTTGATAAAGTTTACTGCAGCGATTTGCAGCGCACTGCAGATACATGTGCCAATGCACTGCCCGGTGTGGAGCGCGAACTGACCCCGCTTCTGCGTGAGTATGATGTAGGATCGTTGGTTGGGAAGTCTTGGGACGAAGTCGGAAACTTTCAGCCGGATGATCCTGCTATGCGCCCGGATTATACCTCTTTTGGCGGCGAAAATGTGGAGATGATGAATGCCCGTGTCCGTACATTTATGCAGATGCTGGAAAGCAGCAGCTATGAATATGTAGCAGCATTTTCTCATTTTGGATTTATGAAAAACATGCTGCAACTGGTACTGGGTGCAAACATCAACAGAAATGCCGTCAAGACGGAAAACTGCGCCATCTTCGTATTCGAGTATAACGGCGAAAAATGGAGTCTCGCGGCGCTGAATTATATGAAGCCGATCCAATAAATATGGTATGAAACTTTTTCCACAGGGAAATACTGCCTGTAAGGAGGCGGTGTTGGTGGTAAAAGGTATATCAAGACAGGTCATTGTAGTCCATTCACCGGACCCCAAAATGTTTGAACAGGCAATTTTTATCTTGAAGGATGGACAACAGGGTGTTTCCGATGAAGTGCTGCTTAAGGAAGCGAAGCGACTGATCGGCACACCAATTGGAAAAAATAAGCCCAAGCTGTGGCTGTATGGTCCTGCATGGGCTTGCGCCGGTGCAATGGTAACAGGTTTGGCCTGGCTGCTGTTTGCGCTGTTATGACTTGCGAAAAATCCGATGATATGCTATAATCTCCCGGAATAAGGGAGGTGACCGCAGTGAAGATCGGGAACATCGAAGTAAATAACCCCTTAGCGCTGGGCCCTATGGCCGGTGTGACCGACTGGGCGTTCCGTACCATTTGTGCTGAGCTTGGTGCCGGTATTACGGTCACGGAGATGGTATCCTCCCGTGCCCTTGTCTATAAGGACAAAAAGAGTGCGGCATTGCTGCGTAAAAACGAAGGTAGCATCTGCGGTGCTCAGATTTTTGGTAACGATCCTGCTATTATGGCTGAGGGCGCAAGACTTGCCCTGGAGATCTCCGGCTGCGATTTTATCGATATCAACATGGGCTGCCCTATGCCGAAGATCGCCAATTCCGGTGATGGCTGCGGTCTGATGCGTACGCCGGAGCTGGCTGGTGATATTTTGGCAGCTGTGGTAAAGGCTGTGGATGTTCCTGTTACGGTCAAATGCCGCCTGGGCTGGGATAAGGGCAGCATCAATGTGCTGGATTTTGCTCGGCGTATGGAGGATAACGGCGCAGCGATGCTGGCTGTCCACGGACGTACCCGCAGTATGCTTTATGCCGGTACTGCAGACTGGGATATGATCGCCAAGGTCAAGCAGCAAAGCGGCATACCGGTCATTGCCAATGGTGACGTAGTCAGCGGCGAAGCAGCAGTCAAATGCCGGAACTGGACCAAGGCTGACGGTGTCATGATCGGCAGAGCCACCTTTGGAAATCCCTGGATCTTTGCGGAAGTAAAGGCTGCCTTGGCAGGTGAAGTGATCCCTGAGCGGCCCATTCTTTCCAAGCGCGTGAATGTAGCGGTCCGCCAGTTTGAGCTTGCCTTTGAGGACAAGGGCGAGCATATTGCCTGTCTGGAGGCCCGGAAGCACTTTGCCTGGTATCTGCGGGGCGTTGCCTACGCCAATTACTATAAAGAGCAGATCTCGGGGATTCAGAAAATGGATGACATTTACCGGATCGCTGAGGGGATCCGCAGAGATTTGAAATAATTACTAAGTATATATTATCCGCTGTTTCACAAGCTACCCGGGAGGTGGTCACGTGAGACGGCGGATTCTTTATGCAATCATATTACTAACAGCATTTGTGATTCCGGTGCGGGCTGAAACGATCCGCTGGGTAGACTTTGGCGTGCCATATGAATCACTCAAATATGCCATGGATACAGATATCGCAACCTATGAGCAGGAAAAGCATATCAGCTGGATCGATACCCTTGCCCTTGCTGCGTGCCGTACCGGTGGCAAATGCGGCCTGTCATCGGTGAAAAAGGCAGCGGCACAACTGAAAGGGGATCAGTCGCCGGAGGAATTATTGGGAGAACTATACCAATATTATCATTATTACCACGAGGCTTATGATGCGGCGCTTGGCGGACTATTGGGCGCGTACGCCATTGAAGTGGATGGAGAGTGGAAGCCGACATATGGTCTGAAGGCTTTTTCACCCATTGCGGCCGGCTTTGGCTACAGCCACTGCGCCGATTTCGGCAACAGCCGTTCCTTTGGTTTTGCACGGAAACATCTCGGCAACGATCTGATGGGCAGCTTGGGTACACCCGTAACGGCAGTGGAAGGCGGCGTGGTGGAAGCCATGGGCTGGAATCGCTACGGTGGCTGGCGGGTTGGTATTCGCAGCTTTGACTCCAGACGGTACTATTATTATGCACATCTGCAAAAGGATCACCCCTTTGCCGACGGACTGCAGGAGGGGGACATTGTTCAAGCCGGAGATCTGATCGGCTTCATGGGTAGGACAGGGTATTCAGATAAAGAAAATGTGAATAATATTGAAACCGTACACCTGCATTTCGGTATGCAGCTCATATTCGACGAGAGTCAAAAAGAGTGTAACAGTGAAATCTGGATCGATGTGTATAACATTGTACGCCTGCTTTCTGCACACCGGAGCAGTCAAATGCGGACAGCCGATGGCTGGCAGCGACGGTATCCCTTTATGGATTTGGATATACAGTCGTTTCCCTAAATTTGGCCTTTTGTAAAAATAGGTAAAAAAATACAAACTGCAGGGTTTGACAAATATTCCCCTCTGTGCTATACTTGTCGGGATATAAATGAATGAGGGGGAGAACTCTATGATGCGCGCTGCAGGTAAACTTAAAAGCGTTGGCTGTTCTATGGATACTGTTCTTTCCTCCGGTCCTTCCGTAACGGAGGCTTTGTCTTCTTTTGTTAACGATCAATATGTTGTTTTTCCCGGCTTTTGCGATGTGCATGTTCACTTTCGCGAGCCGGGATTTTCTTATAAGGAGACCATTGAGACCGGGTCCAAGGCATCCGCGGCCGGCGGTTACACCGCAGTTTGCACAATGCCGAATTTGAACCCGGTACCGGACAGCATTGAACATCTGAATGTGCAACGGAAGCTGATTGAAGACCAGGCTGTGATCCATGTATATCCCTATGGTGCGATTACAGTTGGTGAACAGGGGGAACACCTGGCTGACCTGGAAGGTATGGCACCCCATATCATTGCGTTTTCCGATGACGGCAGAGGCGTGCAAAGCGGTGATATGATGCGCCAGGCTATGCTGCGAGCAAAGGCATTGGGTAAAATGATCGTCGCTCATTGCGAGGTGAACAGCTTGCTCCGCGGCGGATATATCCACGATGGCATATATGCGGCACAGCATGGTCACAAGGGTATCTGCAGTGCCAGTGAATATGAGCAGATCGCGCGGGATCTGCAGCTGGTGGAGGAAACCGGTTGTAAATACCACGTGTGCCACATTTCCACAAAGGAAAGTGTTGCGCTGATCCGCCAGGCAAAAGCAAGGGGTGTTGATGTGAGCTGTGAGACAGGCCCCCATTACCTGGTGATGGACGACAGCGACCTGCAGGAGGATGGGCGGTTTAAGATGAATCCGCCTTTGCGCAGCAGGGAAGACCGCCTGGCTCTGATCAAGGGTATCCAGGACGGCACCATCGATATGATCGCCACTGACCATGCACCTCACAGTGCAGAGGAGAAGTCCAAAGGACTCTCCGGCAGTGCGTTTGGCGTGGTGGGTATTGAAACGGCCTTTGCTGTGCTTTACACAAAGCTGGTCAAAGAGGAACTCATTTCTCTGGAAAAGCTGATCGAGCTGTTGGCAGTCAATCCCAGAAAGCGTTTTGGTATTCCCATGGGTGCTGACTACACCGTATGGGATCTGAATGCGCAATTTACAGTGGACCCGGATAAATTTATTTCCAAGGGTAAAGCAACACCTTTTGCGGGTTGGAGCCTTACTGGTGAATGTTTAATGACGATTTGTGACGGCAACGTAGTCTATAAGAAGTGATACAGGAGGAACTATTTTATGGCAAAGAGAACGGACATCAAAAAAATTCTGATCATCGGTTCCGGTCCTATTGTGATCGGCCAGGCTGCCGAGTTTGACTATGCAGGCACCCAGGCGTGTCTTGCTTTGCGGGAAGAGGGCTATGAGGTCGTCCTGTGTAATTCCAATCCTGCCACCATCATGACAGAC
>CAYVCR010000101.1:0-5690 GCA_964450205.1 uncultured Oscillospiraceae bacterium | reverse complement strand
CGTCGGTGGTGTGGTTGGGCTGCAGGCGGCAGGACAGAGTCCCCGGCAGGCCGATGGTGGTATTGCAATGAGCGGTGACGGTGATCTTACCCGCTGCATAGATCAGATCCAGATTGCTCATGAGCTTGCACACCGCCGCCACCATTTCTGACGTCAGACCCCGGCTGATCCGGCGGATATCCGCGCCGGTGGTGGTCTCGCTTAAGAGCCACTCCCGGAATTCCGCCACCGTCCAGTTCCGGATGGATTCGTAGGTTTTTTCGTTCACATCATCCTGAATGATCCGGGTGACCTCGTCCTCCTCGTAGGGCACTGCCGGGTGCTGCCGCAGGTCGCCCAAAGTCAGCGCCGACAGCACCACCTTGGCAGCGATCCGCTCCTGGGCGCTCTCGGCGGCAAGGCCCGCCAGCTTATCGCCGGTCTTCTCCTCGTTGGCCTTGGCCAGCACCTGCTTAATATCCCGGAAGCAATATGTTTTTCCCAGTAATGTGGTTTTCAGTTTCATAGCACACCTCTATTGTGACAGGATCAGTGTTTTGATGACCACCGGCAGGGCCGGGCCTACAGGCGCACCCACGTCCAGGTAGCTGCCATCGTGCAGCTGCAGCCGGTCAATGCAAAGACAGGGCGTATGGGCCGGGAGCAGCAGGCACAGGCTGTGTCCCAGGGCCTTGGCCATGTCATGTTCCAAGCAAACGCAGACGGCCCGGCCTGCGGTGCCTGCGGCAATTTTTTCTGCTAACGCCTTGATTTGGGCGTGGGGCGGCGATTCGTAGCCGGGCATGGCCAGGACCACTGTGTGTGCATCCTGCCGTGTCAGACGCTCCCGGATGACCGCCCCGAAATCCGGGGCATCCTGCTCCGGCTCCGTAAAGCGGACCACCGGCAGATTTTTCATAGGCAAGTGCACGCCCCGGTAGAACACCGTACTGCCGGACAGGCTGGCGCTGTGGCAGCCGGCACCGATGACCGTGGCACGGATGGTCTCTGCTCCCAGCCGGTACTGGCCTGCGCAGAGCTTGCTTTTTCGAATCGCCTGGCCCAGCAGCGGACCGATATCGCCAAAGGCCAGGGGCCCGTGGATCGTATCAATGCAGTCGGCCACGCCGCCGGAGAAGGAGATCACCGCGCTGCCGGTATGACAGAAGGGCTCTCCGGCCTCGGTGGTGGATAGCTGCTCCAAGAGTTCTGTCCGCTGCCGCAGGCCTGCTGCCATTTCCAAGGCCTGGGTCAGGGTCTGGCACAGCTCGCTCAGCTGCTGCTCCGAGGGGGTATCCCCTACCTGCAGGTGGCTGATCGGTGAGAGCACCGGGGAAACGTAGGTGATCCGTCCGGCACTGTCCAGCTTTAATAGTCTGCCGCCCACATTCAGGCAGCCGGTGCAGGTGATCTTTCCATTTTCGATCAGCGCCAAATTGGCGGTGCCACCGCCAATGTCCATATGCAGCACGGTCTTGCCGGTCTTTGCCGACCAAAGGTCTGCCCCGGCACCTCTGGCCGCCAGCACACTCTCCAGGTGAGGACCTGCGGTAGCCACCACGAAGTCGCCGGCAAAGCAGGATACCTCCTCCAGCACCGCGGCGGCGTTCTCCTTCCGGGAGGTCTCACCGGTGATAATGATGGCTCCGGTATCCACCGTTTGACGGTGGATGCCCACCTGCTCGTACTGGGTGCGCACCCACTCCCGGATGGCAGCGCCGTCCACCAGACTGCCCTTCAGGGGTGTGACCAGAACAGGACTTTGATAGACGATCCGCCGGTCCGTGATCTCCATGTGGGGCACAGCAAAGGACGATGCCCGGTTTTCCACAGTCAGCTCCGACAGGATCAGCTGGGTGGTAGTCGTCCCCACATCCAGGCCCACAGAGCGCAGTACACTAGGCATAACCTGTCACCTCTTCCAAAATCGAACGCACCATAAAATCCTCCACCGGTATAGGATTGGTCTTGCAGCAGGGGTCTGCCAGTGCGGCCGCCACCAGCTCTTTCGACCGATACCGCACCTGTCGGGGGTCGATACCCGCCTGCTGCAGTGTGCCCGGCAGCTGCAGCTCCCGTCGCAGCCGGACAAGAGCGTTTTTCAGATTGCGCACAGCGATGGTATCGGCGCTGCCGCCCAGGCCTGCGATCCGGGCAAGGCGGGCATATTTTGCACCTGCGCCGTGGGCGTTCAGCCCTACCACCGCCGGCAGCAAAATGGCATTGAGCCGCCCGTGGGGCACGTGGAACGCGCCGCCCAGACTGTGGGCCAGGGCGTGGCACAGACCCAGACCTGCCTGGGAAAAAGCCATACCGGCCATAGTCGATGCGGTGTGGATCTTCTGCCGCACGGCTGTATTGCCTGCAAAGGAAGCAGGCAGGGCGGCAAAGGCTGCCGAGAAGGCATCTGCCGCCAAAGCATCAGAAATGGCGCCGGCACCGTTAGCCACGTAGGCCTCCAGCGCGTGGGCCAGCACATCAAAACCGCTGTCGGCGATCAGCTTGGACGGCAATGCTTTCAGCAGGTCGCTGTCCAGGATCGCGATGTCCGGCTGCAGCCGGTCATCCACCAAAGGGTGCTTGATGCTCCCATGGGTCAAAATGGCAAAATCCGTCACCTCCGAGCCAGAGCCGGAGGTGGTGGGAACAGCCACCAAGCGAGCCGCGCCGCCAAAATAAGCCATGGCCTTGGCACAGTCCAGGGTGCTGCCACCACCCAGGGCCACGATGGTATCTGGCATAAATTCCTTGACAAGTCCCGTGCCTTCGGCTGCCAGCTCTACCGACGGATCCGGGGTGATCTTGTGGAAAAACCGCACTTGCCGGGCTTTTGCCAATTCTGCCAGCTTTTCGGCTGTACCGTTTTCGTAGAAATATGGGTCCGTCACCAGCAGCAGCTTCTCGATCCCCATGTCTCCCAGGGCCGTCACCGCACCCGGCCCGGACAGAATTTTTGTCTTACAGGTAAAATGCTCCAAACCCTCACCGCCTTTTATTTTGAGTATTTCCGGAATTTTGAAAAACATGTATGATCTTCAATTTTCAACAAATATGCAAAATAAATGTAGGCAAATGAAAACGAATGTGCTATAATGACAGTTAAGAGGTGAGGATTTTGGAAAATCAGGAACAGAATGTAACACCCCAGGAACAGGAACTGCCGGAGCAGGAAGGCTATAAGCCCCGGCCCAAGGGGCAGGTTTGGCTGGCACGGATCGGCCTGGTGGCATTTATCATCGTGCTGATCATTTACTATATGGTGTATTTCAGAGGTGGCGCCTGATGCGGATCCTAGGTATCGACCCTGGCTACGGCATCACAGGCTTTGGCCTGGTGGAGGCTCAGCGGAACCAGTTTTCTCTTCTGCGCTGCGGTGCGATCACTACCCCGGCAGGCATGGATTTTTCTGCCCGGCTGGAGATCATTTATGAGGATATGCGCAAGCTCCTGGAAGTGGCAAAGCCGGATGCGGTGGCCATCGAGGAGCTGTTCTTCGGTCAGAACGTGACCACCGGCATCGGTGTGGCCCAGAGCCGCGGCGTGATACTGCTTGCCATCCGGCAGGCAGGTCTGCCAGTCTTCCAGTACAAGCCCATGCAGGTCAAGCAAGCCGTTGTCGGCTACGGCAATGCCACCAAGCATCAGGTCCAGGATATGACCAAGCGGCTGCTGCATTTGAATCAGATGCCCAAGCCGGACGACGCGGCCGATGCCATCGCCATCGCCTTGTGCCACGCCAGGTCAAGCACGTCCCTACTGGCACAAATTCAGAACAAATAATTCCCTTTGGGAGGTTACTATGCTTTATTACGTTTCCGGGCCTGTTACGGTACTGGAGCCGGGGCTGGCAGTAATCGACTGCGGCGGTGTCGGCTACGGGTGCCGGGTCACTGCCTATACGGCTGCCCAGCTGAAGCTGGACAAGCCTGCCCGGCTTTATATTACAGAGTCCATCCGGGAGGATGCCTTTGACCTGTACGGATTTATCAACCGGGAGGAACAGCGCTGCTATGAGCTGCTGACTTCCGTTAACGGCGTTGGCCCTAAGGCCGCCATAGCCATTTTGGCCGCAGGTCCGCAGAATTTCACCCTGGCTGTTATGACCGGCGATGAGAAGCTGCTCACTGCCGCCCAAGGCGTAGGCAAAAAGATCGCCCAGCGGATCATTCTGGAGCTGAAGGACAAGATCGGCGGCGGCGCTATGGAGCTGGATTTCTCCACCGGCCCGGCTATTACTGCACCCGCCGCAAACAGCAGTGCAGCACTTGCCAATGCGGCTCTGCAGGAGCTTGGCTACTCCCCTGCCGAGATTGCCACTGCCCTCAAGGGCGCAGATCCCAATGCTACCACAGAAGAGCTGGTACGCTATGCGCTCCGTGCCATGGTGATGAAGGGTTAAGGAGGTTATCCCATGAGCTTAGAATTTTCCCAGGAACTGGACAATCCTATTATCTCCCCCACCTTCGCGCCTCAGGATGCAGGTGAGATCGGCCTGCGGCCCAAGCTGCTTTCTGACTACACCGGTCAGGAGAAGGCCAAGGGCAACCTATCCGTTTATATCGAAGCGGCCCGCCGCAGAAACGAGCCGCTGGACCACACCCTGCTCTACGGCCCTCCCGGTTTAGGCAAGACCACCCTGGCAGGCGTTATTGCCAACGAGATGGGCGTGAATATCCGCATCACCTCCGGCCCGGCCATCGAAAAACCCGGTGATCTGGCAGCGCTGCTGACCAACCTGAATCCCGGCGACATTCTCTTTATCGACGAGATCCACCGGCTCAACCGGGTAGTCGAAGAGATCCTGTATCCTGCTATGGAAGACTTTGCCATCGACATCATCGTGGGCAAGGGCCCCAGCGCCAACTCTATCCGGCTGGACCTGCCCAAGTTCACCCTGGTGGGTGCTACCACAAGAGCCGGTCAGCTGTCTGCGCCCCTGCGGGACCGTTTCGGTGTTTCCCTGCGTCTGGAGCTGTATACCACCGAGGAGCTGGCAAAGATCGTGACCCGGTCTGCTGCCATTTTGGGCATGGATATCGAACACGCCGGTGCTGTGGAGATCGCCTCCCGGAGCCGTGGCACGCCCCGTATCGCCAATCGCTTCCTGCGGCGCGTCCGGGACTTCGCCCAGGTCATGGGCGACGGCACCATCACCAAGGAAGCTGCTGACCTGGCGCTCAGCCGCCTGGAAGTGGATGAATTGGGTCTTGACAACATCGACCGGCGAATGCTGACGGCCATTATCCGCAACTACGGCGGTGGCCCGGTGGGTCTGGAGACTCTGGCTGCCACCATTGGTGAGGAGGCTATCACCTTGGAGGATGTGTACGAGCCCTACCTGATGCAGCTGGGCTTTTTGACCCGGACGCCCCGTGGCCGCTGCGTCACCGCCAAGGCCTACGACCATCTGCATATTGCTTATGAAGGCCAGGCACAATTTGAGATTTAAAAGCAACCCCCCGGAAGCAGCTGCTTCCGGGGGGGTGCAAAAAAACAGGACTGTGTATGGCAACATACGCAGTCCTGAATGATTTTTTAGTCCAACGGCTTCATCGTGGGAAACAGGATGACCTCGCGGATGGTGTCGGTACCGGTGAAAAGCATGACTGCACGGTCGATACCCATACCCATGCCGCCCGTGGGAGGCATGCCGTACTCCATGGCGTTCAGGAAATCCTCGTCCAGCATTTCGGTCTCGTCGTCGCCGCGCT
>CAYVCR010000100.1:0-5717 GCA_964450205.1 uncultured Oscillospiraceae bacterium | reverse complement strand
GGCTTCGCCTACGCTCAGGATGACGCCTTTAGGGCAGTGCGGTGATAATTTGAACAGCTCGATAAATTGGAATTTGCAGAGCTGTTTAAGTCCCTGGCACAATGTTCATAATTCCTTTATAGACTTTTCCGGGAAAAAATGCTATGATATCAGCAATGGATTGAGGAGTTGAGATCATTGAAAAACTTACGCACAAAATTCGAACGGTTTTGCTTGAAGAACCGGCATATCGGCATACCGAATCTGATGCTGTTCATCACCATCGGCAGTGCGGTGGTGTATCTGATGGGCCTGTTCGGCCTGGATCAGCTGGCAAATCTGTTGACCTTTGACAGAGCGCTGATCCTGCGGGGGCAGGTATGGCGGCTGATTACCTACATTTTTACCTATGATACAGGAAATATCCTGCTGACAGCGATCAGTTTGTACTGCTACTTTACCCTTGGCAGAGCTATGGAGAATGCCTGGGGCACTCTGCGCTTCAACCTGTTTTACTTTACCGGCGTGATCCTGATGGACGCATTCTGTATGCTCTTCGGGGGTCAGGCCAATGTGTACTATTTGAATCTGAGCCTGTTTTTGGGGTATGCCACCTTGTATCCGGATGCCAGATTCCTGCTGTTTTTCTTTATCCCCATCCGGGCGTGGATCTTTGCATTGGTGGATCTGGGTCTGACACTGCTGGATGTTGTCAATCTGGCAGTTGCCGGTTACTTCCCGTACTGCCTGTTCCCGCTGGTAGCCATTGGCAACTACTTTTTGTTCTTTGGGGGCGACGTGGTTAACGTGCTGCCTCCGGCTTGGCGCCGCCGCCGGAAACCGAAGAATCCCAAGATCGTGGATGTACCACCTGTCCGCAAGGCTGCACCCAAGCAGGACAAGACCCCCTATACCCACCGCTGCGTGGTCTGCGGCAGGACAGACATCAGCCACCCCGATCTGGAGTTCCGTTACTGCAGCCGCTGCAAGGGTTACTTCTGCTACTGCCAGGATCATATCAGTAACCATAACCATGTGGAATAAGAAGATCCGGGCCTGGCCCGGATTTTCTATTGAAAAACCCACAAAAATTTGCTATAATATACGCTAGAAAATTCCAGGAGGACTCCTATGAACGACGAAAAATTGAAAAGCCAGCTGGGCGCGAATATCGCGGCATACAGAAAGCGCGCCAGCCTGACCCAGTTAGGGCTGGCGGAAAAATTGAATTACTCGGATAAGGCTGTTTCCAAGTGGGAGCGGGGCGAATCTATGCCCGACGTGCTGACCCTGACCCAGCTGGCAGAGCTGTTTGATATTACGGTCAATGACCTGCTGATGGACCCTGACGCTCTGCCGGAGCAGACCGGTGTGATGGAGCGTGCGGTCGGCAAGGCAGTGGAAAAGACACTCAAGCGTAAGGCTGACAAGAAGATCATCCTTATGCTGTGCAGTGTGCTGGTGTGGTTTGTGGCACTGTTGGCCTTTGTGGTGGTATTTTCTCTGGATATACCCGACAAATGGAAGTCGTTTATGGCGTTTATATATGCCATTCCGGTAAATTCTATCGTGGCGGTGAGTCTGAACTCTGCATGGCGGGATTTCCGCAGGAACAAGCTGTTTGTTTCCGGTATCGTGTGGGGCAGCCTGCTGAGCATTTACCTGTCATTACTGATTTTTTGCGGAGTAAACATTTGGCTGCTGTTCCTGCTTGGCATCCCCGGCCAGCTCGCGATCCTGCTGTGGGGAAAACTCTTTCACAAACCCAAGGAGAAGACAGATGAACAAGTCTGAATTGCGTGCCATGATCCGGCAAAAGAAGCGGGCCATGACGGAGCAGCAGATCGGATCTGCCAGCCGTCAGCTGGGGGAAAAGTTTGCCGCCTGCCAGCAGTACCAACAGGCAAAGACCATTTATGGCTACATGCCCTACAATCAGGAGGTGCGCACCGTACCCATGCTGGAGCGGGCCATGAAAGAGGGTAAGCAGGTGGCCGTGCCCAAGGTTTACGGCGACACCATGAAGTTCATCCTGGTGACAGACTTGACCCAAATGGAAAAGAGCGATTTCGGCATTCCCGAGCCCATCGCCGACGGCCCTGTGGCGGACGATCCTACGGCTCTGGTGCTGATGCCCGGCCTTGCCTTTACTGCCCGGGGCGACCGGATGGGCTACGGCGGCGGCTACTATGATAAGTTTCTCAGCGCTGAGCCGGATCACCCCACCGTGGCCCTGTGCTATGACTTCCAGCTGCTGGAGAGCTTGCCTACGGAGGCGTATGATATCCCCGTTCACTTGGTTTTGACAGGAGATACACAGTAATATGGAATACGTACTGATTATCCTTACAGCTGCCGTGGTAATCGGCCTGTGCTTCTTGGTGGATTTTCTTTTTAAAAAGCTGTTTCGCTCTCAGTCCCAGCACCAAAGTGGTCTGGCTGTACGGCTGCAGAAGCGCTATGGCAGCTTTGGAATCATCATGATCGTGCTGGGCGTGGCAGCCATCATCACAAGCTTTACAACAGAAAATGCCAAATGGCTGTTCCTGGGCGGCGGTATTTTGATCGCTGTAACGGGCATAGGCCTTGTGGTGTACTATCTGACCACCGGTATCTTCTACGATGAGGACAGCTTCATCTATACCACCTTCGGCAAAAAGAAGAAGGTATACGAGTACCGGGACATCCAGGCCCAGCAGCTTTACAACAACGCAGGCTACCTGCTGATCGAGCTGCATATGGGCGATGGCACCGCGGTACAGATCCAGTCCACTATGCCCGGCGCGGTGGAATTTATGGACCATGCCTTTGCTGCATGGCTGCGTCAAACCGGCAGGGAAGAGGCAGATTGCGAATTTTATGACCGTAGCCATTCTGTTTGGTTCCCCCCGGTGGAGGTGTAACTATGCATGTGCCCAGCGGCACGACCGCGGAAATGGAGCTGGTGAGCTTTGCTGAGGCTTTAAAAGCCGCCAACACGCCCAGCCCCTATTATGACATTGATGAGTGGCTCTACGCACCCAACTTTTATTCTGAGTACCGTTACATACTGGGTACCCGGGGCAAGAATCCGCTGATCTGCATCGGTATCAATCCCTCCACCGCCCAGCCGGGCGACCTGGACAACACCCTGAGGTCTGTGGAACGGATCGCCATCGGCAATGGGTTCGACAGCTTTATCATGTTCAATGTCTACGCCCAGCGGGCCACCGACCCGGATGCTATGGAAAAGACCTGCAACATGGCGCTGCACCGGGAAAACTTAGCGGCTTTCCGCTACGTGCTGTCCATTTCGGAAAGGCCCGCCGTGTGGGCGGCCTGGGGCACCATTATCGAAAAGCGGGACTACCTGCCCCTGTGCCTGCAGGACATGCTGAAGGCCGGGCAGGAATACGGTGCCCACTGGTACTGCGCAGGAAGCTTAAGTAAGAAGGGCCACCCGCATCATCCTTTGTACCTGCGCAAGGACGAAAAGCTCCGCCCCTTCGATGTGGCAGCTTATTTGGAGAATATCAATGGTTTGTAACGAGTGTGAGACCTGCTGGAATTACGACTACGACGAGGAGTACGAGGAGTACTACTGCATCATGGATCTGGACGAGGATGAGGTATACCGCATCCTGACCGCCCGGAATCAAAGATGCCCTTACTACCGGCAGGGCGATGAATACTACCTGGCGAGGAGACAGTGATCATGAAAAAACTGCTGCCCCTGTTGCTTGTACTGCTGCTCTTGGCAGGCTGCGGCGACCAGACACCGGACGAGACAGCTGCGAATGCAGAGCAGACCGAGTCGGTCAAGAAGGGACTGTACGTTCCCAACAGTGCCGTGGAGACAGAGACAGACGGCGCGGTCCGGGTCTACAGGCTGGAACGAAATGATTATTTTGCGGTATCTTCTATGGGTAACCGCCTGCTGCTGCGTGCTGAGGACGGCACCGTGACGGCGCTCCAAGGAGAGGAATGCGTGAGTGCGGCCAGCCTTTCTACCGACTGCGCCATTGAAACACTGAGCGTATGTTTTGACAGCGCTGTCCAGGGCGCTGCTTACTATAGCCGGGAGACTCGGCAGGTGGTGCTGGTCAATCCCCAGCTGCAGGAGACCGACAGGCTCGACCTGCCGGAAAACATGCAGGGCAACCCCTATATCAGCCTGACCCAGGGCGAGATCTACTACTGTGTCCCCGGCGAGATCCGCGCGCTGAGCATTCAGACAGGGATATCCCGGCTGATCCGCAGCCATTCCTATCCCTATCAGCAGCTGATGGGGATGTACTTTGACGGAACGGTCCTTCAGTGTGAATTCTTCAGAGAAGAAATGGCAGACGGCCCCACGGAGTATATTTCCACCGAGACCGGTAAGACTCTTTACAATGGGGATTCTCATCTGTATCCTTTCCATACCTATGAGGATTCTTATCTGCTCAGCCGTATGGATGGCGGTGTGAGCCAGACCATCGTGGGCACCCGGGAGGGAGCGGCCCAGGCTGCATTTATCACCGAAGACCGGTATGCATCGGCACTTTCTATGGGCGGCATGCTCGGCTATACTGCAGGCGGTAATACAGATCTGGCTTACTACGATTTGGAGAGCGGCAAATGTACCGCCCGGGTGACCCTGCCCGGCATCAGCCAGCCAAAATCCTTTCTGGCAACGCAGGATGCAGTTTGGATCTTGGCTTATGAGGGTGAGCAGCAGGTGCTTTGCCGCTGGAATATTACCCAGTCTTCTGTCAATGACAACACGGTCTATACCGGCCAGCTCTTCACAGCGGAAAATCCGGATACGGAAGGGCTGGAAGCCTGCCGGGAGCGGGCAGAGCAAATGAGCGAGCAGTACGGTGTGAAGATCCACCTGTGGCAGGATGTGATCCGCAACCAGAGCAGTGACAGCACTGTGGTTGAGGAGTATCAGGTGGAGACCATCCACCGGATGCTGGACGAGCTGGCTCTGGCGCTGGAGCAGTTCCCGGGGGATTTTCTGCGCAAGACCGTGGAAGCCGGTTGGATCCATGTGAATTTGGTCCGTTCAGTAGGAGGCGATGCCACCTATGAGCAGTACTGGCAGGACGGCGATTGTTATATTTCCGTCACCAATAAGTACAACGTGACCGAGGAATTTTACCAGGGTGTGGCCTATGCCATCGACAGCCATGTGCTGGGCAATTCCCGGAAATTCGACGACTGGGACGATCTGAATCCTGAGGGCTTCTTCTACAGCTACAGCTACGGCACCCGCCCGGACCTGGATACCTTCCTTTACTGCGAAGACAGCGCTTTTATCTCGGAGCAGGCCATGGCTTATCCCCATGATGACCGCGCCGCCGTGTTCTTCCATGCGGTGACGGGCAGCGGCGAGAGCACCTTCCAATCGGAAGTGATGCAGGCAAAGCTCGAACGCCTGTGCCAGGGCATCCGGGAGGCTTACGGCCTGGAGGAGAGTCCGGACACCTACCTGTGGGAGCAGTACCTGACCGAATCTCTGGCATATACGGAATAACCTGAAGGGCGGACCCTGGTCCGCCCTTTTTCGCTTATTCACTCTTAACGATTCACTAAAAAACAAATTCAGGGTTATCGATCCAACTGTCTTTCTCGCTTTCTTCTGAAATATCGGTACTTTCTACAAAAAAGATATTGACTTTTTGGCGAAAACGCGTAGAATAAAAGAGAACTGCATACCAGCCTTATCAAGAGTGGTGGAGGGAACGGCCCGATGAAACCCGGCAACCTGTTAA
>CAYVCR010000099.1:0-5741 GCA_964450205.1 uncultured Oscillospiraceae bacterium | reverse complement strand
ACAGAAACTGTGCTCAATGTTACTGTTGGTGCAGCTAAGCCGGTGGATAAGTTTGTCGCCAACAGCGTGGAAAAACAGACTGCCGGCGCGGAAATTGCACTTGGCACATTGTTCGACACGGTTGAAGACGCCGAGATTGATCACGCAAATGTGGCTGTTACGGTCGGTGACGATGTTGCGTATGAATATACGCCCAATACCGAAGATTGGGCACAGGGCACTTTGAAGTTTGAGGCAACCGGCAGTGTTACAGTAACGATCAACGATCAGAATCTCTGCAATGATGCAACGGTTACCTTTCATGTGGTTGAGAATCCCTCCTTCACAACTGCACTGCCTGAAGCAAATTTCCTGTACCGTGTGGGTAATTTGAATACAGTCGCATTGGGCAATCTGTTTGAGGCGGCAAAGACTGGTGCTACGATCAATGGCACAGTTCAAGTCTCCGCGGTTAGTCTGCTGGATAACACCACGGTTGTTGCAACGGCTTCTGCTGATCCGACTTCCTGGGATACTGCAACTATGCAATTTACATCTTCCTTCACCGGGCCTGTTGCAGTTACCATTGATGCATTGGGCGCAGAACCCTATACGCAGACGCTGGAAGTGATAAATGCTACCAACGTCACAACTTACAGCGAACTTGCCAGCCGCAATTCTGTTCTGCTGAAAGACATTACCATGTCCTCTGGTAGCTCCTATTCTTTGTCCGACGCAACCCTGTACGGTAACGGCTTTACATTTGATGTCTCCGACGGTGCATATGACGGAACGCGTTCTATTACCAATAACTACCTTGTGAGCATCAATAACGCGCATTTGGACAATGTGAAAATTGTCGGTGCGGTGTACACTGCGTACGGTGCAACAGCATCCGATGACTACAACCGTCCGGCGGTGCTTTCTTATGGTAACAGCAAGATCACTAATTGCTATATCTCCAACTGTGCATCTCCTGTTCGTGTCAGAGACGGTAATTTGGAAATCACCAATACCACTTTGAAAGGCGGCAACTTTGCCAATCTGGACATCCGTAATGGCAATGTTGTGCTGGAGAATGTGACTACCATTAACCAGTCCAATGGCAACGATCAAGCTACCGATGGCACAGTTGTGGTTGGCCTGGGTGTTGTGATCTACTACGAGCAGGTGCAGAGCACCACCACAGTAGAAATCAAAGGTACTTTGACGCAGTACAACTACATTTCCGATAATGATGAGTTCAGCAGCGCTTATGCAAAGCAGTTGGTTAAGGTCATGCTGGGCAGCGATCACACAGATTTGCAACTCGAACAAGACGGTGTGACCTGGGCTAATGCTGGTATTGTCTCCATGACAGCAGGTATGTCAGGCAATATCAAAGACAGCAGAACGGATAAGGGCAGCTATACCGGACAGACCGTAACCTTCCAGGGTGTTGACGGCTATGTATATACAGTTAAACCCACCGCAGATGATGTCACTAAAGCAAGTCCTGTTTATGAAACAAAAGGTCAAGGCGAGATTGCTCCGTCCTACAGCTTTGATTATACCACCAAGAACTATGTAGCCAAGACGGACGGCTCCAATGACTACTGCTATGAGGAAAGCGGAACGGTGTTGATCTCCATGGATGAAGGCGAGTCCTTTACCTGGGATACCTCGATCCTGACGGCAACCAAGAATGGTCAGACTCTGGATTATACGGTCTCCATGGATGGCACAGACTATACAGGAAAGAGCATCACCTTCAATACGTCTGGGACATATTCTGTTGACTATACTTATACGGATAACAACAACTACACCGTAGAAGCAAACGGCGGTATCAGTACTTATTCGAAGACCTATACCAAGACCGTTCATATTAACGTGTCGGTGATCGCACCTGAGGCCCAAAATGCTACCTTTACTTTCGGTAGCGACAGCACAGTCTCCACGCAGGTGACAATCAGCAACAATACCTATGTGATGCCTGATGTAACGGCCACGAGCGACACGATTGGCAGCATTACAGTCAGCGGTACAACTGTGTACTATCCCATCGTGGATGGCTATACCTCTGACGGAAAGACAGAGCATTCCTCCGTGAATTCCTGGTATATGTGCTTCCCGGTATTAAAGAATGCGGTTACGATTACGGATTACGCGGATTCTGGCACCGGCAGCGCTGTTACCTACGGTTCTTCCACCACAACGATGCCCAGCGGTCTGTCACTGACTGCATATTCCAGTTATTTGACAGCAGTTCCCAGTGGTACCGTCAGCATGACAACAGGCGGTGCAGATGCAGCATTCAAGTATCAGGCAAGTACGGCAGCTAGTTCTACGCCTACGACCTTGGACAGCGTTTTGATCTATGCATCCCCCACTCTGAGCAATAATGCCCGCAATGAATTGTATCTGTTGGTCCAGTACAAGTACCAGGATAATGCAGGTGCAACCTATTACTACTATGTAGGTTACCATACACCGCAAACAACTGCGAAGTGTGTTACCGGAGATACCCTTGTAACCTTGGCTGACGGCAGTAAGAAGCGCGTGGATGCAGTTACCTACGAGGATCAGCTGTTGGTATGGAACTTCTTCACCGGTGAGTACGATGCGGCTCCGGCGGCGATCCTGTTCTACCACGGTGACGACCTGTACGAGGTGTTGAAGCTGACCTTCGATGACGGTACGATTGTTAAGGTCGTCAACAACCACGGTTTCTACCATGTGGATTCCAACAATTTCGTGATCGTTGATAAAGATAATGTGGAATCTTATGTTGGCAGCAACTTTGTGAAGTCTACAGCTGATGGTTATGAGAATGTAACGCTGACCGGATATGAGCTGATCGAAGAGTATACAGGAAGCTACTCTATCCAGACTGCTCAGCACAATAATTTCTTTGTTGAGGGCATGTTCTCTATTACAATGCCTGAGTATGAGGGCTGGTTTGACTACTTCGAGATCGGCGACAATATGAAGTATGATGAGGCCAAGATGCAGGCGGATATTGAGAAGTACGGTCTGTACACCTACGAGGACTTTGCCGAGTATGTTACCTACGAACAGTTTATCGCGTTCAACGGTCCGTACCTGAAGGTCCTGGTGGGCAGAGGTGTTGTTACCTATGAACAGATTCTTGAACTGATCGAAAGTTATGTAGCACCACTGAACTAACCCAATAATTTACCGGCGCACCCAAATGGGTGCGCCGGTATTTGTTTGCATGTACGCCGGTTGTTCAAATTTCCGTTTATCGAGCCGATGAATATCGGCGCGATAAACCGTAGGGGTCGATGCCCACATCGACCCGGCAGTACAATGTTGCACATTTGCAATAGGTTTCGGCGAATACGAAGGTGCGGCATACGGGCGGATGTGGGCATCCGCCCCTACGGGATCAAATCAGGCTGTGGAACAGGTGGAGGTATTCGTCGCGGCAGCTTTCAAAGCCCATGAATTCATAGATAGGAGAAGATGCCAGTGCAGGCTCGGTGTCCGACAGGGCCGCGCCCATAAGATTCACAAACTCGTGCCACAGGATATCGTCATCGATAGCAAAAACCTGCCGGTTTTCCTCCTCGGTCAGGGGCGTGCCCAGGAATTTGAGCCAAATTGCATCCTGCAGGGGCTCTTCGATCTCCGTGTACCGGGGCAGCTCCTGCTTCACCGGGCGGGTCACGTCGGATAGATAGGCCTCGCTGCCATCATGGAGCAGGCAGGCCAGCTGCACCCGCCGGGAATAACCCCGGGCCGCGGCTTCATTGCAGCAGTTGATGCAATGCTGGCCTACGGAATAAAAGCTCTTGAAGTGGCCGTTGGCACGGCAGAGCATGCTCAGGGCGTGGGCAATGTCCTCAATATTGATAAGCCGGGGGTCCGGCTGCAGGGGATCAAACATAATATGGGAACGGGTCATGATCTGACTCATAATATCACCGCCGTTATCATTCTTTTGAAAATGTTGCATCAACGACTGTACAGAAGTCGATACCGTAGTATTGGAAGCGCCGGACGGCATCGTTATCAATGCGCTCACCGCAGATCACGATAGGCACTGCAGGGGGACAGCCGACCGAGGGGGCAGCCAGGATCTGACCCACACACTGCGCCACCGGCAGCGTACGGCTGGGACTGAGCACAGCCTGCCGGACGGACAGGACCTGCTCACAGCGATGGAAGGCCGGGGGCAGAGTGGTCACCGGTTCTTTTTTGGGGATGGACAGGAGGGCCTGCTCCAGCCGGTGCAGACCGGCTGCGCCGGTCTCCGGGGTGAGCATCAGCACCAAAAAGTCCGGGTCGGCAAATTCGCAGACAATACCTTGGGCAGCCAGCAGCTTGGCAAGATCATGGCCGGTGTAGCCGTAGGGCTTGGTTTCCAGCGTCAGCTTAAGCTTTTCATCGCCTCGCAGGCGGTAGCCGTGGCGCTTCAGCGTCTCCTTGACGGTGACAAGCTGCGCGAGAAAAGCAGCAAGGGAATAGTCTGCAAGATACCGGTTTGCCATGTCCAGGGACTGCAAAATCAAGTAAGAAGGACTGGTGGAGCCAAAGAGGGCCAGGGCGTTCTTTGCCTGCTCTGTGAACAGGGCAGGTGCGGTCTGGCCAATATGCAGGTAAGCGCCGCCGGTCAGTACCGGCAGGGTCTTGTGGGCAGAGTCGCAGCACAGATCCGCGCCCAGGTCCATGGGGTGCAGGCTGGGCTGTAAAAAGCGCAGGTAGGCCCCGTGGGCATTATCCACCAGCAGCAGCACGCCGTGCCGGTGACAGACCTCTGCCAGGGCGGCAATGTCGGCTATGTTACCCAGATAGTCCGGACTGGTCAAGTAGACCGCGGCGGGGTCTTCCCGCAAAATGGCAGTCTCAACATCAGCAGCAGTCAGCGGGCAGGACAGGTAGGATTCCGGCTGGGCAGGATAGATCCAGCGCACATCCGTATCCAACAGCGCCGCGGCACTGAGGAAGGTCTTGTGCACGTTCCGGGCGGCGGAAATCACAGGGCGTTTGCCCTGCTGTTTGGCATACACTGTTACCAGGTGCACCATGGCCCGGATGCACAGGGAAGCGCCCTCAGTGCTATAAAAGGTGGGGCAGCCAAAGAGCGTGCTGGCATTTTGCTCGCTTTGGGCGATGATGGAGTCTGCCTCGTACAGGCTGTCAGCGCCGGCGATCTCGGTAATATCCAGTTGCTCCATGCCCAGCAGGGGTGTTCCTTTATGGCCGGGCATGTGCAGGCGCAGAGCGCCGCTATCGGCGTAGCGGCGGACAAAATCACAAATGGGGGTATCCATTGTTATCGACCCAGCGCCCGGGCAACGGCCACCATGATGGCACATTCCATGCGTTTGCGGAACAGCTTGCAGCCGTATTCATATACGCCGGTCACAGAGCCGGTGGAATGGTAGGCGTTGGCTGCGCAGCCGCCGGAGCAGTAGAGCCGGGCCCAGCAATCCCGGCATTCCGGGTGGGCGTAGACATTGCAGGCGGCAAATTGATCCTGAATGTCGGTGTTGGTGACACCGTCCCAGATGTTGCCCAGCTTGAATTTGTCATCACCTACAAACTGGTGGCAGGGGTACAGATCGCCCCAGGGGGTGACGGCCATGTATTCCGTGCCACTGCCGCAGCCGGAGATGCGCTTGTAGATACAGGGGCCGCCGGTCAGATCGATCATGTAATGGTAGAAGGTGAAGGGCTTGCCCGCCTTGTCCCGCTCCAGCATGAGCTGGGCCAGCTTTTCATACTGGTCCATGACGATGGTCAGGTCCTCCTCC
>CAYVCR010000098.1:0-5764 GCA_964450205.1 uncultured Oscillospiraceae bacterium | reverse complement strand
TTCACATGGATCTGACCGGAGGTGGGCCTCAGCTCACCGGAGATCAGCTTGATGATGGTGGACTTACCGGAGCCGGAGGGGCCCACCAGAAATGCAAATTCGCCGTCCTCGATCTGCATGGAAACACCCCTGAGTGCATGGGTGCCCACAGAGTAGGACTTGGTAACGTCGGTAAACTCAATCATAACTTATCTTTCTCCAAACGTAATGTAACCAAATTGTAACACATTGTAATTTTCGTGTCAAGGTGCTGGGGCAGGAAAATCCCGGAAAGGGTCTTAATTTTTCTTTAAATAACGCACCATGAGCCGCACAAAAAATGTGCGGCTCAAAGCGCTTATGTTCAGCGTGCGTCCCGGCTGGACAGGTACTTGCGCACCATCAGCGCCACCTTGAACACGATAGCGTGGTCAAACTGGCGCAGATCCAGACCCGTCAGCTTCTTGATCTTTTCCAGACGGTACACCAGCGTGTTACGGTGGACGAAGAGCTTACGGGAGGTCTCGGAAACGTTCAGGTTGTTCTCGAAGAACTTGTTAATGGTAAAGAGGGTCTCCTGATCCAAAGAGTCGATGGAATTCTTCTTAAACACCTCGGTCAGGAAGATCTCACACAGGGTAGTAGGCAGCTGATAGATCAGACGGCCGATGCCCAGGTTCTCATAGTGCATGACACTCTTTTCGGTGTCGAAGACCTTGCCCACATCGATAGCCGTCTGGGCTTCCTTATAAGCATCGGCCAGCTCCCGCAGGTGTTCAGCCACGGTGCCGATACCGATGACCACCTTCACAAACAGCTCGCTCTTGAGGGTCTCCTCCATGGAATGGGCGATCTTCTCCAGCTCCTCAGCGGAGGTATTGCTGCCCAGCTGCTTGATTACGGCAATATCGGTCTCATTGATGCTCAGAACAAAGTCCTGCAGCTTGTCAGGGAACATGCCGGACAGCACGTCCACAGTCGCCACGTCACCGCTACCGATCTGCCGCACCAGGAACACAGCGCGGGGGGCATCGGTGGCAAAGTGCAGCTCCTTGGCCCGGATATAAATATCGCCGGGCAGGATATTGTCCATAATAATATTTTTGACGAAGGTGCCCCGGTCATGCTTCTCCTCATAGAAGGTCTTGGCATCGTTGAAGGCGATGTAGGCCATGTTGCAGAAGGCCTTGGCTATCTCGTCATCGCCAGTGCAGAACACGGCATACTCAAAATAATTGACGCTGCTCATAATGGGACGGAAGGTCTTCTGACCAAAAGTGACCACCTGCTGGTCACTGCCGGAGATCTTCAGCACGGCATCGGGCCAGCGCTCACCCAGCAGGACGGGGTCGGTGCAGGATACTACGTAGCCATCGGTATCCACAACGCCGAAGGTACGGTCGGTGGCATCCTTAAGCTGTACGATCACACTCTGAAAAACACTATTCGCCATTTTCCAGGCCTCCTTAAGTAATTTGCACAAATGCGCATTTCACAAAATTGCCCTATCATTATACAACCGTTTTGCGCATTTTGCAAGTGCTTTTTGACATTTTATTGCAAAAAGCCTTTCTGTTTTTAGTTATTTTTCCAGTGCCGTGAGAATAAATCATCGTTTTTCACCGGTTTTAAGTCCAAAACAACCGTTTTCCTTTCGGCATTTTGACAGCACTCTTGTGCAAAAAACACAGGGAAGCATCGGTATCTTCCCTGTGTTTTTCTGCCTATTCTTCCAGCGACCGAATTTCTTCCTCTGTCAGCTCCCGGGCTTGGGAACGCGGCAGCTTCCCCAGGGTCAGCTGCCCCTCCTGCCGCCGCTCCAGGTAAGTGACAGGCATCCCCCGGCTTGCCAGCATACGGCGGACCTGGTGGTACTTACCCTCGCAAACTGTGACCAGGCTCTCCCCCGGCCCCAAAATCTCCAGCTTTGCGGGCAGGCACATTGTTCCGTCGCCCAAAGTCAGACCTGCAGCAAAAGCCTGTACATCTTCCTCAGTGGCTGTGCCCTCATGTTGGGCATAGTAGACCTTGGGTACCTCTTTTTTGGGAGAGATCAGCCGGTGGAGCAAGTCGCCGTCATCGGTAAACAGCAGCAGTCCCTCCGTTGCCTTATCCAGCCGCCCCACAGGCTTTAAATGCCGGTACTGCGGGGGCAGCAGCTCCATGACTGTGGCATCCCGGGCATCCTCCGTAGCCGTCACATAGCCTGCCGGCTTATTGAGCATCAGCACCACCCTGCCCCGCAGGCGCAGCACTTCCCCATCCAGGCAGACTGTTTGGGCCGCCGGGTCGATCTTTCTGCCGTTATCTTTTTCCGGCTTGCCGTCCACAGTAACACGGCCCGCCTTGAGGATGCTTTTCACCTGACTGCGGGTACCCACACCGCAGTCGCACAGAAATTTGTCCAATCTTTCCATGGTCTCTCCGTTCTACCTCTGACAAGCTGTGAATACGCTTCTTATGTGAGAATGCTTACAGGAGGTATGATTTATGATGGTCATGACCGCAAAGGTCGATTTCAAAAAAATTATCATTGGGCTCGTGGCAGCAGCAGCGGTGATCGTGGCGCTGATCCTGCTGTTCGGCGGCGGTAACGATGCAGAGCCCACAGCCACAGGTACGGTTTCCAACAACGACGCCCGGGTACAATTCCTCAAGAGCTTCGGCTGGGAGGTCAGCACTTCGCCCACTGAGTCCTCTCAGGTAAAGATCCCGGAGACAGCTTCTGAGGTTTTTGACCGCTACAACGCCCTGCAGAAAAGCCAGGGGTACGATCTGAGTCAGTACGCAGGCAAAACAGTCATGCGCTACGTTTACAAGGTAAATAATTTCCCCGATGCCACCGAGCCGGTCTACGCTACCCTGCTGGTCTATAAAAATCAGATCATCGGCGGAGACGTGACCGACACCGCCGCCAAGGGGGTCGTCCGGGGCTTCAAGATGCCGGACAGTACTGAAACCACGCCCATAGAGAGCAACCCCACAGAGAGCACCTCTGCCGCCGTGGAATAATTTGATTTTATCACATTTGTCTTTTCTTGACAACCGGTCTTAAGCATGGTATGCTGTTTGCAAGTTCATAGATCTTCAGGGCAGGGTGTGATTCCCGACCGGCGGTAAAGTCCGCGAGCGCGCAGCGCTGAATCGGTGTGATTCCGATACCGACAGTAAAGTCTGGATGAAAGAAGATTGTTTTTCATGTATTTTCACGCCCTGGGTAGACTATACCCAGGGCATTTTTTGTGAGGTGCACTTATGGCCGAACGAATCACAGTGTTTTTTAGCCAGTTAAAAGAGAACATCCTGTTTGTGCTGATCAGCACAGCGATCATTGCGGCGCTGGCCGTGATCGCCAAGGTTTCGGAGCATTTTTTGCCGGGTATGCGGAAAACATCCTCTGCCCGCCGGATCACCATCGTGGCCATCTGTGCTGCCATCGCCGCCGTGCTGCATATCCTGGATTTCTCCATTCCCTTCCTGGCACCTGAGTTTTACAAGCTGGACTTTTCCGAGCTGCCGGTGATGCTCTGCGGTTTTTACCTGGGACCGGCAGCTGCCGTATACTGTGAGGCCGTCAAGATCCTGCTCAAGCTGATCTTAAAAGGCACCACCACCGCCTTTGTGGGCGACTTTGCCAATTTCTGCGTTGGCTGCTCTCTGGTGCTGCCTGCCGTGATCATCTACCACACCAAGAAGACCCGCGGCACTGCCCTGCTGGGTCTTGCGGCGGGCACATTGGTACTGACTGTTTTCGGCAGTGCCTTCAACGCCATTTATCTGCTCCCCAAGTTCTCTGAGCTGTACGGTCTGCCGCTGGAGAACATCATCGCTATGGGCAGTGCTATCAATCCCAAAATCAGCAATATCACCACCTTCGTCATGCTGGCGGTAGCACCGCTGAATCTCATCAAAGGACTGTCTGTATCGATACTGACCCTGCTACTGTACAAAAAAGTAGCCCGGCCACTTTTCGGGAAATAAACTCGGGGTTATGGAGCTATTTCAAATCAGACCGCACCCAAAGCCCTCTCCCGGGAAGCAGCGAAGCGAACAGGATAAACGATCGCCAGTGGAAATCGCACCCCAAAAACAGGGCACAGCGCAAGCCGTGACGGGTGCGGATCGGCGCGCACTGAAAGTCAGAAAAAAGCCTAAGCGCAAACAGAAAATCCAAGATCACTGCCCGCAGTCCACATCAGTCAAAAATCAAAGATTTTTGCCAGCTTCTCCCCAGGAGAAGCCTTTAGCGTCCTATCGCAACTGCTCTGCATACTGCAGTTTGAGTATACGCGAATAATCCCGGTGTGCGCGCACACCGGGATTATTTTTATTCTTCGGTTTGTACAGGCAAGCCGTCATCACTGTTGCGGCAGGCATAGGTCAGGAAAGGACCTGCCGGTGTCACGATACTCAACACCAAAAACAGCACCGCCAATTTCGGCTTGCAGGAGGCAAACAGATCATACTGCGCTTTATACCTGTACACCAACAGCGCGATCTCCACACCGATCACCGCCAGCGCTATAATCAGTATAATCAAAATCGGCGCCATATCCAAAGATCCAAAGTTGATCGCGCCATTGTAAAACCGGTCGAAAACGTCGATCAGCAGACTTCCTGCCTGCGTCACGATAGCCAGCGTCAGCAGCGTCTTGCGCATCTCAGGATCATAACCGTATTTGCGCTGTCTATACTGGTCCGAGATCTTGCCCTGCAGCCAAAAACCTGCCACAGGCACCCATGCCAGCCAAGGATTTTCGATCCCTCTGCGGGCGGCAATTTCGTGCAGAGCCTTGCTGCTTACCACATACGCGACCACCGCATAAGCCATCAATGCAAATAACAGCAGCACCAGCAAAACCATACCCACAACGCCTAACACTTCCATACAGTTACCTCCTTGCTTGTTTTCTGCTATCAGTATACCATCATTCCTGTTTTCATGCAATATAATTTACTTTGTCAGAAAGAAGATTAATTTGTTAATCTTCTTTTAACAGCGGCGCTTTTGCTTGCATTTCTGTTTTTATATGCTATAATATTTCCAAACTATGTGATCGTCCGCACTAAAAGCACTGAGGAGTCTGGTTATGAAAGGTATCATTTTGGCCGGCGGTTCCGGCACCCGTCTGTATCCCCTTACCAAAGTCACCTCCAAGCAGCTGCTCCCTGTTTATGACAAGCCTATGATCTACTATCCCCTGTCGGTACTGATGAGTGCCGGCATCCGGGAGATCCTGATCATTTCCACGCCCCAGGACACCCCCCGTTTTCAGGAGTTGCTTGGTGACGGCAGTCAGTTTGGTCTCACTCTGTCCTACGCTGTACAGCCCTCCCCTGATGGGCTGGCACAGGCCTTTATCATCGGTGAGGAATTTATCGGCAATGACTGCGTCGCCATGATCCTGGGTGACAATATTTTCTCCGGTCACGGCCTGAAAAAGCGCCTTTATAACGCTGTTAAAAATGCGGAAAAGGGTAACGGTGCCACTGTCTTTGGTTACTATGTGGACGATCCCTGGCGCTTCGGTATCGTGGAGTTTGACGAAGGCGGCAGAGCTGTCTCCATCGAAGAAAAGCCTGCCCAGCCTAAGAGCAACTACTGCGTCACCGGTTTGTATTTCTATGACAACCGGGTGGTAGAATTTGCAAAGAACCTGAAGCCCTCTGCCCGGGGCGAGCTGGAGATCACTGACCTGAACCGGATCTATCTGGAAGCCGGGCAGCTGAATGTGGAGCTGCTGGGCCAGGGCTTCACCTGGCTGGACACCGGCACCCACGAAAG
>CAYVCR010000097.1:0-5823 GCA_964450205.1 uncultured Oscillospiraceae bacterium | reverse complement strand
AGATGATGGGCGGCGACCTGTCCACTATGCGCAACGCTTTCCGTCCCGGCGCTGAGAAGCAGGCTAAGATCAATGTCACTCTGGCTAAGATCGCTGAGGTTGAAGGCATCACCGTGACTGACGAGGATCTGGAGGCTGAGTTCCAGGCAATGGCAGAGCAGTACAGCATGGAGATCGACAAGATCAAGGAGATGGTCCCCGTTGAGGAGATCAAGTCCGGTCTGGAGACCCGCAAGGCTGTAAAGGTGATCGTGGATTCCGCAGTTGCTGTTGCCCCCAAGTCGGAAGAGGCAGCATCCGAGGAATAATCCCTCTTAAGAATGGTTAGAATGTTTCAAACCCTGTGAAAGGAGACATGACCATGAGTTTAGTACCTTATGTTGTTGAGCAGACAAGCCGCGGTGAGCGTAGCTATGATATTTTTTCCCGTCTGCTGAACGATCGCATTATTTTCCTGTCCGAAGAAGTAAATGACACAACTGCCAGTCTGGTGGTTGCCCAACTTCTGTATTTGGAGGCACAGGATCCTGATAAAGACATTCAGTTTTATATTAACAGTCCCGGCGGCAGTGTGACTGCAGGTATGGCAATCTACGATACGATGCAGTACATTAAGTGCGATGTTGCCACGATTTGCGTCGGTATGGCAGCTTCCATGGGTGCATTCCTGCTTTCCGCTGGCACCAAGGGTAAGCGTATGGCTCTGCCCAATTCCGAGATCATGATTCATCAGCCTTCTGCCGGTACGCAGGGTCAGATCACTGATATGGCGATCCATCTGAAGCGTCTGGAAACGATCAAGGCTCGCATGAATCGCATTCTTGCTCAAAATACCGGCAAGGATGTTGCGGAAGTAACGGAGGCTTGTGAGCGCGATAACTTTATGACTGCAGAGGAAGCCCTGGCTTTCGGTCTGATCGACCGGGTGCTGGAGCGCCACTAAACCTTAGAAAGGCGGTAAAGCTTCATGCCCAAAACAGACGAGCAGCAGATCTGCTGTTCCTTCTGCGGCAAGCGTGAGTCTCAAGCACGGCTCATTGCGGGTCCGGATGTCTATATCTGCAGCGATTGTGTGCAGACCTGCTGTGAACTTTTGCATGATGATGACCAAAACCAGGACATGGTGGACCATCTGCCCACTCCCATGGAGATGAAGGCCTACATGGACAGCTATATCATTGGTCAGGATGACGCTAAAATCGCTCTTTCGGTAGCTGTTTATAATCACTACAAGCGTATTTATCTGGCCAATGATTCCGATGTAGAATTGCAGAAAAGCAACATTCTGCTGATCGGTCCTACCGGTTCCGGTAAAACGCTGTTTGCGCAGACTCTCGCAAAGATCTTGAATGTGCCGTTTGCCATTGCCGATGCCACCACACTAACAGAAGCCGGTTATGTCGGTGATGACGTTGAAAATATCTTGGTACGCCTGCTGCAGGCGGCTGAATTTGATGTGGAACTGGCAGAGCGCGGTATCATTTACATTGATGAAATGGACAAGATCGCCCGCAAGAGTGAAAATACCTCTATTACCAGAGATGTTTCCGGTGAAGGCGTCCAGCAGGCGTTGCTGAAGATCCTGGAGGGCACGGTTGCAAATGTCCCGCCCCAGGGCGGCAGAAAGCACCCTCATCAGGAAATGATCCAGATCGATACCACAAACATCCTGTTTATCTGCGGCGGTGCGTTTGATGGCCTGGATAAGATCATTGAAACGCGGACCGATAAGTCCGCTATCGGCTTTGACGCACCTGTTGAAAGTAAGAAGCACCGTGATCTTGGCAAGCTTTTTGCGCAGGTTCAGCCACACGATCTATTAAAATTTGGCATCATTCCCGAGTTGGTTGGTCGTATGCCGGTTATTACAGCTTTGCGGGACTTGAAAACAGAGGATCTCATGCGGATCCTCGTTGAACCAAAGAACGCGCTTACAAAGCAGTATGAAGTGCTGTTCGCTATGGATAATGTAGAGCTGGAAATTCAGCCAATGGCACTGGAGGCTGTGGCGCAAAAAGCTGTAGAAAGGCAGATCGGCGCACGTGGTTTGCGAGCTGTCATGGAAGAGACTATGACAAAGATCATGTATATCATTCCCTCGGATCTTTCTATCAAGAAAGTAATTATCACACCCGAATGCGTTCGAGGCGGTGAACCTACGCTGATCCGCGACAAAAACAATCCGCGTAACAGTATTAAAACACGCAACTAACCATCAGAGGGGGTAGCTATCTACCCCCTTTTTATTTAAGACCCAGGAAGGAGAATACCATGAGTGAGTTATATATTTCCGGTAAAATGCCGGTATTGGCACTTCGTGGGCTGACGATTTTTCCGGAGCAGACCGTCCACTTTGACATTGGACGCATCAAGTCCGCACTGGCTCTGGAAGTGGCAATGAAAAAGGATCAGACATTGCTCCTGATCCCTCAAAAAAACATTATGGACGATGATCCTGGCCTTGCGGAGCTGTATCCTATTGGCACAGTCGTCAAGGTGAAGCAGATCCTTAAGGCACAGGGCGAAAATATCCGCGTGCTTGTTACCGGTTTGTATCGTGCAAGACTGCAGAGTTTGACACAGTCAGAGCCTTACCTAGCAGGCATCGTGGAATCTGCAACGGAAATACGCACAGCAGAGAACTTGCGTACACGTGCACTTCGCAGAGAGGCCAATACACTTTATACAACCTATGTAGAGCTAATAGAACGTCCTGCACAAGCGGTCCAGCTTCGAATGATGGCATCTGAGAGTTGCGGTTTTATTGCAGACTCTATTGCACAGAATTCCGGCTTTGATTATCCGGATAAAGCCAGGCTGCTGTGTCAATTGAATCCGGTTCGTCGTCTGGAGCAAGCTCTGCACATGCTGCAGCAGGAGATCCAAATGCTACAGTTGGAGTCAGATATTCAGGAAAAGACCCGCGCGAATATTGATCAGGATCAACGTGACTATTACTTGCGGGAACAAATGAAAGCGATTCGCGAGGAGCTCGGAGAAGGGGAGGACTACTCCGAATTTTCTGAGTATGAGCGCGGTATTTTGCTGCTGAATTTGCCCAGCGAGTCCGAGACGAAGCTTTTAAAGGACCTGCAGCGACTGAAAAAGCAGCCTTTTGGCTCTGCCGAAGCATCCGTACTGCGTAATTATTTAGATACCGTACTGGAGCTTCCGTGGAACAAGACCACAAAAGAACGGGTAGATGTATCTGTTGCCCAGAAGATCCTTGATAAGGATCACTTTGGCCTGGAAAAGGTGAAGCAGAGAATTCTGGAAACCATCGCTGTTCGACAGCTTGCACCGGAAATGCCGCCGCAGATATTGTGTCTAGTGGGCCCTCCTGGTGTTGGCAAAACTTCGATCGCCTATTCTGTTGCCAGAAGCCTGAACCGTAAAATGGCCAGGATCGCCCTGGGCGGAGTCCATGACGAGGCAGATATCCGCGGACATAGAAAGACCTATGTTGGCGCTATGCCTGGCAGAATCCTGACAGCAATGATCCAGGCCGGTAGCGCCAATCCTGTTCTTCTTCTGGATGAAGTGGACAAAATGGGTGCTGATTACCGAGGTGATCCCAGTGCGGCACTGCTTGAGGTCCTGGACAGTGAGCAGAACAAGACCTACCGCGACCATTTCCTTGAGATTCCTTTTGACCTGAGCAATGTCATGTTTATTACAACGGCCAATACGACTGATACGATCCCCAGACCGCTGCTTGATCGCATGGAGATCATTGAATTGGGCTCTTATACAGATGAAGAAAAGCTGATGATCGCAAAGGACCATTTGCTGCCTAAACAAATGGGCAAGCATGGCTTGAAGAAAAGTCAGCTGAAGGTATCAGATGATGCGATTCGTGAAATTATTCGCTGTTACACTCGCGAATCTGGTGTCAGAACATTGGAGCGTTATCTTGCAGAGATTTGCCGTAAAACAGATATGCAGATCCTTTCTGCCGAAAAACAGAAAAAGATCGTTGTGACGGGAAGCAATTTGGAAGAATTCCTTGGTGTTCGAAAGTATTTGCCCGACCGCCTGCCTGGCAGCGATCAGATCGGTCTTGTAACCGGCTTGGCTTGGACTGCGGTTGGCGGTGAAACACTGGAAGTGGAAGTCAACGTCATGGATGGCAGCGGCAAATTGGAGTTGACTGGAAATCTTGGAGATGTAATGAAAGAGTCTGCCCATGCTGCTCTTAGCTATATCCGTTCCAACGCGCAGACACTGGGCGTAGCAGACGATTTTTACAAAACCAAGGATATCCACGTTCATTTCCCAGAAGGGGCTGTTCCGAAAGACGGTCCCTCTGCCGGCATTACTGTTTGTACAGCCATGGTGTCGGCGCTGACCGGTATTTCTGTTCGTCGTGACATTGCAATGACCGGCGAGATTTCGATCCGCGGTCGCGTGCTGCCCATCGGCGGTTTAAAGGAAAAGACGATGGCCGCGCTGCGCCATGGAATTCGTACAGTCATCATTCCCAAGGACAATGAAAAGGATCTTGAGCAGATCGATCAAACAGTCAGAAAGGCTTTGAATTTTGTGACGGCGCAAAACATTGAAACTGTCCTGAATACCGCGCTTAACCGTCAAAATGAGATCCTTCCAGGAATTTTTAATGATATTCCGGGCGATATGAAAGCAAGGTCCCATAAGCCATCCATTCGGCAGTGAGGTGTAGTATATGAATCTTCATAATGTGGAGTTTTTAATTTCAGCGGCATCTAACAGGGATTTTCCCCAAGCACGCCTGCCGGAGATCGCTTTTGCAGGGAAATCCAATGTTGGCAAGTCTTCCGTGATCAATCGGGTATTGAACCGGAAGAACTTTGCCAGAGTTGGCGAAAAACCCGGTAAAACGATCCATGTGAATTACTTTACAGTCGATAAGAAATGCTACTTCGTCGACCTTCCCGGCTATGGCTATGCGAAAGTATCCCAGGCCGAAAAGGATCGGTGGGGCAAGCTGATGGAAAGCTACTTTGCAGCAGGACGCATTGATCTGGGTGTTCTCATCGTTGATGCCCGTCACGCACCGACCAATAACGACATTACGATGGCGCGTTGGTTTTTGGACAGTGGATGTCCCTTTGTGGTTGTTGCCAATAAATTGGATAAGCTGAAAAAAAGTGAGATTGTTCCCAATATGAAGACGATCCGGGAGGACCTTGAACTGCCCGACAACTGTATCTTGCTTCCTTTTTCCGCTGAAAAGGGAACCGGTCGTGATGAACTGATCCGTTTGATTTTAGCTGCCGTAGGGGAATAAGTACATGCTGATAGAGCTTGCTGACTGGCAACTTGAGGTCGATATACCGCTGACAATGGCGCTTTCTGTGGGGCAGGCACATGATCACTGTACCTGCGGTTACTGCAGGAATTATTATGCTGCTATTGATTCTGCTTATCCAGCCATACGACCGTTTTTGTCTCGGTTTGGTGTCGACGTGGAAGGTCCGGATGAGTTGTGTCCGTTCGAACCAACGATTTACGAGGCAACATATATCGTTCAAGGGTATATCCTGCGTAAAGGAAGTCATAATTTGACTGTTGCGAACATTCCCTTAGAAATTTGTTCCTCAGAAGATTCTGACATATGTACAGAACATCCCAAGCCGTATTTTACGTTATGTATTGGCCTTATGGAACTGCCGTGGCTATTGGCAGAGCCTATGGATGATGTGGTATCACCAGCTAATGAGGAGGAATTCCTGCACAGAATGCAGCAAAAATTACTGCTTCGTTTAGGCACTGAACAGTTAAATTCCTAATCATAACCACCGGCCGTGCCGGTGGTATGCACTAGCCCCCTTGGGGCATGCC
>CAYVCR010000096.1:0-5834 GCA_964450205.1 uncultured Oscillospiraceae bacterium | reverse complement strand
CTGCTGAATCCTGTCCACCTGCTGTTTATCAACCTGGTCACCGACTGCTTCCCGGCTCTGGCCCTGGGCATGGAGGAGGCCGAGCCGGACACCATGAGCCGTCCTCCCAGAAACTCCAAGGATGGCATCTTTGCCGGCGGTCTGGGCTTTGACGTGGTCTACCAGGGCGTTCTGGTGACCCTGATCACCATTGCCGCTTACCTGATCGGCAGCGCTATGGAATTTGGTGCAGGCTGGTTCGATCAGCTGCGTACCGCCGGTGAATCCGGTCACGGCATGACCATGGCCTTCCTGACCATGAGCATGTGTGAGATCTTCCACAGCTTCAATATGCGTTCTCAGCGCAAGAGCGTGTTCACCCTGAAGGGCCAGAACAAGGTCCTGTGGGCCGCTATGCTGGGCAGCCTCCTGCTGACTACCCTGGTCATCGAAGTGCCCTTCATCGCAAATGCCTTCGGCTTTACCCCCATCGGCTGGGATGAGTACGGCATTGCCATGGGCCTGGCGATCCTGGTCATTCCCGTCGTCGAGATCGTCAAGCTGATCCAGCGGGCTGTGCGTAAGTAAACTATCACCCCAAAAGGGGGCGACTGCAAAGTCGCCCCCTTTTCTTTGTCTGCAGGTCAAATTTCAATTTGCTCTTCTGCAAATGTTGCAGCATGCTGCCACAGTGATTACATAGGCAATACGGAGCGCTTTCGAAGACATGCAAAATTCTCTACAAGCTTGTTACTGCAGGATGCTTCGCAGGGGCGGCAACAACTGCCATGTCTTCAGCAAGGAGACAGGCATCAATCTGGAAGCATAAGCTACATAGTTTTCTTTTCCCCCGCTGCAAAAGCAGCGGGGGATTTTTTGCGTTCTTCACTATTCACTGGCGAGAAATCTGGTGAGATTGACGCAGTGAGTGAATAGAGAATAAATAATAGTACAAGTACGCAATTGAGTACAAAATCTTGGGATTTGCTATTGACAAGTACTCGAACAAGTACTATACTATGGGTACGGTGTGTACTCGATCGAGTACAAAGTCATAAAAATGGAGGATGGAATGAAGAACCCAGTGGTTTGCCTGTGGTCTCACGGGCGGCGGCCGGTGCGGGCGTTGCCTGTGATCGGCCTGGCAGACAGGCAGGGAGGGATCCCTGCGGGTTGGTGCGGCGTGTGCGGGGCGGAGGTCTACCGTGTTGGACGCAGCTGCTGTGAGCGGTGCCGGAACCATAGCGGCACAGAAAGGAGTATTTATGAATCGTGTGAGTCCCTGTGAAAGCTGCAGCCGGGTCATCGAGCCCAGATTGTGTGAGGACAAGACCTGTATGCGTTGGCGGAAGTGGTATTTGGAACGGTGGGAAAAGATCTACGGCTTTTACCTGCACCATCAGAAAGGAGGCAAGGGGTGAACTGGAAGGAGGAGACCATCGATAAGCTGCGCAAGTACCCGGCCATGGTCAGCGCCACCCGGTCGATCCCACTGGAGCTGCAAGGTCTGGAAAGGGAGGCCAGGGCAGTACAGTCCCTGCAGACGACAAATAAGGACAGAAAAAACCGTCAAACCCTGGAGGAGCGGCTCATGAACATCATGGTCAAACGCCAGGAGTTGGAAAGGCAGCTGGACAGTGCGGAAAACTGGGTGACCCTCATGGAAGAGGCGCTGAAGCAGATGAACGAACAGGAAAAGAAACTGCTGATCATGCTCTACGCCAAGGCCTGCTCGCCCCGGTATATCTGCACCATGCTGCAGATCGAAAAGTCCAGCCTGTACCGGCGGCGGGATGCGGCACTGAAAAAGCTGACCCTTGCCATGTACGGCGCCCTGGAGAGTTAGCCAGGTGCCTCGGCTGTTGTGCGGATATCAAACGAAAAGACTGCCCGCCGGGCAGTCTTTTTATGTTGGTTGACCAAAGTTAACCACCGGCCGGAGGTTTTGACTGGAAAAGGCAAAGATACGAGGCGGTTTTACATACATCTTGTGATATATAATTTGAAGTTTATTTTAACAGTTGTAGCGGTATCAAAAATAATTTCAAAAAATGGATTGACAAACTTGATGTACATTGTATACTTGTATACAAGTATACAATAACTATAAAGGAGGATGTACCGATGCTGGAAATTTCCGGAAAAACCAATCTGCTGGAGCAAAAATCCTACAAGTTTTCTTTGCAGGATATTGCTGAACCTAATCTGCACAGAGACATTTATTCCTACGGCACTACCCCAAAAGTGGCCTTTAACCACCGCCGCGTGCCTATGAACATGCCGGAGGAGATCTGGATCACCGATACCTCCTTGCGTGACGGTCAGCAATCTGTGGAGCCGTACACCGTTGACCAGATCGTCAATATTTACAAGCTCCTGTCCAAGCTGGGCGGTCCCTACGGCATCATTCGTCAGACGGAGTTTTTTATTTACAGTAAGAAAGACCGACAGGCCGTTGAAAAGTGCATGGAGCTGGGTCTAAAGTTCCCGGAGATCACCAGCTGGATCCGTGCCAGCAAAGAAGATTTCCGCCTTGTACGGGACTTGGGCATCAAGGAGACCGGCATTCTGGTCAGCTGCAGCGACTATCATATTTTCAAGAAAATGAAAATGACTCGCAGCCAGGTTCTGGATCACTATCTGGGAACCATCAAGGATGCCTTTGATGCCGGCGTGGTGCCCCGGTGCCATCTGGAGGATATCACCCGGGCGGATTTCTACGGCTTTGTAGTTCCCTTTGTCAATGAATTGCAGAATCTGTCCAGAGAAGCCGGTATCCCCGTGAAGATCCGGGCTTGCGATACTATGGGTTACGGCGTTCCCTACACGGAGGCGGCCATGCCCCGCAGTGTGGCTGGTATCGTTTACGGTCTGCAGCACTATTCTGACGTTCCCAGCGAATGCCTGGAGTGGCACGGTCACAACGATTTCTACAAAGCCGTTGCCAATGCCTCCACCGCGTGGCTGTACGGCGCCTGTGCCGTAAACTGCTCCCTGCTGGGCATCGGTGAGCGCACCGGCAACATTCCTCTGGAAGCCATGGTCTTTGAGTATGCTTCCCTGCGTGGCTCTATGGATGGCATGGACCCCACTGTGATCACAGAAATTGGCGAGTACTTCCAGAAAGACATCGGCTATCGGGTCCCGGTCATGACCCCCTTTGTGGGACAGAATTTCAACGCCACCCGGGCAGGCATCCATGCAGACGGCCTGCTGAAGGACGCAGAGATCTACACCATTTTTGACACGGAAAAACTGCTCAACCGCAAGGCCACAGTGGAGATCAGTAAGACCTCCGGCCTGGCCGGTATCGCATACTGGATCAATTGCCATTACAAGCTCACCGCTGACAAGGAATTGGCAAAGAACGATCCGTTGGTTGTTGCCCTAAAAGCCTGGGTAGATGAGCAGTATGAGCAGCAGCGGCAGACCGTGATGTCTGCCAAGGAGCTGGAAGAAAAAATCGAGGAGCTGGCTCCCGGCCGGTTTACCAATTAACAGGAGGCCCATTATGGCAGAATTTAAGACGATTTCCCTGGCTACGCAGGTGTTTGAAAAACTGGAAGAAGATATTATTACCGGTGTTTATCCCCGGGGAGAGATTCTCACAGAACTGAAATTGGTAGAGCAGCTTGGCGTGAGCCGCACTCCCATCCGGGAGGCGCTGCGCCGGTTGGAGCAGGAACGGCTGATCGCCGAAAGCGGCAAGGGCTCTGTGGTGCTGGGCATTACCCTGGAGGATCTGGTGGATATTATGGATATCCGTCAGCGCATCGAAGGCTTAGCGGCTTACTATGCTGCCAAAAACCTGACACCGGAAGGTCAAAAGGAATTGCAGCAGATCAGCGAATTACAGGATTTCTATTTCTCCAAGCAGGATGTGGAGAATCTGCGGAAAATGGACGACAAATTCCATGATACTATCTATCATTTGGCAAACCGTCCTGTCCTTTGCGACACTCTGGTCCCGCTGCACCGAAAAACCCAGAGATATCGCAAGATCTCCATGGAAGATAAAACCCGGTTGGGTAATTCTATTCAGGAACATAAGGCCATCTACAATGCTATCGCTTCCGGGGACGGGGAACTGGCAGCCCAGCTGATTACCTCTCATATTGAAAAGGCTAAGGAAAACATGATTGCGAGGTGCTATCAAAATGGGTAAAACGATTGCGCAAAAGATCATAGCGGCCCATTTGCTGTCCGGCGATCTGACACCCGGTAGCGAGGTTGCTTTGCGGATCGATCAGACGCTGACCCAGGATGCCACCGGCACTATGGCCTATCTTGCTTTGGAAGGCATGGGTATTCCCCGTGTGAAGACGGAATTGAGCATTGCCTATGTAGATCATAATACGCTGCAGTGCGGCTTTGAGAATGCAGACGATCACCAGTACCTGCAAACTGTAGCAGCTAAGTACGGCGTGTTGTTTTCCCGTCCCGGCAACGGCATTTGCCATCAAGTGCATCTGGAGCGTTTCGGCAAGCCCGGCAAGACCCTGATCGGCTCGGACAGCCATACCCCCACAGCGGGCGGCTTGGGTATGCTGGCATTTGGCGCTGGCGGTATGGATGTGGCTGCAGCCATGGGCGGCGGCGCTTATTATATCACTATGCCCAAAATGTTCCGGGTGAATCTAACCGGCAAGCTCCGCTCAGGTGTAACTGCCAAGGATATTAGTCTGGAAATTCTGCGGATCCTGAGTGTAAAAGGCGGTGTGGGCGCTATCATTGAATGGGGTGGCCCCGGCGTAGCGACTCTGTCTGTACCCGAACGGGCTACCATTACCAATATGGGTGCGGAGCTGGGCGCAACCACATCTGTTTTTCCGGCAGATGATGTGACCAAGGCATTTCTGGCCGCCCAGGGCAGAGAAAAAGAATTTACCCCGGTTTTTGCAGACGAAGATGCGGTCTATGACCGAATCATCGAGATCGATCTTTCCGCATTGACACCCAGAATTGCCTGCCCTCACAGTCCTGACAATGTGAAAACCGTTGCCGAGCTGAGCGGGGTCAAGGTGGATCAGGTCTGCATTGGCTCTTGCACTAACTCGTCCTTGGCTGACCTATTAAAAGTGGCAGCCATTTTGAAAGGCAAACGCATTGCGCCCCATGTGAGCCTGTCCATCTCTCCCGGTTCCCGTCAGGTACTTACCATGTTAAGCAAATGCGGTGCGCTGGAGGATATCTTAGCCAGCGGCGCCCGGCTTTTGGAATGCGCCTGCGGCCCCTGTATCGGCATGGGTTTCTCTCCTAATTCCGGTGGTGTCAGCCTGCGGACCTTCAATCGCAATTTCCTGGGCCGTTCCGGCACCCGGGACGGGCAGGTCTACTTGGTTTCTCCTGAAACAGCCGCTGCATCGGCCATTTCCGGCTATATCACAGATCCTACCGCATTGGAAATTCAGCCCGTAATCTCTATGCCTGAACATTTCAGCATCGATGATTCCGGTGTGCTGATGCCGTTGTCCCCCGAAGAGGCTCAGAATGCGGCAGTTCTCCGGGGCCCCAATATCAAAGAATTCCCGGTAGGCAAGGCTATGGAAGATGCCTTTACCGGCAAGATCGTCCTGAAAGTTGGCGACAACATTACCACCGATCACATCATGCCCGCCGGCGCAAAGATTCTGCCTTACCGTTCCAACATCCCGTTCTTGTCAAACTTCTGTTTTGAGGTTTGCGATCCGGAATTTCCCAAGCGGGCAAAGGAAACGGCAAACGGTATCATTCTGGGCGGCGAAAACTACGGTCAAGGCTCCTCACGGGAACACGCTGCACTGGTGCCCATGTATTTGGGCGTGCGGTGCGTGATCGCCAAGAGCTTTGCCCGGATCCACGTAGCCAATCTCATC
>CAYVCR010000095.1:0-5870 GCA_964450205.1 uncultured Oscillospiraceae bacterium | reverse complement strand
GGCTGTAGGTGTAGCCGCCGAAGTCGATGGTGATGTCCTTGTTGATGACAACACCGGCGCCGGCAGCATTGCCCAGCAGAGTGACGGTTGCGCCGTTCTCAGCTGCCTCAACAGCCTCGGCCAGAGAGGTGTACTTCGTGCCGTTGACCTCTGCCACATAGCTCATCAGATCATTATGGTCATAGGTGTAGGAATCTACCGTAACGAAGGTGCCCTCAACAGCATCCTCAACAGTCTCGCTCAGACCCAGAGCCAGGGAGACAGACATGTTGGGGTTGGCAGCCAGAACTTCCTCGGAGAAGTAGATGCCGCACTTGAATTCCTCAACCAGATCACAGATGTCCACGTAGCTGAAGTTGAAGCCTACGGAGGTGATGACGGGGTAGAGCATGCCGTTCTCGATGGTGAAGCCATCCAGAGGAACGACGACCCACTGGTCGCTGAAGTTGCCGTACCAGCCGGCCAGGTAGCAGCCGTCGCCGACAAAGCTGCCTTCCTCAATGCCATTGATCTGGATAAAGAAGTCGGTAGTGTAGCCAGCGTAGTAGTTCTCAGCTGCGGTCTCAGCAGTATCCAGAGCAATGAACTGCATAGCGACCTGCAGATCAAAGGCATCATAGCTGGTGGTCAGACCGCCGCCGCCGATCAGGTCGTAGACCATGTGCTCACCGGTGACAGTGATAGTACCCAGGCTGTTGACCTCTGCCTCGGGCAGCTCGGGGATGTTGGTGTAGATCTCACCGTTAACGGTGATGGACTCGAAGTAAGGCACGTAATCCTTGACATAAGCGTCCTCGGTGGTGAACTCGCCGCCGGTAACAACGACCTTACCCTCGGTGACCTCTGTGTCAGCATAGCTGTACAGGTCGCCGTTGAAGGTGCCGCCGGTGACGGTGACAGTCTCGGAAACGGTCTTGTTCTTACCGCCAGCCAGAGCGATGTCGCCCTCGATCACGCCGTCAGTGACGGTGATGGAGGTGTCAGCCAGGCTGTTGCCGTAGGAGTAGACATAGACAGCCAGCTTAAAGGTCTCGGACTCGCCGGTGGAGGTCAGCTTGCCGCCGTTAACAGTCAGATCCAGGTTAGCAGCCACATCCGTGCTGCTGCCTGCTGCCTGCATCCACACAGCACGGGTGCCCTTGACTTCGCCGCCGTTGACGGTGACGGAGTTGACAGCAGTGCTTGCGGAGAACTGACGGATAGCAAAGCCGTTAACACACTCGACCAGGCCGCCGTTGATGGTAACGGAACCGCCTGCGTAGTTGTCAATGGCGTAGAATGCGCCCTTGTCAGCATCGGTAGCATTCTGGATAGTACCATTCTCGATGACCAGAACGCCGGAGTTGTTAATGGTGTTGTTAGCGTAGGTGGGGTAGCCCTCCTCGCCGTAATCCTCGTCGGCAACGCCGGAGGAAGTGATGGTACCCTCACCGGTGATAGTCAGGTTACCCTTGTTGACGATCACAGCAGAAGCCTTAGCCTCGCTGGAAACACCGGAAACAGTGTGACCATTCAGATTCAGAATGACAGTATTGCCAGCTGCGACAGTGATGGTCTCAGTCAGCTCAACGTCAGCCAACAGATCGACCTCGCCGCCAACAGCAACAGCCTCAGCCAAGGAAGCGTACTTGGTCTCGCCGATCTGGGCAACAGCTTCCAGTGCAGGTAGAATGACGCTCATGCGGTTAGTGACCTGGGTCAGCGCCTCGTCTGCCCAGCAAGCGCCGCAGTCGGAGCAGTACCAGTACTCGATGTTACCGATTGTTTCAAAAGTGGGAGCAACAGCATCGACCTTGTTGACGGTATGCGTTGCATCGGGGTTGGTCAGCTCGTAGCAGAGCTCACAGTACTGATCGCAAGCTTTGTAGTAGCTGTGCTCTGCCTCGGGGCGGGTCTCCTCGCCGCAGATGGAGCAGGTGGTAGAGCAATCATACTCGTACTCGTGCTCGCACTCCGCGGGAGCGGAAGCCTGGACCATGTAGGGATAGGCGGAGTCGCCGGTCTCGACGATCTCGTAGCCAGGAGCAACAAAGCTGGTGACATTGTCGCTGTACATGGGCTTAACGGAGTAGTAACCGCCGGTGATACCGCCAGCGTCATTGTTGGTAACGCCAATGCTGGTGTTGTAGATCGCGCCATTGAAGTAGCCGCCGGAAATGTTGACGGGAGCACCGCCGGAAGCGGAGCTATAGAACCGGGCGGAATACTTGCCGCTCAGGGTGCCGCCGGTAATATTGACGGTAGATAATTTGTAGCCGTACACAGCATACATACCGCCGATAACCGTACCGCCCTCAATGGTGATGGTGTGGGCTACATTGTTGTTGACTGCACCGATCGCCCAGCCAAGAGTGTTGGTGCACTCAACAGTACCGCCCTTGATCACCAGCTCAGCGCCAGCGCCCATATAGAAGAGCTTGGACAGCGTAGTGGTGATCTTACCCTTGCCGGAAGCAGATGTATCCGTCACGGTGATCTTGCCGCTCATCTGGAAAGCGCTGGTGGTGGTAGAAACCGTCAGGGTATGACCGTTCAGGTCCAGAGTGATGTCCGCGCCGGACTGGATGATCATAGCCGCGCCGGTGATCTCAATATCCTTATAGAGCTTGATCGTGACCGCGTCAGAGATGCCGTTCAGATCGGTTCTCAAAACGGAGGCGTCGGTCTCATAGAAGGTCCTGGAGGAGTTCGTGTAGGTATACACGGTGCCGGAGGGAACATTGGGATCCTCGGTATCGTCAGTTTCGGGCTCTTCCTCGCCACAGGCGCACTTGCCGCTTGTATAGGTGTGCGCCGCGTTGTCGATCGACACATAGCCGCAAATGCTGCACCAATAATCGTGAGTGCCATTGCCATTGTTCACATAAGTATAGGTGTGAGCAGCAGTGCTCGCCACATCATTGCAAAGGCTGCACTTATAGCTATGGGAGCCATTGCCGTTGTTCACATAGGCGTAGCTATGGGTGCACGCGGGCTCGGTCTCCTCGGGTTCAGTGACCTCGGGCTCGGTGGTCTCGGTCTCTCCGGGCTCGACAGAGCCGCCGGCAGGAGTGAAGTACGCTACCACAGGAGTAGCTGCCAGAGCGCCGCTGGCTGCATAAACGCGGATGTAGTAGTTTGTACCCGCAGTCAGCTCGGCTGTGTAAGTAGCCTGTGCAGAACCGCTCAGACTGGTAACAACCTTGAAAGCAGAGGCGTTCCAAACGTCGGATACCCAGTTGGAGCCGGGACCAACGGTCACGGTCAGAGTACCGTCGACCTCGGGAGCAAACTTGTAGGTATACTTGCTGCCGGAGGTTGCGGTAGCGGTCTCGTTACAAACCTGAGTGCTGCCAGCCTCGGGCTCGGTGACCTCGGACTCGGTGGTCTCTTCCACAGAAGGCTCGGTCTCCTCGGGCTCGGTCTCTTCAGGCTCGGTCTCTTCAGGCTCGGTCTCTTCAGGCTCGACAGCCTCCAGGCCCGTCACAGTTCTCATGCAGTACATCCAGACGCAGTCTTCATTGTAGCTGCCGGTAACATAGAAGGTCCATGTGCCCTGTGCGGTAGCGTAGTCATCATAGAAGAAGATCAGGTCTTCAGTCAGAGGATAGTAACCGTTGCTATCCATGACAGCCTCGTACTCCTGAATAGCAGTTGCGATGCTGTACTTGGCGTAGCTGCCGTCAGCAAGCTTTTCGTCGGTATAGACATACATGGTAGGAATATCGCTGTTGAGCTTAGCGGACAGGACGATATCCTGGTAGTTCATATCGACCAGCAGGATGGCACCGTCAGCGCTGTCCAGATGGTAATAGCCATCAGTGCCCAGAACTGCAGTATGTGCCTCATCCACGAACACATCCACGTAGCTGCCCAGCGTTGCGGTCTCGGGCAGTTCGAAGGTGCTCAGGGTAGCCTTGTTCTGATATTCGACCTCGGTGTAGGTGATCACCTCATAGTCGCCGGTCTTGGCAACATTCACATTGATGCTGCCCGCAACACCGGAAACACCGATGTAAGCACTCTGGCCAACGCCGGTGCAGGTCCACTCACAGGTGTTGGTGGTGCTGCCCGGATCAGCCAGGTACCAGCTGCCTGCGCCCCAGTAGCCAGCGATGGCACCGGCAGGCGCGGTGAATGTATAAGTGCCGACCTCGGTGGGCTCAAATACATAGATAGTGGTTACTGCGGTCTCCAGCTGAGTCACAGTATTGTCACCCAGAGTCAGAGCGGTACCGGAAACCTCGTACTCTGCGAGCTCAACTTCTTCCTCACCCTCAGCCGCGACAAAAGTCAAGGTGTAGGTGATATTGGCAGAAGTCTCTTCCCAGGCAGAGGAGCTCCAACCCGTTGCTTTGAAGGTATACGTAGTACCGCCTACCAGCTCAAAGTCAGCAGACTTTGCGGTGCTGCCGGTCTTGGGCAGACCAACAGTATTGCCAGCAGGATCGGAAATGGTATACCGCCAACCGGGAGATGCCGCGCCCATGGCAACCGTCAAGGTACCATTGGACTCTGCAGTCCAGGTGTAAGTAACCGGCGCAGCTACAGTCGCAGCTACGCTAGTGCCACTGGTGATAACCACAGCTTCTGTCTCTGCGCTCGCAACAAACACAGTCATCGACAGCAGCATGGCCAGAACCAGCAGCAAGCTTACGATTCTTTTCATTTGCTTATTCCTCCTAAAAATTTATAGACATAGAAAACTATGCCAAAAACCCGTGATGTATCTTTCACCGGGGGTTTTCCGAGAAAACATTTCCGTCAAACAATTTCAGCGGAACAGTCTTTGCTCCGCGGACCATTGTCCACAGACGAGACTTATCAGTTATTATACCAGTATTCTCCTTTTTTGTCATATAAATATCTTGCACTTTTATATAATTATGTTGTATACTGTATTTAAATAGTGTCCATAAAGGAGATATTTACATGAATTACCAAATCCTTCTTAGTCTCAAGGAGCTTTTAGCATGCACTTCTGCTTTGCAGCTTCATATTCTTGATTCTCTACAGGCAGACTTGCGCAGTATAGATGCCGGTCTGCGCACACAATTTGAAAACAGTGAACAGATCTATGACGCTGTGCGTCAGCTGTTGGCAAAAGAACTCACTCCTGACTCTATTCTGCATCTGCAGGACCCTTTTTGCCTGCATTATGTGGCCTTCGTCCCGGACGCCTCGTCGGATGCCGTTTGTGTATTAGGGCCGTTTCTCACTGACGATTCCCAGGGCAATCATTTTATATTGTATCTTCAGCAGACGGTCAACTTACCTCGTCTGTCAGCAAATGCGGTGCTTAGCTCCGCCCAAAGTATTCTGTCGCTGGCTGGTCGCAAAGAAAATCGGTCTGTTAAGGAAGTGCGCCTGCATACAGACCCCGCGCTGATGGTCCGCCTTTCCGCCGATCAATACAACGGCACCAGCTCCGTCATACAGCGGCTTGTATATTACATAAAGACCAATCTGCATAAAAAGCTGACTCTGCACAGCCTTTCAGAGCAGTTTGGTTTTTCTCCAACTTATATTTCCCATCATTTCAAAGAGGAGCTGGGGATCCCACCCATGCAGTACATTATCCAGCAGCGGATCCTGTTTGCCAAATACCTGCTCCGCGCTACTGACAAGCCTGTGCAGGAAATCGCAGGCAATGTTGGCATTTCCGATTGGAGCTATTTCACTAAGCTGTTTCGGGAACACACCGGTACAACCCCCACTGAATACCGAAAAGCATATAAGTAATCTGAACCACTGGCATCCAATCAAGTTATGCCCCCGGAGCATAGATTCCGGGGGCATAGTTATCGAAGATAATAAGCTGCGCCCCGGCGGAAAACCGCCGGGGCGTTTGCTATGGGATTAAGGGGTAATTGCGTTTTGCTTAGTGGAAG
>CAYVCR010000094.1:0-5873 GCA_964450205.1 uncultured Oscillospiraceae bacterium | reverse complement strand
AATACAAGGCATTTGAAGAGGAAAACCTCACCCCCGAAAAGCTGCTGGCTTCTCTGGAGGCGATCGGTCTATGACAAAATTTCACCATGTCTCGGTGCTTTTGAATGAATGTATCGATGGCCTGAATATCAAACCTGACGGCATCTACGTAGATGGCACCCTGGGCGGTGCCGGTCACTCGAGTCAGATCGCAGCCCGGCTGACAACGGGCCGGCTGATCGGCATTGACCGGGACCCTGTGGCGCTCAAGGCAGCAGGGGAGCGGCTTGCTCCTTATGCAGACCGGGTGACCCTGGTCCATTCCAATTTCTGCGACATGGCCCAGGTGCTGAAGGACTTAAATATCCCCGGCGTGGACGGCATCTTGCTGGACCTGGGCGTATCTTCTCCCCAGTTGGACGACGGTGCTCGCGGTTTTTCCTACATGGCAGATGCACCGCTGGATATGCGCATGAACAGTGGCGACAGCTTGAGCGCCGAAACGGTTGTCAACACTTGGTCTCAGGAAGAACTGAAGCGGATCCTTTACAACTACGGTGAAGAGCGCTACGCGCCCCAGATCGCTTCTGCGATCTGCCGCCGCAGAGAAGAAAAGCCTATCAAAACCACCTTGGAACTGGTGGATATTATCCGCTCTGCCATGCCTGCTGCCGCCCTTCGGGAAAAGCAGCACCCGGCAAAGCGCAGCTTCCAGGCGATCCGCATCGCAGTCAATGATGAGCTGGGCGCTGTGGAGAAGATCATGGAGGACGCAGTGGATCTTCTGAATCCCGGCGGACGTCTGGCGATCATAACCTTCCATTCCTTGGAGGATCGGATCGTCAAGAACGGCATGACACAAGCCTCCAAAGGCTGTACCTGCCCGCCCAGCTTCCCGGTCTGTGTATGCGGTAAAAAGCCGAAGGTGAAGCTGATCAGCCGGAAACCCATCGTCTCCGGTGAAGAAGAATTGGAAATCAATCCCCGCGCCCGCAGCGCCAAGCTGCGTGTGTGCGAGCGACTTTAAAACGAAAGGGGAGTCAGACAATGGCACAGCGACTGGACGTACAGTACATTCGTCTTTATACGGATGGCAGTGCAGCACTGAAGCTGGAGTCTGCCGTTCCCCAGCCAAAGACGGCAGCCCATAAAAAGCCCCATAAGGTAAAACGGGTAAAAATATTTGTAGACCCGGTGGCCTTGCTGAGCATCGCCGTTGCCGTATGCATGCTGGTGCTGATGACAGTCGGCTTTGTACAGCTGCACCAGGCCCGTTCGCAGGTAGATGTGATGGAAAACTATGTGGAGCGGCTGGAAACCAAAAACGCTCAGCTATCCGGTGAATACAAGTCCGGCTACGATTTGGAACAGATCCGTCAGGCAGCACTGGAAATGCAGATGATCCCTGCGGAGCAGGCTGCCCATGTAAATATTCTGATCCCGGCTGAGCCGGAACAGGTGGAACAGATCACCCTGTGGGAGCGGATCGGCACATTTTTGACCGGCTTGTTTGCATAACCGGCCACCCCACCAATACACTAAAATAGCAGCTGCAATGGGCGGCGAGGGTTTCCCTTGCTGCCCATTTATAGCAATGGACGTGTGTTGGGAGGCTGGATTTGGTGAAAATACCAAAAAAGAAGGAGTACAACCGCCTGCGCGGTGACAGCGGACAGCACCGCAGGATCCTGCTGGTTGGGGCTATTTTGGGATTGGTTGCTTTTGTGCCGGTTTCGATCCGCTTGTATGATCTAATGGTGCGCCAATATGACTATTATTCAGCTCTGGCGCTGAAAAATCAGACCCGCACGACCCAGGTGACAGCGGACAGGGGCACCATCTACGATGTAAATATGAACATCCTGGCGGCCAGCCGAAGTGTGGAGAACATTTACCTTGACCCCCACGAGCTGAAACAGGCCAAGGAGGATGTAGCGGCAATTTCCGAATATTTGGGGCAGGTACTTTCTCTGGATCCTGCCTGGATACAGGAGCAGGCGTCTGATTTCAGCATGCGCTACAAGCAGATCGCTGCCCGGGTAGATGAGGAAACGGCTGCGCTGGTCCGCAGTTATATCAATGAAAATGAGATCGCCGGAGTCCACCTGGAGCCAAGCTCTGAGCGGTATTACCCCTATGGCTCGCTGGCGGCCCAGGTCATTGGCTTTACCAACGCCTCCAACACCGGCTCTGAGGGGATCGAGGCGGCCTACAACAGCTATCTGGAGGGCAGCGCCGGACAGGTCATCACCACCAAGGGCAATAATGAGATGGATATGCCCTTTTCCTATGAAAAGTACGTGACATCTGAAGAAGGTTGCAGTATTATATTAACGTTGGATGCCACGGTACAGGCGTGCCTGGAAAAGCAAATGGAAGCAGCCATTGCCCGGTACGATGTTCAAAACGGGGCATTCGGGATGGTAATGAATGTGAATACCGGTGAGATACTGGCAATGTCGACCCTTGGCAGCTATGATCCCAACAATTATCTGGAGATCGCCGACGCAGAAACGGCAGCAGAGCTGGAGGAAATGCGCCTGCAGTATCTTCTGGAGCAAGAAGGCAGCGAGGCCTATACAGCCGGAAAGACAGCCTATCAGCAGGCCCTGCAGGCAGCACAGCTGAAGCAGTGGCGCAACCGATGCATTTCTGATGGCTATGAGCCTGGTTCCACCTTCAAGGTGCTGACCATGGCGGCGGCGCTGGACAGTGGAGCGATCGATCTGAATACAAGCTTTTATTGTTCCGGCACGGAACAGATCCCGGGACGCTCACAGCTTCTGCATTGCTGGCGTTCTACCGGCCACGGGTCGGAGCAAACACCCCAGGCTTTGCAGAATTCCTGCAATATCGCCTTTGCCCATATTGCGCTGAAGCTGGGTGGAGAGCAGTTTTATGACTATGTGGAGCGCTTTGGCGTTCTGGAAAAAACAGGCATCGACCTGGCAGGTGAGAGTAAAGGCGTATTTTTTGACCGTTCACTGGTGACGGATACGGATAAGTGGGGCACAGCCTCCCTGACGTCCGGTTCCTTCGGCCAGACCTTCAAGCTGACGCCCTTACAGCTGGTGCGGGCGATCGCATCGGTGGTCAATGGCGGATACCTGCTGGAGCCCTATATGGTGTCGGAAGTTATCGATGCAGATGGCAACACGGTGCTGAAGCAGGAACCTACCGTTTTACGGCAGGTCATCAGCCAGGAAACCTCCGATACCATGTGCCAGCTGATCCGATCGGTTGTTGAGGAAGGTACTGCCAAAAATGCCAGTGTTTCCGGCTATGCCATTGGCGGCAAGACCGGAACCAGCGAAAAAATTGATGTTTTTGATAAAAATGGCCAGCGAGTACAGGATAAAATCGTATCATTTGTGGGGGTTGCGCCCATGGATGATCCGGAGTATATTGTGTTGGTGGCTCTGGATACCCCGTCACGCTCTACCGGCATATATATCTCCGGCGGCGTGATGGCAGCGCCTACTGTCGGCGCGGTTATGGCGGACATCCTGCCTTACCTTGGCGTAGAGCGATCCTATACAGAGGAAGACGCGGCGGGCCGAACGGTCGTTTTAGAGGATATGACCGGCATGACAGCTGCGGAAGCGGAAACACTACTAAAAGCCAGCGGCTTGACGGCGTTGCTGGAAGGCGACGGGGAAACCGTCACGGGCCAGATCCCCGGGGCAGGTCAAGGGGTGCCCGGTGACAGTCAGGTGCTGCTGTACCTTGGGGAAGTCCCGGAGGAAAGACTGGTCACTGTACCGGACTTTACCGGCATGACACGTCAGCAGGCCAATGATGCTGCCGGCTTGCTCGGACTTTATATTTTGGTGGCGGGCAATACCGACATCACATCCAACGTGGTGGTGACTGCCCAGTCGGAAGCAAAGGATACACAAGTTCCCGTAGGAACGACCATACGATTGGACTTCGCGGATATCGGCGCTGCGGATTAACAAAGGAGAATCTATATGAAACTGAGAGAGTTACTGGAAGGCCTGGATATTTTGGCATCCTCTGCCGACTTGGAGCAGGAGATCCCTGCTGTGACCTACGATTCCCGCAAGGTCACGCCCGGCAGTCTGTTTGTAGCCATCACCGGCTTTGCCACAGATGGAAATCTGTATATTCCCATGGCTCTGGAGAGGGGCGCAGCAGTGGTGGTTACCGCCAAACAGCCGGAGACAGACATTCCTTATGTCCTGGTATCTTCCGACCGTTTGGCTCTGGCGCAGATCGGCGCCAACTTCTATGGCCACCCCGGTGAATCTATGAAGATGATCGGCGTGACCGGCACCAACGGCAAGACCTCCTCCACACTGCTGTTAAAGCACGTGCTGGAGCAGGTGCTGGGGGCCAAGGTGGGGCTGATGGGCACCATGGAAAATATGATCGGCGATGAGCGGATCCCCACAGAACGCACCACGCCGGAAAGCCTGGACCTGCAGGCGCTGCTGGCCCGGATGCGGGATGCAGGCTGCACCCATGTGATCATGGAGGTCAGCTCCCACGCGATCGCCTTGGAACGGGTAGGCGGCCTGCGCTATACGGTTGGTGCCTTTACCAATCTGACAGAGGATCATCTGGATTTCCATAAGACCATGGAAGACTACTGCGATACCAAGGCAGTGCTGTTCTGCCGCTGTAAGAAGGCAGTGGCCAACCGGGACGATGTCTGGTTTGCCCGTATGTGCCGCAAGTCCACCTGCCCGGTACTGACTACTTCTGTAAAGGGAGAGGCGGGCCTGTATGCCCAAAATGTGGAATTGCTCTCCGACGGAGTTCGGTTCACAGCCATCTGCGGTAAGCAGGAAGTGCCTGTCAGTCTGCCAATCCCCGGAAAATTTACGGTGTACAATGCACTGACCGTGCTGGGCATGGCCCTGCAGCTGGATATCAGTTTGGAGGATGCCGCCGGTGCACTGGCAACGGCCCAGGGTGTTAAGGGCAGGGTAGAGGTGGTCCCCACACCCGGCAAGCCCTATACGATCCTCATCGACTATGCCCATACGCCGGATGGCCTGGAAAATGTGCTGTCCTCCGTTAAGGGCTACTGTCAAGGCAGACTGATCGCGGTTTTCGGCTGTGGCGGCGACCGGGATCCTGTGAAGCGCCCCATCATGGGCCGCATCGGCGTTCAGATCGCCGATCATAGCATTATCACCTCCGACAATCCCCGTACCGAGGAGCCTGCTGCCATCATCCGTGATATCGTAAAAGGCGTTCCCGCAGAAAAAAATAATTACGAAGTGATCGAAAATCGTATCGAAGCGATACATCATGCTATGGACATTGCGGAAAAGAATGATATAATTGTATTGGCAGGAAAAGGCCACGAAACATATCAGGAGATCCACGGCGTGAAGCACCACCTGGACGAACGGGAGATTGTCGCCGCCTGGTTGGAGGAAACGAGGTAAACATATGGGACGTATCACATTACAGCAGGCTGCAGATTGGTGCGGCGGCCGTATTGACCCCAAGTATAAAGATGTCACCTTTTTGGGTGCCAATAACGATACCCGCAAGCTGGAGCCCGGGCAGCTGTTCATTGCCCTGCAGGGCGAGCGGGACGGCCATGACTTTATCCCTGCCGCACTGGAAAAAGGTGCGGCTGCGGTGCTGTGCAGCCACTGTGATGGGGATTACCCTGCCATCGTGGTGGAGGACACCCGGATCGCACTGGGACAGATTGCCCGGGGGGAGCGGGAGCGCATCGGCATGAAGGTGGTTGGTATCACCGGCTCCGTTGGTAAGAGCACCACCAAGGAAATGATCTACACGGTGCTGCAGACCACCTATCGGGTGGGCAAGACCCCCGTAAACCACAATAATGATATTGGCATGCCTATGGCGATCCTTTCTATGGACGAGGACACACAGGTGGCAGTGCT
>CAYVCR010000093.1:0-5914 GCA_964450205.1 uncultured Oscillospiraceae bacterium | reverse complement strand
GTACACAATTGCAACAGTTCCGTTTGCCAAAGGAAAGGAGTTTTATATGGCAAAAGGTTCTGTAAGAAAAAAAGGCAAGAAGTGGTACTACCGCTTTTACGTAGAAGATGAAAGCGGCAGACAGGTACAGCGAGAGTTCGCAGGTACGGAAAGCAAGAGCGAAACCGAAGCTCTGCTCCGTAAAGCAATGGAAGACTACGAAGCAAAGAAATTCGTAGCGAAATCCGAAAACGCAACGGTGGGTATGCTGTTGGATATGTGGGTAGAGGAAGAACTGAAGCCCGGCAATCTGAGCAACGGTACGGTAATGTCCTATCAAGGCACCGTCAACCGCATCAAGCAATTTCCCATCAGCAACCGAAAACTGAAAAGTGTGACAGCCGACCATCTGCAGGCGTTCATGGATCAGCTCAGCTTCGGCGGAGTGAATCCGGACGGTACAACAGCGAAACCACTCAGCAAGGGCTACTTGCGATTGTTCTCCGCTGTTCTGCAAGGAGCGTTCCGTTTTGCAGTATTTCCCAAGCGTATGATTTCTTTTAACCCGATGCAGTACGTCGTTTGGCGTGGGAAAAAGGATGATTACGAATTGTTCTCGGAAGATAACGAAGAGGTTGCTACCATACCGACGCTCACTCACGAAATGTATCTGAAGCTTGAGGATTTTCTAAAAGCAAAGGATAACCCCGCACTGCTCCCGATACAGATCGCATACTACACAGGACTTCGCATCGGTGAGGTCTGCGGACTGACTTGGCAAGACGTGAATCTTGAAAAGCAGTACCTCACGGTACGCCGCAGTATGCGCTACAACAACGCAAGGCACAAAACCGAGATAGGGGCTACCAAACGCAGGAAAGTCCGTACGGTGGACTTCTGTGACACCTTGGCAGAGATTCTGCGAACAGCTAAACTCGAACAGCACAAAAACCGATTCAAATACGGAGAACTGTTCTGCCTCAACTACTACGTTGAGGTTAAGGAAAAAGACCGTACATACTACGAGGTCTATACGCTACCGAGAAACGAGAAGATTCCCGAGGGATACAAGGAGATTTCCTTTGTATGCTTAAGACCTGACGGAGCGTATGAATCACCAAGCACCATCGGTATCATGTGCAAACGGGCAAGCAAAAAGGTAGATGGTTTGGAAGGTTTCCATTTCCACCAACTGCGTCACACATTCACAAGTAATCTGCTCTCAAACGGAGCGGCACCGAAGGATGTGCAGGAGCTTTTAGGTCACTCTGATGTCAGCACCACGATGAATGTCTACGCTCACTCCACAAGAGAGGCGAAGCGTACTTCCGCAAGACTGCTCGATAAAGTAGTTAGCGGTTGAATATAAAAAGTTTCCCTTATTTTCGCTCATAAGGGCAAAAACAAGGGAAAATACATAACAGTTGAGTTTGTAATCAACGAAAAACCCAGCAATATCAAGGGTTTTTAGAGTATAGGACAGTTAATGTCTGATAAACTTGAATTTATTTTCCGATCAGATCCTTGATGACTTCTCCTGCGATGATGAGGCCTGCAACAGAGGGGACAAAGGCCACACTGCCGGGCAGAGCTCTGCGGCCCTCAGGCAGCTCTTCCAGAGTGGCTGCATCCGGATCAGAGGGGATCGGGTCCTCTGTGGAAAACAGCACCTTCAGCTGCCTGATGCCCCGCTTGGCACACTCCTTGCGCATGATCCGGGCCAGGGGGCATACAGAAGTTTTGGAAATATCCGCGATCTGAAATTTGGTGGGGTCCAGCTTGTTGCCGGTACCCATGCAGCTGAGGATGGGCGTGCCGGCGGCCTGTGCCGCCTGTACCAGCGCCAGCTTGCCGGTGACGGTGTCGATGGCATCCACCACATAGTCATATTTTGAAAAATCAAACAGATGGGCCGTGTCCGGTCCATAGAACACTTTGTCGGCGCTTACCTGTGCGTCGGGATTGATAGACTTCACCCGCGTAGCAGCGACTTCTGCCTTATCCATGCCCACAGTATTCACCGTAGCCAGCAGCTGCCGGTTGATGTTGGTGATGCTGATGGTATCGTGGTCTACCAGCTCCAGCGCGCCTACGCCGCTGCGGGCCAGGGCCTCCACCACATAGCCGCCCACACCGCCTAAGCCGAATACGGCCACCCGGGCATTTTTCAGTTTTTCCATGCCGCTGCTTCCCAAAAGCAGCCGGGTGCGGGAAAAAGGCTCCATAGACATACTCCTTGCCTTCTGTTTTGATAAAATTTTACTACCCGCCCCCCAAAAAATCAAGCATGCAGGGCGCGGTATGATAAAATTCTGCGCGCTTTTTGTCACAATATTCAGAAAATGACTCTTCACGAAGGATTTACATGTAAATTTTGTTGAAACACTATTGCAAAAAACCTGTTTTGATGGTAAGATATCGTAAACATGACAGGTGCGCAAGCATATGGTTGTGCGCACAGACCATAAATATAGACACAAGGAGATCTCCTATCGCAGGAGTATTTATGATTATGAATGCTGTGCAGATGCCGCAGGAACCTCCTGGGCGTGAAATGCTGAACCGGGAAGAGGTTCTTCGCAGAAGAAAAGGATACTGGTTCATACGCCGTGCCCAGGATATTCTGATTTCCTCCTTGGCGCTTTTGCTGCTGTGGCCCTTGATGCTCGTGATCGCGATCATTATTGTGATCGACTCTCCCGGTGCCAGCCCCATCTTTGTGCAGACTCGCGTGGGCCGTGACGGCAAGCACTTCAACTTTTTTAAATTCCGGTCCATGTGCCCCAATGCAGAGGAAAAGCTGGCAGAGATCCTGGACCAGAACGAGATGGAAGGCCCTGTTTTCAAAATAAAGGACGATCCCCGGATCACCCGGGTGGGCAAGTTTATCCGCAAGACCAGTATCGACGAGCTTCCCCAGCTGATCAATGTGCTTCTGGGCCAGATGAGTATCGTGGGCCCCCGTCCTGCGCTGCCCCGTGAGGTGGAGCAGTATGATGAATATGCCAGGCAGCGGCTGCTGGTGACCCCCGGCCTGACCTGCATCTGGCAGGTGCAGCCCCACAGAAATCAGCTGAGCTTCGATGAGTGGCTGGAGCTGGATATCCAGTATATCCGCCAGAGCAGCTTCGTCCAGGACTGGAAGATCATCTTTGCTACCTTCGGCGCTGTGCTGGGCATGAACGGCGAATAAAAAGCAGAAAATCCTCTGCCCGGCAGGGGGTTTTCTTTTCAGAACAGGTGTTATTATGATTACGGATTTTCACACACATATATTGCCTGGGATCGATGATGGCAGTGCGTCGGTGGAAATGTCTATCGCCATGCTCGAAAGCATGGCCCGGCAGGGGATCACCCGTGTGATCGCCACACCCCATTTTTATGCCCACAAGGATACGCCCAACCGCTTTTTGGCGCGGCGTGTCAGGGCGGAAAACAGCCTGCGGCAGGAGATGTCAAAACATGTGGACCTGCCGGAGATCATCGTAGGCGCAGAGGTCTATTATTTTCCGGGCATGAGCAACTCTGATATGCTGCCTGCGTTGGCGATCACCGGCACGAACCATATCCTGATCGAGATGCATGATCCTCCCTGGACGGAGAGCATGTACCGGGAGCTGGAAAATATCCGGATCCGCCAGGGCCTGATCCCGATCATTGCCCATGTGGACAGATACATCACCCCTATGCGGCAGCATGGGATCCCGGACCGGCTGCGGAGCATGGGTGTTGTCGTGCAGGCAAATGCCAGCTTCTTCCTGGACTGGAGCACCCAGCGCCTGGCTATGCAGCTGCTGGAGGCAGATTACATCCATCTGCTGGGCTCGGACTGTCACGATATGAAGCGCAGAGCACCCAATTTGGAGGAGGCTGTTTCCAGGATCCGGAAAAAGCTGGGGGACAGGCCCCTGAATCGGATCGAAAGGCATGAAGGACATATTTTCGATGAATAAAAGCTGCCACCCCAAGGTGGCAGCTTTTTGCCGCATGTTTATTGAGCTATCAGCTCGATCAATCGGATTTTAAGATTTCCTTGTTCTGAGAAAATAGGTTTACAAGCCGGGGAAAAAATGATACAATACTTTGAAAAGGAGGTGACGTAATGGGTCGATATATCAAGCGCATAGGAGAAGCCTTCCGCAAGGGCGATATGCTGCTTCTGCTGCTGTGTTTGATCACCACGGCTTTTGGCTGTCTGATCATTGCCAGTGCTACCAATTATACAGGCTCATCGCGTCAGGTCATCGTCCAGATCGTTGCAGCAGTGCTGGGTATCATCATGTACATGATCGCCTCCTCCATCGACGCGGAGTTCTTCTCAGAGCACCGTACGGCTCTGGTGATCTTCAATGTCTTTCTGCTGTTGCTGCTGATCCCCTTCGGCACCGATAACGATACAGGCAACAAGAGCTGGCTGGACATCCCGCTGATGCCCGTTGATATTCAGCCTGCGGAGATCTGCAAGCTGACCTATATCCTGATCATGGCCTCGGTCATGTCCTCCCACCAGAACAAGATCTCTTCTATTCCCTCTGTGCTGCATATGGTGCTGCATTTGGGCTTGCTGGTGGGTCTGAACATGGTGCTGTCCAAGGACTTGGGCGTGTCGCTGATCTTCATCTTCATCTTCGTGGGCATGGCCTTTTCCGGCGGTGTCAATATGCTTTGGTTTGCCATTGCGGCAGGCGCTCTGGTGTTGGGCTTCCCGATCTTGTGGCCTCTGCTCGGTGAATACCAGCAGGAGCGTATCAGGGTGCTTTACGATCCCACAGTTGATCCCAACGGCACCGGCGTGCGCTGGCACCAGAAGGAGAGTCTGCGCTCCCTTACCGGCGGCGGCTTTACCGGCCAGGGCCTGTTTTCGGGCCACCGGACCCAAAACGGCGATCTGAACGCCCAGCACACGGACTTTATTTTCTCCGCCATTGGCGAGGAGCTTGGATACCTGGGCTGTGCGGTGGTACTGATCCTGCTGATCGCTATCATTGCCCGCTGTATTTGGGTCGGCAACCGGAGCCAGGACTATATGCGCCGTCTGATCTGCTTTGGTGCTGCAGCGGCACTGATCTTCCAGGTGGTCAGTAATGTGGGCATGTGCCTGGGCGTGACGCCGGTTATCGGCCTGACGCTGCCCTTCATCAGCTACGGCGGCTCGTCTCTTGTGTCACTGTATACCATGCTGGGACTTGTGTCCGGCGTGTATGCCCGACCGGCGGCCACCAGCCATGAGCGCTACATCCGACCGCCGCTCAAGGCGTACCGTTACTAAGCAGCATCGCCCCCTTCACAGGGGGCAAAACCATATATTTACGAAAGGAAGCTAAGCATGAAAGAAAAGCTCAAACGGCTCTTTCAGGTGTTTTTTACCTTCTTCCGCATCGGCGCGTTCACCTTCGGCGGCGGCTATGCCATGATCCCGCTGATCCAGAACGAGGCGGTGGAAAAGCGGCACTGGGTCACCGACGACGATATTTTGGAGATCATTGCCATTGCGGAATCCACACCCGGCCCCATCGCCATCAATTCGGCCACCTTCGTGGGTTACCGGGCAGCAGGTGTCCTGGGCTCTGTCTGCGCCACCCTGGGCGTTGTGCTGCCCAGCTTTGTGATTATTCTGCTGCTGAGCTTCGTGCTCCAGGCCTTCCAGGAGATCCCTGCCGTGCAGTATGCCTTCTTCGGTATTCGGGCCGGTGTGCTGGCCCTGCTGTGCAAGGCCCTGTGGACCATGTACAAGAAGAGCCCCAAGGGCTGGATCGGCTATGTGGTCATGGCCTGCTCCTTTGTGTTGACGGCTATCTTTAACATCAATGTGATCTTTGTGATCATCGGCTGTGCCGTGTTTGGCCTGGTGACCTCTCTTGTCATGGAAAGGAGGGCGGCAAAATGATCTATCTGGAGCTTTTTCTGACCTTCTTTATGATCGGTATCGTCACCT
>CAYVCR010000092.1:0-5930 GCA_964450205.1 uncultured Oscillospiraceae bacterium | reverse complement strand
CAGCAGACCACTGATCAACGTAGTCAGCCATGGGGCTGGAAGGAGTGATGGGGTAGATGCCAGCAACCTCACTAAAGGCATAGCTGACGTGGGCGGCAGCGGTATTGCCGTCCATGGTCTTAAATTTTCTTGCCAAAATGAAATACCTCCTAAAGTATTCAAATTTCGTCCAATACATCATACCACTTAAAAAACGATTTGTAAAGGCATTAAGTCATAACAATCTCGAAAAAAAGATGAAAATGTCATTCGGTTTTGAAGGATGTCTTGCAGATTATGGCAACTTGGAATATAATGAAAAACGAAAAAAGAATTGTCTTTTCATCTAAAATAGATTATGATATTCTGTAGAAACTTGAATGCAGGGAGGTGCGTTGAATGATCTGCAGCGTGCACACGATGTGTAACAACGGAATTCAGGGCAGTCATATTACAGTAGAGTGCTATATCACCAATGGTTTACCTGCTTTTGATATCGTTGGTCTGCCTGATGCTGCTGTCAAGGAGGCAAGAGAACGCGTTCGCGCTGCCGCAAAGACCAGCGGCATGCATTTTCCAACCGGCAGAATCACTGTGAATCTCGCGCCGGCCAATATTAAAAAAGCGGGCACCCACTTTGATCTGCCGATTCTTTTGAGTATTCTCTCTGCTTGCCGCGCCATGCAGAGACCCAAATCCAGTTCTGCGTTTATTGGCGAATTGAGCCTGGATGGGAAAATCCGTCCGGTATCGGGTGTGCTGCCGATGGCGATTGCGGCAAAACGGGCAGGGTTTGAAACGATATTTGTACCTGCCGAAAACGCGGCAGAGGCCACCCTGGCTCGTGGTCCGGCGATCATTCCCGTGCACACGGTAAAAGAATTGATTGCCGGTATCAATGGAGAGACTGTATTGGAAGAGGAGCCGATTTGGGTCCCAGACCGCAAAGAAGTAAAGCAACCGGATTTCAAGGATGTTCTGGGACAAGAATCCGCTAAGCGTGCACTGGAGATTGCCGCAGCAGGCGGCCACAATGTGCTGTTGATCGGCCCTCCTGGCTCTGGTAAGAGCATGCTCAGCAAGCGTCTGCCGTCTATTTTGCCGGACATGACATGGAAAGAGTCGCTGGAGGTAACGCAGATTTACTCTGTGATGGGTATGCTGTCGAAGGATTCGCCACTTATTATACAGCGTCCTTTCCGCGCTCCCCACCATACGATCTCCAACGCAGGCCTTGCCGGCGGCGGTACGAATCCAAAACCAGGAGAAATATCCCTGGCACATAAGGGTGTGCTGTTTTTGGATGAGCTGCCGGAGTTTAAGAAAGATACGTTGGATCTGATGCGGCAGCCGTTGGAGGACAGGCAGGTCACGATTGCGCGTGTTTCGGGCGCTGTCACATATCCTGCGGATTTCATGCTGATCTGCGCAATGAATCCGTGTAAATGCGGCTGGTATGGCGACATATCCGGAAGGTGTACCTGTACGGAGCAGTCAGTACAAAATTACCGCAGCAGGATCTCTGGCCCACTGCTGGATCGTATTGATATTATTGTGGAAGTCCCGGCTGTGAATTTTGAGAATCTGCGAGAACGAAGGGAAGCAGAGCCGTCGGCCGATATTCGCGAGCGTGTCAATACTGCACGCAAAATACAAAATAGGCGCTTTGGCGAACAGAGTGGCATGTGTAATGGCAGCATGGACGCTACAGATCTGCGATATTACTGTGTGATCGATGATGAGGGCGCGGATCTGATGAAACAGGCGTTTGATGTCTTCGGTTTGACGGCTAGAAGCTATGACCGGATCCTGAAAGTCGCAAGAACGATTGCCGACTTGGATGGAAGTCCCAATATTACTGCTGATCACCTGGCAGAGGCGATCCAATACAGAACGGTGAATATTTGATAATGTGAGGGTAATGAAGTGAAAGAAATCTTTTTGCTGAAGCTTGGCGAAATCGTGCTCAAGGGAGCCAATAAGCGCCAGTTTGAGGATAAGCTGCGTCAGAATGTACGCCGTAGAATGAAACCGTACGGTAATTTTGACGTGTATCTGATGCAATCTACAGTCTACGTGGAGCCTATGGACGATTTGGCAGATATGGATGGTGCCTGGGATGCGTGCCATACGATTTTCGGTCTGGTGAGTCTTTGCCGCTGCCGTGCCTGTGAAAAGAATCTGGACAGCATCTTTAACGCAATTGAAGAATATCTGGGTGAGGATCTCGATTGTGCCGAATCCTTTAAAGTGGAATCCAAACGTTCCGATAAGACTTTCCCACTTACAAGCATTGGGATTTCCCAGGAAATCGGCGGCCGCCTTGCTGAGGCACATCCGTCCTGCCGTGTGGATGTGCACCACCCTGCCTATACGGTTTTCGTTGAGGTGCGTGATATGGCGGCGTATGTCCATGGCCCTGCAGAACCGGGCGCAGGCGGTCTGCCCACAGGTGTTGGCGGCAGAGCCATGTGCCTGCTCAGCGGCGGTATTGATTCTCCTGTTGCGGCTTATATGATCGCTAAGCGCGGCGTGGAGGTGGAATGCGTTCATTTCTTCTCCTATCCATATACTTCTCAGCTTGCAAAAGACAAGGTACTGGAACTGGCAAGACTCGTCACGCGGTATTGCGGCAGAATGACCGTCAATGTGGTCGGCTTTACCAAGATTCAGGAAGCTATCCGCGATAATTGCCCGGAGGAATTTTTCACATTGATCATGCGGCGTTTTATGATGGAGATCTCCCAGCGCATTGCAATGGATGATGGCTGCGGCGCGCTGATCACCGGTGAAAACCTGGGCCAGGTGGCCAGCCAGACCATGCAGGCGATGGCTGTGACCGGTGCGGTCGTAGACATTCCTGTATTTATGCCGCTGATCGGTATGGATAAGGAAGAAATCGTTACGATTGCACGTAAGATTGGGACATTGGAAACTTCTATTTTGCCGTACGAGGATTGCTGTACCGTATTTACTCCCAAGCACCCCAAGACGAAACCGACCCTGAGTCAGCTTCTCCATGCAGAGAGAAAACTTGATAGGGAAGCGCTTATCCAGGATGCACTGCAGAATGTCGAAAAGATTGCGGTGAAATACTATGAATGATCTCTGCCGGCATGTGTTGCAAGTATTGCAGGGTAAAACATTGGTGACAGCGGAAAGCTGTACCGGCGGTGGGATCGGTGCGGCGCTGACTGGGATCCCGGGCAGTTCTGAGGTCTACAAAGGTGGCGTGATCTGCTATACCAATTGGGTCAAGGAAAACGTGCTGGATGTGGACAGGGAAGTACTTGAGAAGTACGGCGCGGTATCCTGGCCTGTGGCCGGTTATATGGCCTCCGGTGTCAGAAAGCTGCTGAAAGCGGACATAGCAGTTTCTGTTACTGGTCTTGCCGGCCCCGGTGGAGACGAATTCGGCCATGAAGTTGGCACGGTCTATATCGGTTATGAGAGCCGGTCAAAGACATTGGTTAAGCAATTCCAATTCGCCGGCGACAGAGAAGATGTCCGTTCGCAGGCTGTTGAGGCGGCGTTGCGAATGATACTTGAATGCGATGCTGAATAATGGCAATTGCCACCTCTCCAAAAGGATGAGGTGGCAATTGTTGGCTATTTATGAAATAAGAGAATAAGAACCGCTAAAATCACAGTGCCAAAACTGAATGCTGTCAAGCTAATGTAAAGGCGCTGCTTTTTGCGCTTTTCCAATGCAAATACCAGGACGATCATAAAAAGCAGATAGAAGCTAAGTTGAATCGCACAGTCCGTTTGTAATAACCATTTGAGCGGTTCCACAGGTCTTCCGGGGATTGGCTTTGTGTAATCAATCAGATAATAGACGGTATAACAGAATTCAGAGAGAATTGCTGCTATAGGAAACGCTTTGACAACAATACCAAACCAACCGTCTGCACGAGAAAACCAAATCATTATTGCTGCAGCAATGGAAACAAAGGCGATCACAATCCACATAAGCAGCTGGAGATCAACAGAGTAGCCGTAATGCATGTGCTTTGGTATGAAGTATGCAATACACATTGCGACTAAGAAACCAAATGTATACAAGCCCGAGGAAACTGGCCCCCAACTGAAATATGCGATTAGTGTTGTAATAAAAATCCAAACGGAAAAATTGTTAAGTACCCGTTGGAGTCCGCGGAGAATGTCATTTGTGATGGCATAAGTGCTGTACTCCAGCCATTCGGATCCATACCCTAAAAGAATACCCAGCAAGATAATAAGGGCGAAAACAAGCAATTTAAGCCATAACTTAGCAGATTTGCGGTGCTTGTCTAAAAATTTGTGCAGTGTTAGATTCATTTTATAAGGTCATTGAACAGCTCAATGTTTGACATCTGAGGCTTCAATTCGCCGCCCTCAATTTTTTTGACGATTTCCACAATTCGGTCATTGACAGGAGTTGAGACTTTGCATTTACGACCCCACTGGCAAATGACACCGTTGATCGCTTCAATCTCACAAGGTTTGCCATGCTTGATATCCTGCAGCATAGAGGGCTCGATGCTGCGATGCTTCTTCATGGCGACAGGGACCAACAGAGAAGCAATGGCTTTTTTGAAGCCGTTCTTGTAGTAGAACAGCTTTGTGATATTCTTGCCCTGCACAGGCGCAAAGGTCACACCGGCTGCGTGGCCCACGTCAATGCACTCCTTCATGCAGGCCAGAGCCACCATCCGGGCAGCTTTATCCTCAGAAACGTTGCCAAAGGTGCCGCCGACCACAGTGCCGAGGCCGGAGAAAGTGGCGTTGATCAGCAGCTTGGACCAGCGTGCGCCCATCAGGTTCTCTTCCTCGTGGACGGGACACATCAGCTCCAGCAGGGTCTTGACCATGTCGAACTGAGCCTGGGAGATGCCCTCCATCGTGCCCATGTGGAATGAAAGACTGTCCGGCTCGCTTGTCAGCACACAAACACCGGGCTCGGAAAGGGTAGCGCCCCACTCGACAGTACAGCCCATGGTGCGGTCAGCGCCGACGATCTCTGCAATGCCGGGTTCAGGCAGACCGTTCTGCAAGGTGACGATGACACCGTCGGCAGCAAGATGCTCTTTCAGCTTGGTGACGACCTCGGCGTTGTGAAGCTGCTTGGTCATCAGCAGGATCACGTCGTACTGACCGGACATCTCGTCAGGCGTAATCGCGGTGACCGGGACAGTCATATCTACAGTTCCGGTGATCCTTGCGCCGTTTTGCCGCAGAGCGGCAATATGAGCCTGGTTCCGGTTGATCAGATCGATCTGACCGCCGTTTTTAGTAATGTAGGCACCAAGGACAGTGCCCAGAGAACCGGCACCGTAAATTGCATAACGTTTCATAATGTACGACCTCATTTCTGTAAGGATAAGGTAATTATAGCATAACGGTATTTCATTTGTAAATAAAAAAAGAGCCACACCAGAAGGTGTGGCTCTTGGCGGAGAAGGAGGGATTTGAACCCTCGATACCCTTTTGGGGTATACACGATTTCCAATCGTGCGCGCTCGGCCAGCTACGCGACTTCTCCAAATAAGGCTACAAATTAAGCCAGCTTGTGTATATTACTCCATTTGCCGCAATTTGTCAAGCATTATTTTTGCCTTTTTTCCACGTGAAGGAATTCGTAAAAAGCAGTTGACTTTCCCGGAAATAATAGCTATAATAACCTAGCTAAAAAAGAATATATGCTAGTGTAGCACAGTCGGTAGTGCATCTCACTCGTAATGAGAAGGTCGCCTGTTCGAGTCAGGTCACTAGCTCCAAAAAGAAACACTTCCGTTGGGGAAGTGTTTCTTTTTGTGTTTATGTCCGCAGGGCATAACATCATTTGACCGTTTGCGGTCAACATCATTTCGAGCAGAGTGAGAATATCATTGTCTGCTTGCGGACACAAAATGATGTTGCCTTCGGCAAAAAGTGTAGTGCTACGCACAAACGATATTACGGCGAAAGCC
>CAYVCR010000091.1:0-5961 GCA_964450205.1 uncultured Oscillospiraceae bacterium | reverse complement strand
CGCGATACCTATGCCGACGCTGCTGAGTGGGAGACCAAGGCCAAGGATCTGTCTGCCCGCTTCATCAAGAACTTTGCCAAGTACACCGGCAACGACGAGGGCAAGGCTCTGGTCGCCGCTGGCCCCCAGCTGTAATTCCATAACCTAAAACGTGCCCCGGCAGCGGTTGCTGCCGGGGCATATTTTATCATAAAGAGATGGAAAAAACCGAAACGTGAAGTGACAGAATGTTAGTTTACATAAACTTTTAAAATGCCCCTTTTTTCTGCTTTTTTGGTAAGGGAGTTTTCCACATTATCCACAGGGTTTTCCACAGCAAAACCCGGAAAATCCCCCTGCAAACCGGGCATTTGCAGGGGGTAGACAGGTTTTTGTGTGGATTTTTCCTCATCCTGTGGAAAAAGTTTTTAGTTTACAGAACAACTAAGAAACAGGGCTTAAAACTGTACGTGAGCTGCGAACACCCGTTCCCGCTTGCCGGAATCGTCCTCCTTCTGCCGGTGGGTCTCCACGGACAAAAGACCATTCTCAGACAGCTCCCAATCCAGGGTGATATGCTGGCCTTCCTTGGCCTCCGATAAGTAGCATACGGTCAATTCCTTTGCCGGATGATCCTTGTGAAAAGCACTGGGCAGCAGGTCGTCGACCCAATCTAAGTAGCGGGTGTTGTTCATATGGCTGTTGCGGTCCAGCAAGGAATAACCAACCATGTGGCCGACGGTGTTGGCCAGAGGCTTTGGTACAATGGAGCTGGGTGTGTCTGCCTCCAGGCCCCGCTCGATACCCGGTACATCTACACCGCTCTTGCCGGGAAGGACCATGGCACGGGTCTGGGTGTCCATCAGTACCCACAGGGCCATTGTACGGAACAGCTCCTTACCCGCTTCATCATATGCGATGGTGGCGCGGGGATAAGCTACCCGTGTGGCTGGCAGAGGCCAGGTCTCCACAGTAATGGTCTCACCGGACACAGGCAGACGGGTGATCTGGACCTTATGGCGGATCACTGCCCAGAAAAGATGCTTTTCTGACAAGGTGTTCCAGTCGGTACCCAGCATGGCAGCATGATCGGTGGCTACCTCCTGGGCGAAGTACAGAAGCACCGAGGGCTTGAGCCGCTGAAAACAGTCCAGATGCAGATCGGTGATATGAAATTGTTTACGGTAGATCATTTCCATATTTGATCGTCTCTTTCTATTCTGCAGGATGGATACGCAGAGTGATCTGGCCTTGATTTCGGTAGAGCACGATATCTACCGTTTCAGAGCCATTGTCTTCCAGCAGGGGCGGAAGATCTTCGATGGCTGTGACTTGGGTGCCGTTTACCCGGATCAGAATATCGCCGGGGAGTACGCCCTGGCGGGCGGCATCGCTGTCTTCATCCACAGACTGGATAAAAATGCCTCTGGGAAGCTGGTGGTAGGTATGCCAAAATTCTGATACTGTTTCGCCGCGAAAGCCAAGGCCGGTCTGTTTGGCTTCTTCTGCGACCTGCTGACTGTCTGCATGAGAGAAGTCAATGGCGTTGGGTTCTGTTTCCGTCTGGTTGGACAACGCTTGAAACAGACGGATATTGGTCAGGCCCAGGGCGGCCACGATGCCACCTAAAAAGATCACCATTCCCAACAGCACAAGGATGATGCCCATATAGCTTTTGGGCGGCTTGGTGGAGCCGGTCTGATAGGTGGACGGCTCTTGCTGAATGGAATATTCAGTTTTGCCGTACTTGTCGTTCATAGAAACCTCACGAAAAATGTTAATTTACAAAGGGCAGGGTGAAGGTAAAGGCGGTCTTGCCATCTTTACTGCTGACAGAGATATCCTCGCCGTGGCTGCCAATGATGGTACGCACGATATACAGGCCAAGCCCCCAGCCGTCCCGGTTTTGGGAGCGGCTCTTATCCAGCTTGTGGAATCGCTCAAAAACCAGGGGCAGCTCCTCCGGCGGGATCGTTTCGCCGTTGTTGGCCACAGAAACATAGACCTTATTGCCTGCAGGTTTGATGGACAGCTGCAGAAGTCCGCCCTCGGGACAGAATTTGACTGCGTTGTCCACAAGGTTGTAAATGACCTGGGTGATATTCTCCTGTGCGGCGTTGGTAAACACTGGGAAATCCGGCATATCTACCTGCACATTCAAGTTTTTTGCGTTGATCTTCTGCTCAAAGGTGATGAGCACCCGCCCGGCGCATTCACACAGATCAAAGCGGGTCTTTCTGTCTTCAGGAATCGCCTGATCCTGCAGCTGAGAAATATCCAGCATGCTGCGCACCAGGCGGCTTAGCCGCTTGGTCTCGTCAGAAACGATCTGCATATACTGCCGATGCTGCTCCTGGGGGATCGTGCCGTCCAGCATACCGTCCACATAACCGCCGATGGTGGTCATAGGGGTTTTTAATTCATGGGATACGTTGGTCACAAATTCCTGGCGCTGATACTCACTTTTCTGCAGGGAGGAGGCCATATTATTGAAGGAGATGGCCAGCTCCTTGATGTCATCAGGATATTTTTCAAGGACCTTGACCCGGGCATCCAGCCGGCCATGCCCAAAGTCACTGGCGGTACGCGCCATTTCCTGCAGGGGACTGCTGACTCGCTTTGCCAGGAAAGTCATCAGAATAACAGAAACCATCACGACCAGGATGGAAACCGTCTGATAGATCCGGGACATACGATTCAGAATATTCAAAGTTTGGGTCATGGGGGAGGATACGATGATAATGCCAACCGCCTGGTCAGCGGAGTCCGTGAAGGGAATACTGACCACATACCGTGTGTCTGAATAAAGGGCTTCGATCTTGCCGGTTTTGGCCACTTTTCCCGAGGTGAGCACCTGCTGCAGATAATCCTGTTCAATGATCCAGCCCTGGTGCTGACAGCCCATTGGGGAATCAGAACACAGGATCAAGCGGCCATTTATGTCACAGATCACGGCATCTGCGCCGGACACCTGGGAGGCCACAGACAGGTTGACCAGAAAATTCTGACTGGACACAGCATCCTCCACGTAATAGGCAGAGGCCAAAGCACCAATAATGGTGGCATCGTTTTCCAAGCCCTCAATCGCATGGTCGTTCAGGTAATCCCGTACCAGGATCTGAAAGGAAGTACCCAACAGCAGCAGCGCCACCAAAAAAACAATGACAGCAGGGAAAAAAGTGCGGCTGAAGGTCGTTTTCATAGCTTACAGCACCTCGAACTTATAGCCTACGCCCCAAACGGTTTTCAGGCTCCAGCCTTCGCTGACACCCTCCAGCTTCTCACGCAGACGTTTGACGTGGACATCTACTGTGCGGGAGTCGCCAAAGTAGTCAAAGCCCCAAACCTCGTCCAGCAGCTGGTTGCGGGTATAGACCCGGTTGGGAGAGGAGGCCAGATAGAACAGCAGATCCATTTCTTTGGGAGGGGTATCCACCTTCTTGCCGTTCACGGTCAGCTCAAAAGCATCCATATCGATAACGAGCTTATCAAAGACCAGGCGGCGGGCCTTCTGTTCGCTGATGCTCCGGTCAGTACGGCGCAGTACAGCTTCAATGCGGGCCAGGACCTCTTTCATTTCAAAGGGCTTGGTGATATAGTCGTCAGCACCGTATTTCAGGCCGGTGACCTTGTCGTCAGTTTCGCTTTTAGCGGTGAGCATGATGATGGGGGTCTGGTTTTCGGCGCGGATCATTTTACACACGGTCCAGCCGTCCATGACAGGCATCATCACGTCCAACAGCACCAGGTCGGGCTTGATGGCCCGGAACTTAGTCAGACCCTGGCTGCCGTCATCTGCAACGGTCACGGCGTAGCCCTCCTTTTCCAGATACATCTGCAGCAGGCTTTGGATATTTTTATCGTCTTCTACGATCAGAACAGAAACAGCCATAATTAGCGCCTCCTCGGTATAGTTTCGTTTTTACTTATTATATACTAAAAAGCCCGTTCTGAGTGAACAAATTGTAAAGACTACGGGGGCAAAATGTTAACAGTCAATTTTCTCTTGTAAAAAACAGCGGGTTGCGGTATGATATGCGTACAAGCAAGAAAGGAAGTTACATATGGATACCTTTATTGAAATACTAAAAGCGATCCTTTTCGGCATCGTGGAGGGCATTACGGAATGGCTGCCTGTATCTTCAACGGGACATATTATTTTGCTGGACGAATTTGTCAAGCTGAAAGTTTCTGCCGAGTTTATGGAGATGTTCGAAGTGGTAATCCAGCTAGGTGCCATCCTGGCGGTGATCCTGCTTTTCTTCCATAAGCTCAATCCCTTCTCTCAAAAGAAAACGGCGGTACAGAAGAATAATACCTGGCAGCTGTGGTTGAAGGTCATCGTGGCGGTGCTGCCTTCGGCGATCATCGGTCTGCTGCTGGACGACTGGATGGATGCACACCTGTACAACTACGTAGTGGTGGCTATCACGCTGATCCTGTACGGTGTAGCCTTCCTGTTTGTGGAGAAGCTCAATAAGGGCCGGATACTGCGGATCAAAAGTGTGTATGATATCGATTACCGTACTGCGATCCTGATCGGCTGCTTCCAGTGCTTAAGCCTGATCCCCGGCACTTCCCGTTCCGGTGCAACCATTTTGGGTGCCATCATTTTGGGCGTTGGCCGCGGTGCAGGTGCAGAGTTCTCCTTCTTCCTGGCGATCCCCACCATGCTGGGTGCCAGCGCGCTGAAGCTGTTGAAATTCATGCTCTCCGGGGTTTCTGCCACCGGCACGGAGATCGCCGTGCTGATCGTTGGCTGCGTGGTTTCTTTTATTGTGAGCCTGGTGGTCATCAAGGGCCTGATGGAATATGTGCGCAAGCACAGCTTCAGCGTATTCGGCTTCTACCGGATCGGCCTGGGTGTTCTGGTGCTGATCTACTTCTTGATCAAGAGTTTGGTGGCATAAATGGATATTACGATTGAAAATGAATTTCTGAAGGTTACGGTGACCACCCACGGCGCACAGCTGAAAAGTGTGATTCGAAAAAGTGACGGCACGGAGCATATGTGGCAGGCAGATCCGGCAGTCTGGGGCTATTATGCACCGATCCTGTTTCCTTACACCGGTAAGCTGAAAGACGGCGCGATGGAAGCCAAGAGTCAACGGATCGAAAACTGCGCCCAGCACGGCTTTGCCCGGTTGATGGAGCATACGCTTTTGATACATAGTGAAAACACACTGGAGTTAGAGCTGACGGACAGCGCGGACACCCTTACTCTGTGGCCCTATCGGTTTTGTTTGCGCTCTACTTTCACCCTGGAAGGCGACACGGTGCACCACACCCTAACGGTGGAAAACAGGGATGATGCGGAGATGCCCTTTGGCATTGGTTTCCACCCGGCGTTCCGGATGCCTTTCGACAGCGGGCATACCTATGAAGATTATGAGCTGCGATTTGACAATGTGGAATCTCCCCTGTGCCTGGATACTTCCAACGGCGGTCTGATCGGTGACAAGACCTATTATCTGGGAAAAAATATCCAAAGCATCCCGCTGGACGAAAGCCTGTTTGCTGCCGACAGCCACTGTATGACCGGCCTGTCCTCCCACACCCTGGGCCTTTACGAAAAGGAAACCGGCCGCGGTGTAGTTTGCAGCATCAAGAATTTCCCGTTTGTGCTGATTTGGAGCAAACCCGGTGTACCGCAGTTTGTGTGCATTGAGCCCTGGAACAGCATACCCAGTCCCGTCAGCGGTAGCAGCCGTTGGGAGGAAAAGCCTGCCGCAGCGGTGCTTGCTCCCGGAGAAGACTGGAGCACCACGTTGACCACATCCTTCATCCGATAAAAAATATCCGCCTCTCAAGAGGCGGATATTTTTTGTTATCTGACGTACTCGATGACGACGCGGCGGTTGGGCTCGGTGCCGACGGAGTAGGTGGTGATGCGGTCGGTGTCCTGCAGGGTGGCATGGATCACATGGCGCTCGTAAGCGTTCATGGGCTCCAGGGTGGTGCGGCGGTGAGCCTTCAGCACCT
>CAYVCR010000090.1:0-6006 GCA_964450205.1 uncultured Oscillospiraceae bacterium | reverse complement strand
GCATGTGGTATTCGATCCTGATCGCTGTGCTGGCGGCCTACCTGCTGGGCAACCTGAACGGCGCTGTGTGTATGTCCGCGCTGCTGGCCAATGACGATGTGCGTAAGCACGGCAGCGGTAACGCGGGCCTGACCAACTTCGTCCGCAATTACGGCGCAGTCAAGGGCCTTGCTGTGCTTGCTGTCGACGCAGGTAAGACGGTGGTGGCCTGCCTGGTGGGCGGTCTGCTGCTGAAGCCCTACGACTGCCAGCTGATCGGCATGACTCTGGGCGGCCTGTGCGTTATGCTGGGTCACGCATTTCCTGCGCTCCTTGGCTTCAAGGGCGGCAAGGGCATTCTTTGCGGCCTTTTTGTGGCTGTGGTGGTAGACTGGCGGATCGCGCTGATCATTTTGGGCGTATTCATTTTGGTTTATGCTATTACCAAGTACGTGTCCTTGGCATCGATTTTGGCAGCGCTGACCTTTGCCGTCTGCTTTGCTATCTTCCACTACGACAACCTGTATGTGATGCTCGGCGGTATCCTGATGGGCAGCCTGACCATTTTCATGCACCGGGGCAATATCGCCCGCCTTGTGAAGGGCCAGGAGCGCAAGACCAACTTATTTGGCAAAGGCAAACAGAAATAAAGCATAAAAAGAGAGGGGAGACTCTCTCTTTTTTTGTGCTTTCATAAAAAATTCACAGCTTATTCATTGCTTAAATATACTTTAAATGATATGCTGTTTTACATATTCAAACAGTGCAATTCCCGGAAAGGAAGATACCCATGCTTCAACTGAAAAACATCAAGAAAAACTATGCCGAAGGCGATAATACCGTCCGCGCCCTGCGGGGAGTGAGTCTGAGCTTCCGCGAAAGTGAGTTTGTGGCCATTTTGGGCCAGTCCGGCTGCGGCAAAACCACCATGCTCAATATTATCGGCGGCCTCGACCAGTATACCGACGGAGACCTGATCATTGATGGTACCTCAACCAAAAACTTCAAGGATCGGGACTGGGATACCTACCGAAACCATTCCATCGGCTTCGTGTTCCAAAGCTATAATCTGATCCCGCACCAAACCGTGCTCCGGAATGTGGAGCTGGCCCTGTCCCTGTCCGGTGTGTCCCGGAAGGAGCGCCGCCGCCGGGCCAGGGAGGCCCTGGAGCAGGTTGGCCTGGGCGATCAGCTGCGTAAGCGCCCCGGTGAGATGTCCGGCGGTCAGATGCAGCGTGTGGCCATTGCTCGCGCATTGGTCAACAATCCGGATATTATTCTGGCCGACGAGCCGACCGGCGCACTGGATACGGAAACCAGCGTGCAGGTCATGGATATCCTGAAGGAAGTATCCCGTGACCGCCTGGTCATCATGGTCACCCATAACCCGGACCTGGCGGCGCGGTATGCCACCCGTACCATCAATATGCTCGACGGCGTGATCACCGGCGACTCCAACCCCTTGAGCGACGAAGAACTCCAGACCTGCCTGGAGAAGGACGCAAAGAAGGCAGCGGCCAAGACCAAAAAGAAAATGCCCTCCATGTCGCTGTTTACCTCCTTCGGCCTGTCCCTGAACAACCTGTTCACCAAGAAGGGCCGTACGATCCTTACATCCTTTGCGGGCTCTATCGGTATTATCGGTATCGCCTTGATCTATGCGGTCTCCCAGGGCACGACGGCCTATATCAATTCCGTGCAGGAGGATACCCTGTCCTCTTATCCGCTGACCATTGAGGCCACCACTCTGGATGTGACCACCCTGATGCAGACCTTCATGGGCGTGGCGTCGGATACGGCAGATACCCATGAAAAGGATGCGATCTATTCCCAGTCCGTGATGTTCGACATGTTTAACGCCCTCAATAATATCGAATCCACGGAAAATGACCTGGAGTCCTTCAAGGCTTATATTGAAGAAGAACTGGCCAAGGAAGAGGATGGCGGCCTGAAGGATGCGTTGTCCGGTGTCAGCTATACCTATGACCTGGACCTGCTGGTCTACACCAAGAATGTGGATGACACGATCATCCGTTCCGATACCCGGGAGCTTCTAACGGAAGCCATCGCTGAAAATTTCGGCACTTCCATGGCCGAGACGATGAGTATGTCTGCCATGAACAGCAACTCTATGATGTCCATGACGCCCGGCACCTCGGTCAGTCTGTGGTGTGAGATGCTCAGCGGCAAGGACGGCAGCCTGATCAGCCCGCTGCTTGAAAACCAGTATGACCTGATCTACGGCAGCTGGCCCAATGATTATGACGAGATCGTCCTGGTGGTGGACGAGAATAATGAGCTGGACGACATGACCCTGTATGCTCTGGGCCTGGAGTCCAAGGATGAGATCGATGCGGTCCTGCAGGCAGTGAAGAATGGCACCGAGATCGAAACCTCCCAGAAAAAGTGGTCCTACGAGGAGATCTGCGGCATGACCTTCCGGGTGGTCCTCAATTCCGACTGCTACAGCCTGGACGAGAACACGGGCCTGTACACGGACCTGCGGGATACAGAAGCCGGCCTGCGCTACCTGTATGATAACGGCATGGACCTGAAGGTGACCGGTATCCTCCGGCCCAACGAGAACGCGGCTTCTGCTATGCTGAACGGTACCATCGCCTACACCAAGGCCCTGACCGAGCATGTGATCAATGCAGCCGAGGAATCTGATGCGCTGCTTGCCCAGCAGGAGTCAACGGGTACGGATGTTTTCACCGGCCTGCCCTTCAAGGCTGACACCGCAGCTATGACTGACGAGGAGATCGAAGCGGAGTTCCGCACCTATATCGACGGCCTGAATCAGATCGAAAAAGCGGCTGCTTATGTGAAGATCCTGTCCATTCCTTCTCAGGAGCAGCTGGATGCCGCTGTGGCTCAGGCCACCGAAGGCAAGAGCCGTGCTGAGCTGGAGGAGACGCTGGTACAGGTGCTCCAGCAGCAGATGGGCGTGAACGAGGCGGATATCCGTGCCTACACCGGGAACATGACCAATGAAGAGGTCATCGAGATCTACGGCCAAATGGTCGCCGAGCAGGTCAAGGCCCAGACCGCCGCGCAGGTCGTGCAGCAGACCTCCATGATGGAGCCTGCCCAGCTGGCAGCGGCTCTGGATGCAGCTATGCCGGATTATACCACCGAGCAGTGCGTACAATTCTATGACGAGGTGCCGGAATTCTCCGAGGCCACGCTGGAGGAGAATCTGGAAATGCTGGGCCTGGTGGATCTGGACAGCCCGGCTACCGTCAACCTCTACGCCTCCAGCTTTGAAAACAAGGACCTGGTGGAGGAGTATATTGCCGATTACAATGCGTCTGTGGAAGAGCTGAAGCGGATCCATTATACGGACTATGTAGGCCTGATCATGTCCTCTGTGACCACTATCATCAATGCCATCAGCTACGTGCTGATCGCTTTCGTGTCCATTTCTCTGGTGGTGTCTTCTATTATGATCGGCGTGATCACCCTGATCTCCGTCCAGGAGCGCACTAAGGAGATCGGCATTTTGCGGGCCATCGGCGCTTCCAAGGCCAATGTGTCCAGTATGTTCAACGCAGAAACGATTATCATAGGCTTTGCCTCGGGTGTGATCGGCGTGGGACTGACGTGGCTTTTGTGCATTCCCATCAATGCCATTATCCAATACTTTACCAAGATCGAAACCCTGCGCGCCTTCCTGCCCGTAGAGGCTGCGTTGGTGCTGGTTGGTATCAGCGTGCTGCTGACGCTGCTGTCGGGTCTGATCCCCTCCCGCAGCGCCGCCAAGAAAGACCCCGTCGTCGCCCTGCGAACCGAATAAATCAAATGTTGGGGCGGACCTCGTGTCCGCCCTTTCGCATTTCACTATTATCTGTTATCTCTTATCTATTATCTAACTGCACCGTACTTTCGAAAGATGTTACCGGTGGGATAATAGAGAATGGACAATTATTTTTCCGGCGTCGAAAGTAGGGGCGGTCTGCGACCGCCCGCAGGTGATCAAAGATCGTCCCTACGCACTCGGTATCGTTCTTTCCTCTGTCATTGCAAGGGCGCTCGCGCCCGTGGTAATCCGTTCTCTGTTGTTTTCTGTTGTGTGTATGCATTCGCTTGCAATTAACTTGCAATATCTGTTTTTATATGCTACAATGATTTTGCCACACAAGTAAATGATTGGTTGCCCACAGGAGAAGTGTTTTTATTTTCGGTAAAAACACATCTCCTTATTTGGCATTCTCTTGTGGGTAGTCAAACTTGTGTGGCGCAAGCAGGAGTATGTGTTTTTCGTGCGCAGCTTCTGCTGCGCACTTTTTATTTTAAAGGAGATATGTGTTATGTTGCAAACAGTTTTGCCGTTCCTTACTGGACAATATCAAGAATCAAGAATTTCCCCAGTCACAATAATTCTTTGGATACTGGCTGCGTTGATTGTGTTAAGTATTGTCGCGCTAAAGAAAGGATGGATCAAAAGCAAACGCGGTTATTATCCTTCTTACATAATTGCTACCGTCACTTATCAATGCATTTATACTTTTATCCCACTATTGATCCTCAAAATCATTTTTACTGACGAACTTGAGACCTTTGTGTATATTATTATTGGCCTTGCGCTTTTGGGTCTTAGTTTTTTGATTGTTTTTCTTTATTTTCTTCCTTATCGAATCGCACATAAGCGAGATCATCGCAATGTTCGTGCAATTTATATATTAAATATTTTCACGGCATGGACTGTCGTTGCATGGATCATTACTCTTGTGTGGGCACACATAGAATCAAAGGAAAATCTTTATGTCTATCAGGTAGCACCTCGCAATAATGCGGATGAAATTTTGCAATACAAGGAATTATATGATTCCGGCGTGATTACTCAAGAAGAATTTGAAGAAAAAAAGAAACAACTGCTTGATATATAATACAACATGCCCCGGGTCATAGACCCGGGGTGTGCTTATGGGCAGCAAAAAGCGGCATTGCCTAAGCAATGCCGCGATACTTTGCCGGTAATCAGACAGCGCGCTCAACCTTGTTGGAGCGGAGGCATCTAGTACATGCGTACACATGGCACGGAGTACCGTTGACAATGGCCTTGACCCGCTTAACATTGGGCTTCCAGGTACGGTTGGAACGTCTGTGGGAGTGGGAGACCTTAATACCGAAGGTAACGCCCTTACCACAATAATCACACTTCGCCATCACTGCACCTCCTATCCGCTGTTAATGGCTCGCATAGTACGCCCTAAACAGGCGCTTGCATATAATAGCAGAGATTGAAAGAAAAAGCAAGTGTTTTTTGCAAAAATTTTTTGTTTTTTGAAATTGATATTGATTATGGGCCGTCCGGCGGCTATAATGTGTGGAGAATACCCCATAAAAGAGGTAATGCATTATGATCAATATGTACAGTGTCCCCCTGACGACTCTTGTTAGCCAATTCAAATTGGAGGTGGCTTACGCTGCCACCGATTACGAGAAGATCCGTGTGACGGTTGCAGACCTGTCCCGTCCCGGTCTGCAGCTGGCAGGCTACTTTGACCATTTTGAGCCCATGCGTTTGATGGTCATGGGTAATGTGGAGATCAGTTACCTGCAGAAGCTGACCCCTGATGAGCGGGCCATCACCCTTGACCGGTTATTCTCCTATAAGTTCCCGGCGCTGCTGATCACCCGCAACAATCCTATTGACCCGCTGTGCATGGAGATGGCGGCCAAGCACAATGTGACCGTTCTGCGCAGCCATGAAGCCACGTCTACTATCGTATCATCTATTATTGCTTACCTGCGTGCGGCTTTGGCACCGCGTATCACCCGTCACGGCGTTCTTATGGAGGTCTACGGTGAGGGCCTGCTGATCATCGGCGAGAGCGGTATGGGTAAGAGCGAGGCGGCTGTGGAGCTTCTCAAGCGCGGCCACCGCATGATCGCCGACGATGCTGTGGAGATCCGCAAGGTGTCGGAAAGCTCCCTTGTAGGTACAGCGCCGGAGCTGATCCGCAACTATGTAGAACTGCGCGGCATCGGTATCGTCAACGTGGCAAAGCTTTTTGGTATGGG
>CAYVCR010000089.1:0-6037 GCA_964450205.1 uncultured Oscillospiraceae bacterium | reverse complement strand
ACGCGCTGAAATCCCGCACCCGTGGCTACGGCAGCCTGGACTATGAGCTGATCGGTTACCGTCCCAGCCGCCTGGTGAAGCTGGATATCCTGCTCAACGGCGAGATCGTGGACGCACTCAGCTTTATTCTCTTTGCGGACAATGCCTATCCCCGGGCCCGCAAGATCTGCGAAAAGCTGAAGGAAAACATCCCCCGCGCCCAGTTTGAGATCCCGGTGCAGGCCGCCATCGGCGGCAAGATCATTGCCCGGGAAACCATCAAGGCCCTGCGCAAGGACGTGCTGGCCAAGTGCTATGGCGGCGACATCACCCGTAAGAAGAAGCTGCTGGAGAAGCAGAAGGAAGGCAAGAAGCGTATGCGCACCTTCGGTACGGTTTCTGTTCCCAGCGAAGCATTTATGGCTGTCCTCAAACTCGACGAAGACTAACATTCCCCTTTGGAGGTCATTATGTCCCTATTTTCCCGCAAACACAAAACCCCTCTGGGGATCTATATTCACGTGCCCTTCTGCCGCAGCAAATGCCAGTACTGTGATTTTTACTCGGTGACCACCAAAGATCCCCGGCTGATGGATCACTACCTGCATGCTATCTGCACCCACATCAAGGAAGCCGGTCAGCTCGCCCCCAATTATTTGGTAGATACCATTTATTTTGGAGGCGGCACGCCCACCTTCTTCGGTGCTGACGGCATGGCTGATATCCTCACGGCCATCCGCAAGAATTTTGATGTGTCCAATACTGCGGAAATCACCTTTGAAGCCAATCCCGACTCTGTGTCCGACCGGCTGCTGCGAAGACTGCGTAACGAGGGCTTTAACCGAGTCAGTCTGGGTGTCCAATGCGACAACGATGAGATCCTGAAAAAGCTGGGCCGCCCCCATAACTACGCCCAGGCGGTGAACGCCTATCAAAGGATCCGGAAAAAGGGCTTCAAAAACGTATCCCTGGATCTGATGTACGGGCTGCCAGGCCAGTCCCTGCAGGACTGGGAGAAAACACTGCAGCATGTGCTGGAGCTGATGCCCGAGCATATCAGCTGCTACGGTCTGAAGGTAGAGGAAGGCACGCCCCTGTATGACTATCAGGAATTCTGCAATCTGGCGGATGATGACACCCAAGCAGACATGTACCTGGCTGCCGTGGAGATCCTGCGCAGCTGCGGCTACCGCCAGTATGAAATTTCCAATTTCTCCCGTAAGGGCCATGTATCACGCCACAATTTGAAATACTGGCAGGGCGGTGAATACCTTGGCTTTGGCCCCGGTGCCAGCTCCGACTTCGGCGGGCGGCGCTTTACCATCGTCAAGGATCTGAAAGCCTACATCCAGGGCATCCGCTCCGGCGGACAGGTATTGGAGGATGTGCAGGAGATCGCACCCCGGGAGCGGGCCGGCGAATATCTGATGATGCGTCTTCGCACTGTGGCAGGTCTGGACCCTCAGGAATATGAGAAAAAATATCTGCTGCCCTTCGCACCCCTGGAAAAAGCCCTGGAGCGCTGCAAGGAACAAGGATTTGCCAACAAGACCTTCGATGGCCGCTGGCAGCTGACACCCAACGGTTTCCTGGTATCCAACTCCATCATTTCCGATCTGCTGCTTATTCAGGAAGAAAACTCCCTTTAAAGTGCAAAAAATGACCGGTCATTTGACCGGTCATTTTTTATTGTTATTTAGCTGCCGACTGTTTCGTCGGTGATGGTGGCCATGGCCTCCTCCTGGCTCATGCCGTCGGCGATGGCCTGCTTACGGGCGGCGTTGACGGCCTGGATCGTCTTGACTCGCTTGCCGTCCAGCTCATAACCCCGCATAGCCCACAGCGTTAGGACCCATGCCACCATGGGCACGATACAGAACAGCACGATGACTACCCAGTTCATACCCTCTGCATAGGGTGTTGCCTTGGTGGGCAGGTCCTTGATACCGATACACAGCAGTGCAATGGAGACCACCGTAGCAGACAAAGAGGATACCAGCTTATCCACCAGGCTGAACAGAGTGCCCATAATACCGGGGATGAACTTACCGGAGCGGTAAGTTTCATAGTCGGCACAGTCGGCAACCATGGGAATAGGCATATCGGCAGTAGCATAGTAAGCGCCGTAGCCCACGCCGAAGAACAGGGTGAACAAGATCGTGTACAGATTGATGGTCCACTTGAAATCCGTACCGAAGAGGGTACCCTCAAACAGGCTCAGATTCCAGGCCGGGTCACCTTGCCGCCACAGCAGTAGCATGACCAGAACGCCTACGTAGCAGATCAGCGCCACCAGCACATAGGTCATCAGAGACTTCTTCTGACCGTGCTTCTGGGCGGTGCGGACTGTCAGCAGGAAGAAGGGTGCAGAGAACACGTAGCCCAGCACCATCATGACCATATTCAGGGAGTCATACCGATTCTGACTGACCAGCTCGCCTGCTTCATTGGTGATCACACCAAACTGGGTCATGCAGCCGTAGATCATGCACAGCACGGTCAGGTTGGTAGCGATGGACAGGGCCAGCTTACAGCCGCCGCCTGCAACCATCAGCCGCTGCAGAGGCTTGTTGTCCTTGACGATCTTGATGTATTCGGAGATCTTGACCTTCTCCTGCTTGCTGCCCAGGCCAAAGTACTTGGTCTGGTCCTTTTCCCAAATACCAATGACTGCCAAAGCAGTCAGCAGCACAGACATACCGATACCGATGGGTGTCATGATGCGGAACCAGCTGGCGTTGTAGTCGCCGGCAAAGCCGTCGCCGGCCATCAGCATGCCCAGCACCTGCATCAGGCCCATGCCCAGCAGGGACGCGATGGTGTTGAACACCGTAAACAGGGGGCGCTGCTTGGGATCGTTGGTCATAACAGGCTGCGCAGAGCGGGTAACGGAGGTCTGGAAGGTGTAGCCGATGACCCACACTGCATACAGGATAATAAACAGGGTATAGCGCAGCCACATCATGGTGGTGGGGATCAGCGGCGTGACCATATACAGAAGGATCACGGACACTGCCATGACAACATTGCCCAGCACCATAAAGGGGCGGAATTTGCCGAACTTGCCGTCGGTCTTATCCATGATGGCGCCAATGATGGGGTCGGTGATAGCGTCAAACACACGCATGCCGGTGACCATAAAGGACGCAAAGACCATTGCCAGGCCCAGCACCTTGTTGCCGAAGGTGGCAATATAGGAAAGGATCAGCACGTAGTACACGTTGGTGGCACCGTTGTTCATAGGGAACAGGGCCAGCTGATAGAATTTGGCACGGTTCATGCCTTTATTTTCATTCATATGAGATATTCCTCCCGGAGATTGAATATGACAACGCGTCTGCAGCGCATTAGGTCCAGTTGCCGCCGCCGGCGGTCTTTTTATTGAGTCTATAAGAGCTGATAGGATTGAGGGTAAAGTGGAAGATCGCCTCATCCCGGACATCTTCCGCCACGACCTCCACCTTCGTATTCTCTTTCAGCGGAATGCGGAACTTGAAGATCTTACCGCCCACCTGCCGCTCCCGCAGCTCACCGTTCAGATACAAAGACACCGTATCACAGGTGGAATAGACCTTGATCGTAGTGAGCTTTTCCGGACGGTATTGGAAGCGCTTGCCGCTGATGTGCACCATCGGTGCCTTGGTCCAGTAAGCCTTGTACAAATAGAAGGAATCCTTCTTGATCTGCCGGTCAAAGGTGACCAAGCCCTTGTGGTTCATGCCCGGCTCGCCGCCCTGGTTTCGGGCATCGGCAGCAAAGTCGAACATATTCCAAATGTGGTTTGCCCACATAAAGGGACGCTTTTCAAAGCACCTGAGCATGTACTCATGGTAGATCGCCTGGTACTCCTCCGTGTGGTCGCCCCGGTGAGGCGCGGGAGAGTGGAGGTTCGGCATACCCTCACAGCCGTACTCGGAATAACCCAGACAGCGGTTGGGATACTTCCAGTGGAAGAAATCGATCCAAAGATTATTCAGGAACAGACCCGGCACATACCAGCCCAAATACAAGTTCCAGCTGACCAGATCACTGACCTTGTGGGCCACCTTATTGAAGGGGCCGCAGACTGCATAGCAGGCCAGGGTGGTGGGACGGGAGGGGTCCATCTCATGGATCAAGTCATTCAGTACATGGTGGTTATCCATCATGTCCTTCTTATCCTTGGTGGAGATGGTGATCTCGTTGGAAATACCCCACACACAGATGCTGGGATGGTTGTAATTCTGGACGATCAGCTCTTTCATCTGGCTGATGGTATTCTCCCGACCATTGGGCATGTGCTCGGAAATATAGGGAATTTCCGCCCATACTACCATACCGTACTTGTCACACAGGTCGTAGAAATACTGGTCGTGCTGATAGTGGGCAAGGCGGATGGTGTTGGCACCCATCTCCCGGATCAGCTCCATGTCCGTATCATGCTGCTCCTTGCCGATTGCGTTGCCCAGGCCCTTCCAGTCCTGATGGCGGGACACGCCATGGAGCGGATAACTGCGGCCATTGAGGAAGAAGCCCTCCTTGGGATCCATCCGGAAGGTACGCACGCCGAAGGTGGTGCTGACCTGATCACAGGCCTGCCCCTCCACTTCCAGCACTGCCTCGCAGGTATACAGGTAAGGATCTTCCAAGCCGTCCCACAGGTGGACATTGGGGATAGACAGGTGAATGTCTGTCCCCTCACCCTGGGCTACGGGATCGCCATTGGCATCCTTCAGGGTGATCTTAACCGCGCCGTCCTCAGCATTGTGCCAGGTACGCACCCAGATCTTACCGTCTGCACCCTCTACATCGCCATGGACTGCCAGACCGTTACCGCCAAAGTAATCCAAATCGAAGTGGTTCTTATTGACCACCAGCAGAGTCACATCCCGGTAAATGCCGCCGTAGAAGGTAAAGTCCGCCTTTTGGGGGTAGACCCGGTCATTGACCGAGTTATCCACATCTACTTTCAGGCTGTTTTCCGCCTGCAAAACATCGGTGATGTCTGCACGGAAGGTGGAGTAGCCACCGTCGTGGGTACAGACCTGCTTGCCGTTCAGCTCCACAGACGCAGAAGCATTGGCGCCCGCAAACTGCAGATACACCCGCTCTTTCGCAGGATCATATTCCGGTGCAGGAAAAGTCTTGCGGTAGGTATTGGTACCGCGCCAGTAGTCATTGCCGCCGTCCTGGCCGTCCTTGGCGTTCCAGGTATGGGGGATATCCACCTTGGTTACAGAACCGTCATGGTATATAAAGTCCCAACCGGTATTCAGCAAATGCGCATTTCTCATAAATTCCATATCTCCTTGGAAATTTCTGTAAATAGTTACAACAAAAATGTGCATACTCGTTACAATTATATTGATTATAGCAAAAAACCAAGAGCATTACAAGATACATTTCTTCCCTATTGTGTATTATTTCTATATCTTTAACTTCCGGCAGAGAATTCACAAAATTTTCTATTATTTTTCCGCAAGCTGTGTTATAATGGCAAAAATAGTGCCTAAAGGAGATTTTCGAATGGGACTTTTCACAAAACTTTTTGGCAGCCGCTCTGACCGGGAGATCAAAAAGATCCAGCCTATCGTGGACAAGATCCTGGCGTTGGAGAAGGAATACAAAACGCTTTCCGAGGAACAGCTGAAGGGCAAGACCGCAGAATTTAAAGCCCGCCTCGCAAACGGAGAAACTCTGGACGACATTTTGGTGGAAGCCTTTGCCGCCATCCGGGAGGCTGCCGACCGGGTGCTGGGTATGCGCCCCTATCCGGTGCAGCTGCTGGGCGGTATCATCCTGCACCAGGGCCGTATCGCAGAAATGAAGACCGGTGAGGGCAAGACCCTGGTGGCCATTTTGCCCTGCTATCTGAATGCCCTGACCGGCCGGGGCGTCCATGTGGTCACTGTCAACGACTATCTGGCCAAGCGTGACTCCGAGTGGATGGGTAAGGTCTACCGTTACATGGGGCTGACTGTGGGTCTGATCATTCCCGGCATGAAGAGCCCCGAGCGCCGGGTCGCCTACGCCGCCGACATCACCTACTGCACCAACAACGAGCTGGGCTTCGACTACC
>CAYVCR010000088.1:0-6098 GCA_964450205.1 uncultured Oscillospiraceae bacterium | reverse complement strand
CTAAAGCTTTTTGGAACCACCAGCACAGCTGGTGGTATTCTTTAAACAATAAAAGGAAAAATCGGCACAATTTGTGCCGATTTTTCGGTTTCAGACACCCCGGAGGGGTGTCCCTACGATTCTAAATTGGAAGTTTTACCTTTATAGTGAGACAGCGCCTTTTTAGTCGATTAAGCTCCACGGTACGGGCGGATAATAGCGCTGGAGAAAATAGAAAACAAGCGTAATAAAAATAATGATTAATATCATCGTGATAATATGTTTTATGATCGCCGCAAAAATCGCTTTCCATCTTGGGGTCCGTTCTTTTTCTATTCTGGCTAAAACGACAGTCGTCATTTCTTCATAAGTCTTCATAAACAAATCCCTCCTTCTCCAACTGTTCTTTCAGTGCTTTCCTGGCACGCGATACCGTAACTTCCACACTATGTACTGACTTACGCATCACATCAGCTGTTTGCTTTGCAGTCAGATCTTCAAAATAAATCAACCAAAGCACTTGCCGATAATTGGGTGAGAGCTTTTGTATGACGTGATGCAGTAAGATTTTTTGTTCCTGACGGATGTATATCTGCTCCAGGCTGGCTTCATCATCCTGTATTTCTTTCATCACATCCAGTGAAACCTCTTTCCGCCTGCTTTTTTTGTGGAGATAATCGATCGTAACATTTCTGCCGATGGTATACAGCCACGTCTTAAAGCCTGTCTTTGATCGATTCCTGGGACGATTGATCCCAAGCTTTACAAAAGTATCCATCGCAAGTTCTTCTGCTTCCTGGATGTTGCCGGTATATGCATTCAAGTATAAAATCAAGCCATCCCTGTACAAGCGAATCAGTTCAGCCATGCCCTGATCATCACCGTTTAAGTATTTCTCATAACTGATTGCACCGGGATCCACCATACCGCTCGCCTCCATTCGCTTGTTACACGAAATAATTATATCAAAACTCACAGTGTTTGGCAAAAATTTTCAGACCCCCAACAAGGCGTTGGGGGTCTGTACATTGATATTACCGTTTGGATACTTTTTTCGCTTCACAGTAGACGCAGCGGTAGATGCCGCGCTCAGCATCCACACACTTGAATTTGTGTGCCAGTTCCTGCTCTGTAGAGCAGATGCAGCGGGGGTTATCGCAAACAAAGAGCTCAGTATCTACCTCGCCCTCCGCTTCCATTTGCTTGCCTTCAGACGCCTCCTTCAGAAGCTTCAGGATCAGCGCCATGCGCATGTACTTACCGTTGAGTGCCTGGCGGAAATAGGCCGCTCTGGGATCCTCGTCCACCTTTACACTGATCTCATTCACGCGGGGCAGCGGATGCAGAACACGCATGGTGGGCTTGGCTGGAATCATCTTCTCTGCTGTCAGAACGTAACTGTCCTTCAAGCGTTCATACTCTAAAGAATCATCAAACCGTTCGCGCTGAATGCGGGTCATATACAGCACGTCCAGTTCCGGAATGGCCTCTTCCAAAGAAGTCGTCTCCACATACTCCATGTTGTTCTTTTCCAACACTTCGTACTTGACGTACTTCGGCAGCTTCAGTTCTTCCGGAGAGATCAGCACGACCTTGATGCCTGTATAACGGCTCATCGCAGAGATCAGCGAATGCACCGTTCTGCCATATTTCAAATCGCCGCAGCAGCCAACCACCAGGTTGTCCAGTCTGCCAAGTTCCCGATAGATCGTCAAAAGATCTGCAAGCGTCTGTGTCGGATGACAATGGCCGCCGTCGCCAGCATTGATCACAGGGATGGTTGCACTTCTGGCCGCCACGTAGGGCGCGCCCTCCTTGGGGTGACGCATAGCCATAATATCTGCATAGCAGCTGATCATTTTGGCAGTGTCAGCAATGCTCTCGCCTTTCGCTGCTGAGGAAGAGCTGGCTTCGCTGAAGCCGATCACGCTTCCTCCCAACTCCAGCATAGCAGCCTCAAAGCTCAAGCGGGTACGGGTAGAAGGCTCGAAAAACAGTGTTGCAAGCTTCTTGCCATGGCAGCTTTCCGCATACTTTTCCGGATGCTCGCTGATGTCACACGCTGTCTTCAGCAGCGCATCCAGTTCCGCAACGGAAAAATCCACAATATCGATCAGACTTCTCATGCTTTTGCTCCGTTCACGGCCAGATAATTCTTAATGCGCGCAACATTCTCGGCGTTAGCTTCATCCTCTTCCAAGTACTCAATAATATCATAGACATCGACAACAGAGTACACAGGGAATCCGAATTCTTCCTCGATCTCCTGCATGGCACCCTTGTCGCCCTTGCCCTTTTCCTTACGGTCTACCATCACGAAGGTAGCTGCCACCTTTACTCCCTGCAGGCCACTGAGGATCGCCATGCTCTCGCGGATTGCAGTGCCCGCAGTGATCACATCTTCTACAATGACCACTTCCTCGCCGGCTGTGGGAACGTAGCCAACAAACACACCGCCTTCGCCGTGGTCCTTGACCTCTTTGCGGTTGAAGAAGAAGGGTACGTCCAAGCCATTCTTGCTCAGGGCGACTGCTGCGGAAACAGCAATCGAGATACCCTTGTAGGCAGGACCGTACAGGACAGTCTTTTTATTGCCAACCTTCTCAAAGTAGGCCTTGGCGTAAAATTCACCCAGTTTAGCGATCTCCTCGCCAGTCTTGATCATACCGGCATTGATGAAATACGGGATCTTACGACCGGACTTTGCGGTGAAATCACCGAACTTCAGCACACCTGCACTCTGCAGAAACTGGATAAATTCTCTCTTGTAGCTTTCCATGTTTTTCTCCCTCTTTAGTCACAAAATTCAGCAATGCAACGCTCATAAGCCGCAACAGGGTCAGCAGCTGCAGTAATAGGACGCCCCACGACGATATAGTCAGAGCCGATCTGCTTTGCCTGTGCAGGGGTCATAACGCGCTTCTGATCGCCCACATCGCCGTCTGCAAAGCGGACACCGGGCGTAACCGTCAGGAATTCCTTGCCACAGGTGTCGTGCACCTTACCCGCCTCCAGAGGAGAACAGACGATACCGTCCAAGCCGGCGTTCTTAGCAGTCTTTGCATAATGCATGACGACCTGGTCAATGGGCTCATGGATCAGCAGATCCCGCTCCATAGCCTCCTGGTCGGTGGAGGTCAGCTGGGTCACAGCGATCAGCAGAGGACGGCTGCCGTCTTCACGGGTCAGGCCCTCCAGAGCGCCCTGCATCATGGCGGTCGTTCCGGCAGCATGCAGGTTGCAAATGTCCACATCCAGGCGGCTCAGCACGGACATAGCCTTCTTGACCGTGTTGGGGATATCATGCAGCTTCAGGTCCAAAAAAATCTTGTGTCCACGGGCCTTGATCTCCTTGACGATAGCAGGACCTTCTGCATAGTACAGCTCCATGCCGATCTTCACAAAGGGCTTCTTGCCGGTAAACTTGTCCAGGAATTGGAAAGTCTGCTCTGCGCTGGAAAAATCACAAGCAATAATTACGTCCTTACCCATTACTTTACGCCTCCTATAATTTCACTTAATGTGTTGATTCTATATTCTTCCATAACCCGGGGCAGGTCTTCGATGATATCGCGACAAATGTAGGGGTTAATAAGGTTGGCTGCGCCCACTTCCACAGCCGTTGCACCGGCAAGCATCATCTCCACCACATCTTCGGCACAGCTGACGCCGCCCATGCCCACCACAGGCACTTTCACAGCGTTGGCGACCTGGTAGACCATGCGCACCGCCACAGGGAAAATGGCACTGCCGGAGAAGCCGCCCATTTTATTTGCAATAATTGGCTTGCGGCTGCGCAGATCAATGCGCATGCCCAGCATGGTATTGATCAGGCTGATACCGTCTGCACCGGCATCTTCACAGGCTTTTGCGATAGAAACGATATCCGTTACATTAGGACTAAGCTTCACGATCACAGGCTTGGTGGTGACCTTCTTGACCGCTGCAGTAACTTCTGCTGCTGCCTTGGGGTCAGTGCCAAAGCTCATGCCGCCGCCATGTACATTGGGACAGCTCACATTGACTTCAAGCCAGCCTACCTGCTCTTCATTATCCAACTTTTCGCAGGTGTAAGCATAGTCATCCACAGAAAAGCCACTGACATTAGCCATAACTGGCTTGTGGAAACAAGTTTTCAGCTTGGGTAGTTCCTGGCCGATGACCGCCTCCACGCCGGGATTCTGCAGGCCTACGGCATTGATCATACCGGCTGTACATTCCGCAATGCGGGGCGTGGGGTTGCCAAATCTGGGGTCTTTTGTGGTTCCCTTAAAAGAGAAGGTCCCCAGACAGTTGATATCATAGAGCTCAGCATATTCATAGCCATAGCCAAAGGTGCCAGAGGCGGGGATCACCGGGTTATCCATTTCAATTCCACAGAGGTTGACGCTCAGCTTTCCCACAGGATCTCCTCCTTCCTCATAACAGGGCCTTCCTTGCAAATGCGTTTATAACCGGTTATGGTCTTGCAGGAGCAGCCCATACAGGCACCGAAACCGCAGCCCATACGTTTTTCAAAGCTCATCTGACCGGAGGTAACAGATGCCTGATATACCGCCTTCAGCATAGGCTCAGGACCGCAGGTGAAGAAATAGGTATATTCCATGTTTTTCAGGGCATCCGTGACAAATCCTTTTAGGCCATAGGAGCCGTCAACAGTCGACACAGTCACGTCACAGCCCAATGCCTTAAATTCTTCTTCATAGAATATCTCAGATTTTGTATTGAAGCCAAGGATCACGCGGACTGTCCTGCCCTGTGCCATCAGTTCTTTCGCCAGAAGATACATAGGCGGAACGCCGACACCACCGCCTAACAGCACAGGCTTGTCCCCTGCCTGAGACAGATCATAGCCGTTGCCAAGACCGGTCAGCAGATCCAGCTTGCCGGTTTTCATGGAGGCCATCTGCTTTGTTCCCCTGCCCACAGCTTTATAGATGATCGTCAGCAGATCACCCTGTACATCACAAACAGAAATCGGCCTACGCAGGTACAGGCCTTCCAGTTGGATATTTACAAACTGGCCAGGAGCTGTAATCGCAGAGGTATCTCCCCGCAGTATCATTTTGTAAACACTGTCTGTCAGTGCAGTATTTTCAACGATCTCAAAAATTCCCTGTTTCATCTTGACTCCTTGGATCTATGTATGTGGGGGATATCCCCCCACATTGTGTTTAAGCATCGATGGTGGAAACGGTCAGCGTTGTCTCTTCCAGAACGTCCAGCAGGACTTTTACGGTATCCAGCGCCGTAAAGATCGTCACGTTATTTTCCGTGGCGATCTGGCGGATCTGACGACCATCGTTTTCAGATCCATCAGTACCGGGGTCTTTGGTATTGATGACGTAAGCGATATGCCCCTGACGCAGTGCGTCGGGGATCTCGTCACTGCCGTCACTGATCTTCGCCAGAATATGGGTGCGAATACCGTTGCTCTTCAGGAATTGGGCCGTGCCCTCTGTTGCTTGGATATTAAAGCCCAGATTATAGAAGCGGCGGATCAGAGGCAGCGCCTCCTCCTTATCCTTATCCGCAATCGTGGCCAGCACGGTACCATAATTCTGCAGATGCATACCGGATGCCTGAAGCGCCTTATACAAAGCGCGGTTCAGCTTATCGTCATAGCCAATGGCTTCGCCGGTGGATTTCATTTCCGGGGACAGGTAGGCATCCAGGCCGCGGAGCTTATTGAAGGAGAAGACAGGCGCCTTGACATACCAGCGTTTCTTCTCATCCGGATAAATATCGAAGAATCCCTGTTCCTTTAGCGTCTTGCCCAAGATAACCTCCGTTGCGATGTCGGCCAAAGAATAGCCGGTCGCCTTGGACAGAAACGGAACCGTACGGGAGGAGCGGGGGTTCACCTCAATAATAAAAACATTATCCTGATCGTCCACGATGAACTGGATATTGAACAGGCCCACGATGCCAATGCCCAGGCCCAGCTTCTTGGCGTATTGCAGGATGATTCCCTTGACTTTGTCCGAAATGCTGAAGGACGGATAGACGCTCATGGAGTCGCCGGAATGGACACCCGTGCGCTCCACCAGCTCCATGATGCCGGGAACGAATACATTGTGACCGTCGCAAATGGCATCGATTTCAACCTCTTTGCCCTG
>CAYVCR010000087.1:0-6125 GCA_964450205.1 uncultured Oscillospiraceae bacterium | reverse complement strand
ATGAAGGAGAAGAAACTGCGCGTGGAGGACGCCCTGAACGCCACCCGTGCCGCCGTTGAGGAAGGCATCGTGGCAGGCGGCGGTACCGCCCAGGTCAACGCCATCGCTGCTGTTGAGAAGCTGATCACCAAGCTCTCCGGCGACGAGAAGACCGGCGCTAAGATCATCGCAGTTGCTCTGCAGGCCCCCATCCGTCAGATCGCCGAGAACGCCGGCGTGGACGGAAGCGTGGTCTACGAGAAGATCAAGAACTCCAAGAAGATCGGCTACGGCTACAACGCCTACACCGAGCAGTATGTGGATATGATCGCTGCCGGCATCGTGGATCCCACCAAGGTGACCCGCTCCTCTCTGGAGAATGCCGCATCCATCTCCGCATGTGTGCTGACCACTGAATCTCTGGTAGTCGATAAGCCCGACCCCGCTGCTGATGCTGCTATGGCAGCTGCCGCAGGCGGCCAGGGTATGTACTAAGCAGTGCAATAGAAAACGGTGTGACCTCGGTCACACCGTTTTTCTATATTCAGCTGGCGGTGAAATCACCGGAGAGGGAGCCGACCGTGATCGTATAGGTCTCGCCCTTCTGTATGTCGGGACTGCTGAGGATGATCACGTTGAAGGTAAGCTCAGGTGCATGGGAGATCACCGTGTTGCCATCTTTGTCCGTCAGTGTGATCTGTGTGCCTGCGGACTGATTACCGGCGCTGACAGCGATCACACCCTGCTCAGAATCGCTGAAGGTCTGTGCCATACCGGAAGCACCGGTGCCGATGAATGTGCCGCCGGAGATGACAGCGCTGATGTCGTAGTCCAGCGTGGCTGTGTCGCCCTGGGTAGGACCGCAGACGGTGGTAAAGCCGCCTGTAATTTCCAGTGTACCGTTGGCATCGATGCCGTCACCGGAAGCTGTTACACGGAGCGTACCGCCGGAGATGGTAATGCTGCCGTTGGAGGACGAGGACATTCCGCCGCCAAACATACCGTCCCGGCCGCCGGTAAAGCCGCTGGAATCGGTACCGCCGGCTGCATTGAGGCCGTCGTCGCTGGCAACGAGGGTAATATCGCCGCCGGATACATTGACGTGCAGACCCTCAAGGCCCTCGTAGCTTTCTGTGATGTTGACAGTTCCTGCCGTGATGGTCAAAGTCTCTTCGGCGTGGAAAGCGTCATCACCGGATGCAATTTGGAATGTGCCGCCGTTGACCGTTACGGATGCGTTGGAATGGACAGAGTCATCGGCAGAGTCGATGGTGAAGGTACCACCGTTGATGGTCAGTGCGCCGGTGGCTTTGAGACCCTTGATGCTGGTGCTGTCTGAGGATGTGTCGTTGGAAGATGTTCCTCCAAAACTGCCGCCGAAGTTACCGCCTGACATGCCCGGACCGCCTTGGTGTCTGCCGCCGCCCATAAAGTTGCCCCAGCTGTCGGAGCTTTGGGAAGAGCTGTTTGCACTGCCGCCGCCAGTGGTGATCTGGAATGTGCCGTCTTCGATCTGCAGATAGGAAGCGGCGCTGATGCCGTCGCCCTCGGCGGTAATGTTGTAGGTGCCGCTGCCGATATAGACAAAGCCTGCAGCGGCATCATCGGCATTTTCTCCGTGAATACCGTCCTTGCCGGAAACGATGGTGAAGTCGCCGCTGGCAATACAGACATCATCCTTGCCTGCAAGGGCATGGGAGGCACAGCCAATATCATAGCTGCCGCTGGTGATGGTCAGTGAGTCCTTGGAAACGATGCCGTGTCCGGCAGGGGAGGTGACTACCAGCGTACCGGAGCCGTTTAAGGTGAGATCCTCTTTGGAGTAAATAACACCGTCAATATTATTTTCATCGATGGCTGTGAATGTGCCGCCATTGGAAAGCGTATTGGTGCTTCCGTCTGTGGTGGTCACAAATACCTTGTCAGACTGCAGCACGTAGAGCGGTGCGCAGGTCTCAGAGTGGATCGTTACCCCATCCAGCACAAGCTGTACCTTATCGGTCTTTTCGGTGTTGACGATGATCATGCCATCATTTAGCGTTCCGGAGAGGATATACGTGCCTTCCTCGGTGATGGTGACGGTGCTGCCGGAGATCTGCACGCTGGCAACGTCGCAGGTGGCGGTGTCGCCATTCAGCTGGATCACGGTGCTTTCGTCCTCGTCGTAGCCGACTTCAAAATCCCGGCTGGAAAACAAATCAGAGGTATCAGCCGGAACGGTCGCGGTATCAGTGGAATCAGCAGAAGACGTGCCGGTGTTATCCTTCGTAGACTCCGAAGCAGGCTCGTTGCTTGGATCAACACTTTCATGACTGCAGCCGGCCAGAAGGATGGCCAATGTAAGCAGACAAGCAGGAATGGCTTTGAATTTCATGATTGCTCTGTCCCCTTTCTTACAGCTCGGTTACAGCAGTGGCCTGTTTGGATACAGAGATCTCCAGATTGCCGTTACGGCAGCGGAGCTTATCGATCATTTCCTTTTCCTTGCCTGTATCCCGCAGGGTCAGATTGTAGGTGAGCCGGAACAAGCTGCCCATGTTTGTGGTCTTTACTTGCACCAGTTCGTAGGTGGATGCGTACTGCTGGAGGATCGGCTCAAATACATCCGAGTAATCCAGATCCTCCGGAATGGTGATGTTCAGTGTCTTATAGGCTGCAGCTTTTTTCTGGGAGCCCAGATCCAGGCGATTGTACAGGACGCACAGTGCACACATGATCAGGGTAAACAGAAGAGCAAAGCCAAGGTAGCCCATACCGGTGATCAAACCGGCGCCCATAGCTAAGAACAGCATGGTGATCTCCTTGGCAGTACCGGGAACAGAGCGGAAGCGGACAAGGCTGAAAGCGCCCGCTACGGCAACACCGGCACCCACATTGCCGTTGACCAGCATAATGACCACGCATACCACGGCAGGCAGCAGCGCCAGGGTGACCACAAAGCTCTTGGTGTACCGGCTGTGGTATATATAACCCAATGCCAGTACCAGACCGATCACCAGGGAGCAGCCGATGCAAAGCAAAAAGTCAGAAACACTGATCACCGCAGTAGTTTCTGCGTCAAATAAACCGCGAAATAGGGAATCAAGCATAATGAGATACCTCCGTTAGTTTTGGAAAAATAATCGTTTGATAAGCAGTTCCGTACTTGGAAAAAGAAGTTTTATAAATGTGCTCTTCCGACAGCACATGGGTCATCCAAAGGGGGATGCCGCCGGCACATTTGATCTCCATGAGGACCACTCCCTCCGGCAGGATCGGAGTGCCGTATACCTCTGATTCCAGCGAGAGATCCTCTTCACGGCAGAGGATGGTGTCGTCGAAGGTGACACGGAAGTCCGAATCGTCTTTGGAGTAAAAGGCCTCCCGCTCATAGGACAGAAAGACCGCCGGATGCAGAGTCTGGTAGAAATCCATAAAATAATCGATCTCGTTGGCGATCTGGGTGCTTTTTGGACAGGGCTGCCGCTGACAGATCCATTGCAGGGCCTGCTGCTCCGTCATGGAAGTGCGACGCTTGTACACCACCTGCCGATACTTCTTTTTCAACTCCACGAACACCGTGCTGTCCGGTGTTACCTGGGTATAGCTGCGGATCCGCAGCTTTTCTTTGTAGGCAGGCTTTTCAATGGAGCGCCGGATCAGTCGGTAATTGTCCGTGTCGAAATAAATATTGCGGATGGTGGTACGGCCATACTTGTCCAAAGCCATGTGCGGTTCCATCGCCTTTAAGATCTTCTCTTTTTGCGCCAGAGTCAGCATGAATTTCAACTCATAGCGCTTAAAAACAGCTTGATATGCCATAGGGCGGAACCTCCTTTTCTTGGCTAAGTATAATGATGCAACCCTAACTGGACTTAAAAGACACAAAAAGTTTAAATTTTAATTTCATTTAAAGCTTGCAATCTATGATATAATAAAGAAAATTGTGATGAAAGTGGGGATACCATGAGAATTTTACTGGCGGAGGATGAGCGCTCTCTTTCCCGGGCACTGGTGAAAATACTGGAAAAGAATCATTATACGATCGATCCGGTCTATCATGGCGAAGATGCCCTGGCCTATTTGGAATCGGGAGCGTATGACGCGGCGATCCTGGACATCATGATGCCCCGGATGGATGGCATCACTGTTCTGCAAAAGCTTCGGGCCAAGGGGATCACGATCCCGATCCTCCTGCTGACAGCCAAGTCGGAGATCGACGATAAAGTGCTGGGACTGGACAGCGGTGCCAATGATTATCTGACCAAGCCCTTTGATACCAAAGAGCTGTTGGCCCGTCTCCGGGCTATGACCCGTACCCAGGCAGCACCGGACAGCAGACTTTGCTTCGGTAATATTACCTTGGACCGGGCCACCTTTTTGCTGTCCTCTCCCACTGGCAGCTTCCGCCTGGCGAATAAGGAGTATCAGCTGATGGAGATCCTTATGTCCAATCCCCGGCAGCTTGTTTCCACAGAAAGACTGCTGGAACGAGTCTGGGGGTATAATGCCGATACCCAGCTGAGCGTGGTCTGGGTCTACATCTCGTACCTGCGGAAAAAGCTGAGCGCGCTGCAGGCCAATATCCAGATCCGGGCTGCCCGGAATGCAGGCTACTGTCTGGAGGAGCTGTCATGATCAAAAAACTGCAGGGCAAGCTGATCGCTTTGGCAATGGCAGCGCTGCTGGCGCTGCTGATCGTGATCGTGATCAGCATGAATGTGATCAATTACAACACGGTGATCGCAGAGGCAGATCAGACGCTTTCTATGATGGCCAATAATAGCGGCAGCTTCCCGGATTTTGCGGAAAACAAGCATTTTTCCAATATGTCGCCGGAGCTGCCCTATGAATCCCGGTACTTTTCTGTTCTGCTGGGCAAAAACAGCGAGGTGCTGCAGGCAAATACCGGCAGGATCAAGGCTGTGGATACCGAGCAGGCGATCAACTATGCAACCCAGGTGGCGGCAGGAAAAAAAGATCGGGGATTCGTGGATGACTACCGTTTTCTCCGCTATTCCGAGGGCACCGCAACCAGGATCACCTTTTTGGATTGCGGACGGAAAATAGAGACCTGCCAAACCTTCTTGGTGATCAGCTGCAGCATATCCGCGGCAGGCCTTGTACTATTCTTCTTTGTTGTCCTGTTCTTCTCCAACAGGATCATCCGACCTGTGGCGGAAAGCTATGAAAAGCAAAAGCAATTCATAACCAATGCAGGGCATGAACTGAAAACGCCCCTTACCATTATCCGGGCGGACGCGGATGTACTGGAAATGGAATTGGGCGAAAACGAATGGCTGACAGATATTCAGCAGCAGGCAGAACGGTTAGCCGGTCTGACCAATGATCTGGTATACCTTTCCCGCATGGAGGAGAGAACGGACGATCTGCCCATGATCGAGTTTCCTGTTTCGGATGTGATAGGGGAAACGGCAGCCTCCTTCAAGGCCCTGGCGCAAACCCAGGGGAAGACGTTCCGGTGTGAAATACAGCCGATGCTGTCTGTGCGCGGTAATGAAAAAGCGATCCGCCAGCTTGTGAGCATCCTGCTGGACAATGCGCTCAAGTATTCGCCCGAGAACGGTGCGATCCGACTGTCCCTGGAAAGACAGGCCAAAACGGTGCAATTATCGGTATATAATACGACCGAGAATGTGATCTCCAAAGAGAGCCTGACGCTTTTGTTTGAAAGGTTTTACCGTATGGACCAGTCCCGCAACTCCCAGACAGGAGGGTATGGGATCGGCCTATCTGTAGCTAAAGCCATCGTGCAGGCTCATAATGGCAGGATCCAGGCAAAAACTGAGGACGGTAATTCCTTGCAAATAACGGTGGCCCTGCCAGCGTGATCAAGCACCACAATAGAATCCGCAAGGACGGACATGAGGTCCGCCCTTGCGGAGAAATGGGGTAAAACGGCGCTTTTCGGGGGAAATATTCTGAAAATACCTGTTGACAAACGGTTGTAGCCGTGGTAAGATATGCAGGTAATAAAGAAGGCTGAACATCCGCCTCACCTTAAGCGCACAGCAAAAAGGTCAATATTCCACTTTCCCCAGGGGAAAACTGTGAGTATGCGGATGGACTGCCATCCGCCTTTTTTCGTGTTTTTTGGAGGTGCTTACCATAGCAAAGTTAGATCATCAGCTCAATGAGGAGATCCG
>CAYVCR010000086.1:0-6287 GCA_964450205.1 uncultured Oscillospiraceae bacterium | reverse complement strand
CTATCACCTTTGCAGAGCTGGTGTACAACGGTCAGTGGTTCACCCCCCTGCGGGAGGCTCTGTCCGCATTCGTGGACAAGACCCAGGAGACCGTCACCGGTAAGGTGCGGCTGAAGCTCTACAAGGGCAATATGATCAACGCCGGCGTATGGAGCCCCTATTCTCTGTACTCCGAGGATATCGCCACCTTCGGCGAGAGCGACTACAACCAGGCTGATGCAGCCGGCTTCATCAACCTCTACGGCCTGCCCATCAAGGTCAAAGCTATGGTGGATGGCAAGTGATATGGAAATCTCAAAGCCTCCTTAAAAAGGAGGCTTTGGGTGCTTGATAAGATAAAAGGAGAGACCCTTTATGGCGAAGATGTGGGCCGGAAGAACCGACGGCATGACCGAAAAAATTGCAGACGATTTCAATTCCTCCATCCGCTTTGACAGCCGTATGTACCGGCAGGATATCACCGGCTCCATGGCCCATGCGGCCATGCTTGCCCGGCAGGGGATCATTTCTGCAGCCGATGCCGATCAGCTGATCGGTGGCTTGGAAGAAATTCTGAAGGATCTGGACAGCGGCGCTTTGACCATCGACATGGAATGTGAGGACATCCACATGTTCGTGGAGCAGGTGCTGACCCAGCGGCTGGGTGACGTGGGCAAAAAGCTCCACACCGCCCGCTCCCGGAACGACCAGGTGGCCCTGGACGTGCGTATGTATCTGCGTGCAGAGGTCGATGAGATCGACGGTTATACAAAGGACCTGGTGACGGCGCTGACCGACAAGGCAGAGGTGTATAAGGCTACGATCATGCCTGGCTATACCCATCTGCAGCGGGCCCAGCCCATTACCTTCGGTCATCATCTGATGGCTTATGCCATGATGCTCCTGCGGGATCTGGAAAGACTGGCCGACTGCCGGAAACGCATGAATCAGTCACCCATCGGCTGCTGTGCACTGGCAGGCACTACATACAATACCGACAGACATTTTGAGGCCTCCCGGCTGGGCTTTGAGGGTATCTGCAGGAATTCTCTGGACGGCGTGTCTGACCGGGATTTCTGTGTGGAGCTCATGAGCGCTATCTCTATTTTGATGATGCACCTGTCCCGGCTTTCTGAGGAGATCATTCTCTGGTCCAGCTGGGAGTTCAAGTTTGTGGAGCTGAGCGATGCCTACACCACCGGCTCGTCCATCATGCCCCAGAAGAAGAACCCTGATATGGCAGAGCTCGTCCGGGGCAAGACCGGCAGAGTTTACGGCGACCTGATGGCGCTGCTGACCACCCTGAAGGGACTGCCTCTTGCCTATAACAAGGACATGCAGGAGGACAAGGAAGCGGTGTTTGATGCCTGCGACACGGTAAAAATGTGCCTGCAGGTCTTTGCACCTATGGTGGCCACCATGACCGCCAACGAGGACAATATGAAGAAGGCTGCCCAGAAGGGCTTCATCAATGCCACAGATCTGGCAGACTATCTGGTAAAGAAGGGCCTGCCCTTCCGCAGTGCCTATAAGATCTCCGGTCAGCTGGTAGCATACTGCATCGCAAACGATACGGTGCTGGAGGACCTGCCCCTGTCTGTCTACAAGGACTATAGCGACCTGTTCGCTGAGGATCTGTACGGGGAGATCGACCTGACCGCCTGCGTGGAAAAGAGAATTTCTGAGGGCGGTACGTCTGTGGCTTCTGTGGAAGCACAGATCGATTACGTCAGAAAGGTGCTGGAAGCATGACCAAGGTATTTATTGATGGCAGCGCCGGCACTACCGGCCTGCGGATCGCGGACCGGCTGGCCCAGCGGCAGGATATCAGCCTGCTGACACTCACTGACGAGCTGCGAAAGGACCCAAATGCCCGGCGCGATGCGCTGGCCAGCGCAGACATCGCGTTCCTGTGCCTGCCGGACGGGGCGGCCATCGAGGCGGTAGCTTTGGCTGAGGGCAGCAAGGTGAAGATCATCGACACCTCAACTGCCCACCGGACCCATGATGCTTGGGTCTACGGCTTTCCGGAGCTGACCGGCCAGAGAGAAAAAATCGCAAATTCCAGCCGGATCGCCAATCCCGGCTGTCACGCCAGCGGCTTTGTGGCCCTGGTGACCCCCCTGGTGCAGGCGGGGATCGTCAAGAACAACGCACGGCTCAGCTGTTTTTCTCTGACCGGCTATTCCGGCGGCGGCAAAAAGATGATCGCCGAATATGAAGCGCCGGATCGCAGCCCTCTGCTGAAAGGCCCCCGGCAGTACGCGCTGACCCAGCAGCACAAGCACCTAAAAGAAATGATCAAGCTGTGCGGCCTGGAGAATGCGCCCATCTTCTGCCCTGTCGTGGGAGATTTTTATAGCGGCATGGAGGTATCTGTGCCCCTGTTTGCGCAGGATATCCAGGGAAATATCGAAGATATCCGGGCGCTGTATCGGAATTATTACGCCAAGGGCCTTGTGCGTTACGATGACGCAGCTGACCCGGACGGCATGCTTTCTGCCGCGGCATTCTCCGGCAGAGATGATATGCAGGTCAGTGTGACCGGCAACGAAGAGCGGATCGTGTTGACCGCACGGTTCGACAATCTGGGTAAGGGCGCCTCCGGCGCAGCCATCCAGAATATGAATATCCTGCTGGGCCTGGACGAGGCCGCGGGCTTGAGTGTATAAAGAGGAAGAGAAATATGAAAATGATTTCTGGCGGCGTTTGCGCCGCAAAGGGTTTCACGGCCAATGGCATCCACTGTGGCATTCGCCATAACCGGGAGAAGAAAGATCTGGCATTGATCGTCAGCCAAGTGCCGGCTACTGCAGCAGCGGTCTACACCACCAATCTGGTCAAGGGCGCACCCCTGACCGTGACGAAGGAAAACATTGCCGACGGCAAGGCCCAGGCAGTGATCTGCAACAGCGGCAACGCCAACACCTGCAACTGGAACGGCATTCAGATCGCCCGGGAAATGTGTGATCTGGTGCAGCAGCATACCGGTATCTCCGCGAACGATGTGGTGGTAGCTTCCACCGGTGTCATCGGCCAGGTGATGGACATTGCGCCTATCGCCTCCGGTATGGAGGCGCTTTGCGCCGGCCTGTCTACCGATGGCAGCAGCAATGCGGCAGCTGCCATCATGACCACCGATACGGTGCAAAAGGAAGTGGCTGTGGAATTCACCTTGGGCGGCAAGATCTGCCGCATGGGCGGCATCGCCAAGGGCAGCGGTATGATCCATCCCAACATGGCCACTATGCTGGTATTCATCACCACCGACACGGCCATTTCTGCGCCCATGCTGCAGAAGGCCCTGTCCACGGACATCGCCGCTACCTTCAACATGCTGAGCATCGACGGTGACACCTCCACCAATGATATGGTCACAGTCCTTGCTAACGGCCTGGCAGGCAATGCCGAGATCGCTTGCGAGGGCGAGGACTTCACTGCGTTTATGACGGCGCTGAACAGCCTGACTGTGGAGCTGTGCCGCCGGATCGCCGGTGACGGCGAAGGCGCAACAAAGCTTTTGGAATGTAAGGTCACCGGAGCTAGCACCCAGGAGGCTGCCAACAAGGCTGCCAAGAGCGTGATCTGCTCCAGCCTCTTAAAGGCCGCCATGTTCGGCGCGGATGCCAACTGGGGCAGAGTTTTGTGTGCCATCGGTTACAGCGGCGCAGAGGTTGATGTGAATAAGATCGACGTGGCTTTCTGTTCTGCCAAGGGCACGATCCCGGTGTGCAAGGACGGTGCAGGCATTCCTTTCTCCGAGGAAGTTGCCAAGGAGATCCTGCTGGAAAAGGAGATCGAGATATTGGTCAGTGCCGGCGACGGCCCTTACAGCGCCAGCGCCTGGGGCTGTGACCTGACCTATGATTACGTCAGAATCAACGGCGACTACCGTACATAAGGAGAAAAATATGGATATGCATTTTTCCAACGCGGAGCGGGCAGAGGTGCTCACCGCCGCGCTGCCTTATATCAAAAAGTACAGCGGCAAGATCGTTGTCATTAAGTACGGCGGCAACGCCATGGTCAATGAGCAGCTGAAGGAGCAGGTCATGGAGGACATCGCTCTGCTGTGGCTCATTGGCGTCAAGGTGGTCCTTGTCCACGGCGGCGGCCCCGAGATCAGCCAGACCATGGAGAAGCTGGGCAAGGAAGCCGTGTTTGTAGACGGCCTGCGGGTCACAGACCAGGAGACCGTGGACATCGTGCAGATGGTGCTGGCCGGTAAGGTCAACAAGACCCTGGTCAATCTGATCCAGATGAAGGGCGGCCACGCAGTCGGCCTGTCCGGCATCGACGGCGGCATTCTGGAAGCCTCCATGAAGGACGAGCGTTTGGGGTATGTGGGTCAGATCACAAAGGTGCGCACCCAGCCCATCACTGACCTTTTGGAGAAAGGATATATTCCGGTGATCTCCACCATTGCCAGTGACCGGCAGGGTCACACCTACAATATCAACGGTGACACGGCAGCCGCCTACATCGCAGGCGCACTGGAAGCCGAGCGGCTGATCATGATGACCGACATTGCCGGTATCCTCATGGACAAGGATGATCCGTCCACCCTAATTCCTCATGTGACGGTGGCCGAGGCCAAGAAATTGTACGAAACCGGTGTGGTCTCCGGCGGCATGATCCCCAAGGTGGACTGCTGTATCGAAGCCATCAACCACGGCGTTAAGCATGTGGTCATCATGGACGGCCGGATCCCCCATTCCATTCTCATGGAGCTGCTCACCGACGAGGGCGCAGGCACCATGGTCACGAAGGACTGATGGTATGAGCAATACGATTTCTTTAGATAAGCAGTACGTTGCCGGCACTTACGGGCGGTTCCCCCTGGAGCTGGTATCCGGTAAGGGAAGTCTGTTTTATGACGAAAGCGGCAAGGAATATATTGATTTGGGTACGGGCGTCGGTGTTACCTGCTTCGGTACCGGCGATGAAGACTGGGTGCAGGCAGTAACAGCCCAGCTGAGTCTGCTGCAGCATACCTCCAATCTGTACTACACCCGGCCCTGCACAGAGCTGGCACAGCTGCTGTGCCAAAAGACCGGCATGGCCAAGGTGTTCTTCTCCAATTCCGGCGCCGAGGCCAATGAGTGCGCCATCAAGGTGGCCCGGAAATACTCCGCCCAGAAAAAGGGCCCGGACTGCTACACCATCGTGACCCTGGAAAACAGCTTTCACGGAAGAACGCTGACCACCTTGGCAGCTACGGGACAGGAGCACTATCACGAGCTGTTCCAGCCGCTGACCCCCGGCTTCATCCATGTGCCAGCCAATGATGTGCAGGCGCTGTACCGGGTGGTGAAGGAGCAGTCTGTGGCGGGTATTATGCTGGAGTGCGTACAGGGCGAGGGCGGCGTGATCACCCTGGATAAGGAGTTTGTGGAGGCGGCTGCCAGATTGGCAAAGGAGCGGGACATCCCGCTGATCGTCGATGAGGTACAGACCGGCAACGGCCGCACCGGCATGCTGTACGCCTATATGCATTATGGCATTACCCCCGACCTGGTGTCTACCGCCAAGGGCCTGGGCGGCGGCCTGCCCATCGGTGCTACGCTGATGAGCGAAAAGGTGCAAAATGTGCTGAGTCCCGGTGACCACGGCTCTACTTATGGTGGCAATCCTGTGTGCTGCGCAGGTGCGGTAAGTATTATGAAGCGGCTGGACGAGGACTTCCTGGCTCAGGTCCGGGAGAAGAGCGAGTATATTTTCAGCGAACTGACCGGTGCCCCCGGCGTGGAGAGCATTAGCGGCATGGGCTTGATGGTGGGCATCAAGACTGTGAAGAAGGCGGCCGACGTAGTGGCAGCCTGCCGGGAGCAGGGCGTACTGTGCCTGACGGCTAAGGATAAGGTGCGGCTGCTGCCGCCGCTGAATATTCCCATGGAGCAGCTGAAAAAAGCTGTACAGATCATCAAAGGAGTTATGTATGTTTAAGAATAAGAGCTTTTTAAAGCTGCTGGATCTTACCCCGGAGGAGATCGGTGCGCTGCTTGACCTGGCAGCAGACCTGAAGGCCCAGAAGAAGGCTGGGATCCCCCACAGAATGTGCGAGGGCAAGAGCGTTGCGCTGGTATTTGAAAAGACCAGCACCCGCACCCGTTGTGCCTTTGAGGTGGCGGCAGCGGATCTGGGCATGCATCCGGTGTACCTGGACCCCAAAAGCTCCCAGATGGGCAAAAAGGAATCTATCCCCGATACGGCACGGGTGTTGGGCCGCATGTTTGACGGCATCGAGTACCGTGGCTTCGGCCAGGAGATCGTGGAGGAGCTGGCAGCTTACGCAGGCGTTCCTGTGT
>CAYVCR010000085.1:0-6291 GCA_964450205.1 uncultured Oscillospiraceae bacterium | reverse complement strand
AAATGCGGGTTGGCGACACTGTTCGTGTGCATGTGCGGATCAAGGAAGGCTCCCGCGAGCGTATTCAGGTGTTTGAAGGCACCATCATCGCCCGCAAGCATGGTGGCATCGGCGAGACCATTACTGTTCGCCGTATCAGCTACGGTGTTGGTTGTGAGAAGGTATTTCCTGTTCACTCTCCCCGTATTGCAAACGTTGAGACCGTCCGTAAGGGCAAGGTCCGCCGTGCAAAGCTGTACTACCTGCGTGACCGTTTTGGCAAGGCTGCCAAGGTCAAGGAGAAGGTCTAATTCAAAATTCAATAAAAAAAGAGGGGCAACCCTCTTTTTTTATTACCTAAAATCGTATATAATGAAATCACAATGTTGATTCTCTGGAGGCGGCCATTTATGGATAACAACGAATTTCAAAAAGAAAATACTGTAAAACAGCCTGACAAAAAGAAAGGTGGGCGTTATATCAAGAAGAAACCAGCCAGTGTGCAAAAAAATGTATTGGCCTACCTGCATGACCTTGTGTATCTGTTGGCGGGCATTTTGCTGCTGCTGTTACTGCTATTCCGCGTGGTGATCGTTTCCGGGCCGTCAATGAATGATACGTTGATTCATGGTGACTATCTGATCCTTCTCAACAACGTTTTTTACGGTGAACCCAAGCAGGGGGACATCATTGTTGCCAGCAAAGACTCGTTTAAAGATGGCGAGCCGATCATTAAGCGCGTAATTGCCACGGAGGGGCAGGAGGTTGACATCGATTTCGCTGCGGGCATTGTCTATGTGGACGGTATTGCTCTGGAAGAGGATTATACCAAAACGCTGACAACGCTGAAAGAAGGAACGGAGTTTCCGCTTGTGGTAGACGATGGCTGTATTTTTGTAATGGGTGACAACCGCGGTATGTCAAAAGACAGCCGCAATCCTGAGATCGGATTGATCGACACTCGTGAGGTGCTGGGAAAGGCCGTTTTCCTGATTTTTCCCGGTAAAGACCAGGGGACGGAAACGAGAGAATTTGCAAGAATCGGAGCATTGTAATCATGGAATCGGATCGTATGAATATTCAATGGTATCCCGGCCACATGACCAAAACTCGCCGTCAGATCGAAGCAGATCTGAAGCTGGTGGATGCGGTTTGTGAGATCGTGGATGCCAGGATACCCATTTCCAGCAGAAATCCTGATATTGACGCAATTTGCGGCAGTAAGCCCCGTATTATCGTCCTAAACAGAATGGACCTGGCTGACCCTGATATGACCAAGCAGTGGATGGCATATTTTCGCTCTAAGGGCATGGCGGCTGTGGCTACAGACTGTAAAAGCAGGAAGGGAATCGGCAGCTTTCAACCCGCAGTACGCTCTGTTCTAAAAGAAAAGATTGCGCGCAACGCAGAAAAGGGCATGAACCGTCCGATCCGGGTGATGGTCGTCGGCATTCCTAATGTGGGTAAGTCCACCTTGATCAATCAGATATCGGGCAGAAAAGGAGCCAAAGCTGAAAACCGTCCCGGTGTTACCCGTGGTAAACAGTGGGTGACGGTGGATAATGGCCTTTTGCTTCTGGATACCCCGGGTATTTTATGGCCCAAATTTGAAGATCCCAATGTTGGCATGATGCTCGCCTATACCGGAGCGGTCAAGGAAAACGTGATCGATACGGAAGAGCTGGCCTGTAAGCTTATGGAGTTGCTCTGGAAGCATTATCCCGATACGGTAAGAGAGCGCTATAAAATAGATGTTGCACAGGACACTCCCGGTTATGAAATACTGGAAGAAGCAGGTCGCAAGCGCGGCTTTCTGATGGCGCGCGGTGAGATAAATACTGAGAGAATGGCAAAGGTACTGTTGGATGAGTACCGCAGCGGTAAGCTGGGTTACTTCACTCTTGAAACGCCGGAGGACGTAATATGAGCGAAAAAAATATGTGGCAGTTTGAAGAGAAGTACTATGCACAGGGTATAGACCTGATTTGCGGCGTCGATGAAGCGGGGCGTGGCCCCCTTGCCGGACCTGTTTGTGCTGCTGCAGTGATTCTGCCTGCCCATGTTGATATCCCTGGACTGGATGACAGCAAAAAGCTGACAGACAAACGTCGCCGTGAGCTAATGCCCATCATTAAGGAGAAAGCTGTTGCTTATGGCATTGCCTTTGCAGACCATGATGAAATTGACCAAATCAATATTCTTCAGGCAACCTTTCTTGCAATGGAGCGTGCCATCGCAAAGCTGGAGACTCAGCCGCAGGTTGCACTGATCGACGGTAATCGTCAAAAGGATTTTGGTATACCTGTTGAAACAGTTGTACATGGAGATAGCTTGAGCGCAAGCATCGCAGCAGCGTCTATTCTGGCGAAGGTCACAAGAGATGATTATATGCAGCAGCTGGCTGAAACATATCCGCAGTATGGTTTTGATGTACACAAGGGATATGGCACGAAGGCGCATTATGCCGCTCTGACTGAATGCGGTCCATGTCCTATCCACCGCATGACTTTTTTGAAGAAACTGTATGGGGAGAAATAATATTGTCGGCGCGTGGGGGGAAGCCCTGGCCGCAGAATTTCTAAGGAAAAAGCATTATAAAATTATTGCAACCGGATACCGCAGCCGGTTTGGGGAGATCGATCTGATCGTTTCTGATCGTTCTTATCTGGTCTTTGTGGAGGTCAAGCTGCGAAAATCAGCAGCCTTTGCCAATGCTTTTGAATATGTGGATCAAAGGAAACAGGCCAGACTGCGCACCACGGCAGAAATCTATCTGTCTCAGAACCCTACCGATCTGCAGCCGAGATTTGATGTCATTGAGATTTATGCAGATAATGGCACGGCAACCGAAAAGCCGAAAATCCATCATATTAAGGATGCGTTTGAATGAAATTCCCCGTATTTGATTTACATTGTGATACAGCGCTTGGATTGCTGGGCAATGATAATCAGCTTGTGAAGGATCTTTTTTCCAATGATCTGCATGTTGACTTGTGCAGGGCAGGGGAGCTGCCTGGTTATGCACAGTGCTTTGCGTGCTTTACTACCTCTCTTTATGACTGCGATCCTACCGCAGTATTTGAAAGGGAGCTGAAAGGAATCACTGCGCAAATCGATCGCTATCGTGACAAGATCCGACTTGCCTATACGCCTGAGCAGGTAGTACAAAATTGTAACGACCAAATGATATCTGCCATTTTGACGATAGAGGGCCCTGCCGGTTTTGGCTTTGATCCTGACAGGCTGGAGGACCTGCAGAAGATCGGTTTTAGGATGACAACGCTTAGCTGGAATGAGTGCAATCCGTTGACCGGTTCTCATGCAACAGGCGGAGGTTTGACCGATCTTGGCAAGGCTTATGTAAAAGAAGCGCAACGGCTTAATATGCTGATTGATGTCAGTCATATCAGTGATGAAGGCTTTTGGGATATTATGCAGATCACGCAGGGACCGGTTGTTGCGTCCCATTCCAACAGCCGCAGTGTTTGCAATGTAAGCCGGAATCTGACAGACGATATGTTTCTGGCGATCTGCCGTACCGGTGGTGTCGCGGGAATCAACTTATATTCTCATTTTTTAGGTGAAAAACCTGACCTGAATACTGTGTGTGACCACATACTGCATTTTTTGGAACTGGATCCTTGTGGAAAACATATTGCCCTAGGCGGCGACCTGGATGGTTGCGACCAGCTCCCATCCGGTTTTAACGGTGTTCAGGACTATCCCAAACTGGCCGAAAGCTTATTGCGACGAGGTCTCAACGAATCTATGGTTTATGATATTTTCTGGAATAATGCACTGGGAGTGATGAAGCATTGCTGTATGTGAGCACAAGAAACCGTACGGATTCCTACACCGCCCATCGGGCTTTGCACGAGAACAGAGCACCGGACGGAGGTATGTACGTACCTTTTCAGCTGCCGCAGTTTTCAAAGGAAGAGATCTTGCAGCTGAAGGAAAGCTCTTTTGGTGACAACTTTGCACGGATATTAAATATTTTCTTCTCTGCTCGCCTTACCGGATGGGATGTAGAGTTCTGTTGCGGACGGTATCCTGTAAAGAGTGTATCTCTGCCTCACCGACTGATCGTTGCGGAAGCATGGCACAATACTGCTTCCGGTTATCAGTATGTAGAACACGCATTGTATAGCAAGCTGTGCGGCAATGCTCCATCTGAGCAAACTAGTGACTGGGCAAGAATTGCTATCCGCATTGCGTTGATGTTTGCAATATACGGCACCAGTACGGCTGCCGGCAATGCTGATGTGCTTGATTTTGCAGTTGATGGCGACGGCTTTGTTGCCCCCATTGCGACTTGGTATGCCCGCAGAATGGGTTTGCCGGTCGGCATGATCATCTGCGGCAGTCATGACAGCAGTACGGTGTGGGATTTGCTGCATCGAGGCGAACTGAATACTGCAGCTGTGAGTGATTATACCGGATTGGAGCGGCTGATTTATTCGGTCTTTGGTTACGATGAGGCTATGCGATTTGTTTTGGCCTGTCAAAAAAGACGTGTTTATCATTTAGAGGAAGATCAGCTCAATCTGCTGAACGAAGGCATGTTTGCTGCCGTTGTCAGCAGCAACCGCGTTCCTTCGGTCATCAGCAGTTTTTACCGCAGTCAGGGATACATCCTTGATCTTTCTGCTGCGATCAGCTTTGGTGCACTGCAGGATTATCGCTCCCGTATCGGTGAAAGCAATGCGACTGTAGTGATATCTCTTAACAGCCCGACTAAGACTTCTGACAAGCTATCTGCTATGCTCGGTATTTCAGCGGCAGATATTGACAGATCTGTCAACGGTAGAAGAGGGTAGGGCATGGCACTGTACGCAATTGGTGATCTGCATCTTTGCTTGGGTGCCTCAAAACCTATGGATGTTTTTGGCGGTGCATGGGTCGGGTATATGCAAAAGCTGCTGGATGGCTTTTCTGTGATTCAACCGGAAGATACCACGGTGCTCCTGGGGGATCTGTCTTGGGCCCTTGACATGGCAACAGCAAAAGAGGATTTTGCCTGGATCGACCAGATCCCGGGCCGTAAGATTATTCTAAAAGGAAACCACGATTATTGGTGGAGCACGGCCACGAAATTCTATAAGTTTTGTGAGGAAAATCAGTTTTCTAATCAGTTTATTCTGAATAATAACCATTATGAGTATGATGGCTGGGCAATTTGTGGTACGCGTGGGTGGTTTTTTGAAGAAGACCGAAGCGGAGAACATGATGAGAAGGTATTCAAGCGCGAATTGATCCGTCTTGAAGCATCTCTGCAATCTGCAGGAGATTTGCCGAAAATCGTTTTCCTGCATTACCCGCCGCGCTACAAGGGCTATGAGTGTTCGGAAATTCTTGATTTGCTGAAGCAGTATGATGTGCGCAGATGTTTCTATGGGCATTTACATGGCGCCAGCCATGGACTGGCAATCGAAGGCCTGTGGGATGGCGTAGATTTTAAATTAGTGGCTGCGGATCGTTTGAATTTCCAGCCATACCGGGTACTTTGATAAAAAATTTAAGAAAAGTGTGGACATTTCCCGCTTTATTTGCTAAAATAACTCGGATACAAATTTTGTATATTGAAAGACCGTGCAAACGGCCTGATTTGGGAGGATACAAATAATGAACGTAAAGAACATTGAGAAAAACGGCAATCAGGCAACTATTGTTGTCGAAATTGAAAAGGAACTGATGGAGAGCGGCGCTCAGAAGGCTTATATGAAGGCCCGTAAGAACATCATGATCCCCGGTTTCCGTAAGGGCAAGGCGCCCCGGAAGATGATCGAGGCTATGTATGGCGCTCACGTTTTCTATGAAGATGGCCTGGAGGAGATATTCCCTGAGGTCTATGAATTTGCCGTAGTAAAGCAGGAAGTAAAGGCTGTTGGCCGTCCCAGCCTGACGGACATGAACATCAATGAGGACGGTTCTGTCGTTTTGACGCTGGCCACCGAAGTATATCCTGAGGTTACTCTGGGCGACTATAAGGGCCTGGAGGTTGAGAAGGCTGAGGGTACCGTTACCGACGAGCAGGTTCAGCAGGAGCTGGACCGCATGGCTCAGAACGTGGCTTCCACCGAGACCGTTGAGCGTGCTGCCGAAATGGGCGACACTGCTAACATCGACTTCGAGGGCTTCGACAATGGCGTTCCCTTTGACGGTGGTAAGGGCGACAACTTTGACCTGAAGCTGGGCTCCGGTTCCTTTGTTCCCGGTTTTGAGGAGCAGATCGTTGGCATGTCTGCCGGCGAGGAGAAGGACATCGACATCACGTTCCCCGAGGATTACCCTGCCGAACTGGCCGGCAAG
>CAYVCR010000084.1:0-6303 GCA_964450205.1 uncultured Oscillospiraceae bacterium | reverse complement strand
GAACGCGCTTGCCGGCTACTTCAATGTCTTCAATAGACTTCTTGTTGTAGTTCATGGTTATTTCCTCCATCGTTATGGTTTTTTATAATTTCATGTTACCGTGGTCGAGAAGACCGGGGAAGTCCAGCTGGCGCAGGGCTTCGTAGACGGTGATGGCCACGGAATTGCTTAAGTTCAGGCTGCGGGCCTCTTCCCGCATGGGCAGGCGGATGCAGCTGCTGTGGTGTGCTGCCAAGAAATCTTCGGGCAGCCCCTTGGTCTCCTTGCCGAAGAACAGGTAGTCACCCTCTTGAAAAGCAGCTTCCGTGTAGCGCCGGGGTGCTTTTGTGGAAAGACACCACATATGCTCTACGTTGTTTTTACTGAAAAAGTCGGCCAGGTTTTCGTAGTCCCGGACATCCACCAGATGCCAGTAGTCCAGACCGGCCCGCTTAACGGCTTTTTCAGAAATATCGAAGCCCAGGGGGCGAATAAGATGCAATGTACAGCCTGTGGCGGCGCAGGTGCGGGCAATATTGCCGCAGTTCTGGGGGATCTCAGGCTCCACCAGCACGATATTCAGCATCTTGCTCACCTTCCAAACTAAGTCACTCGCCAACTATTGTATGCCAAACTTTCCGTAAAATCAATCCAAAAAATGCAAAAAAATGAACTTTTCATAGTATTCACATAAAATGGTTGCGCAGGGGCGGAAATTTGTGGATTTTGGCAGAGTGCCTCTGCGGTCAAAGCGTTGCCGACTCTGGCTGTCATCGGCAGTGTGTTACCTGCGCTCGAATGGGAACTGCAGTTCAAATTTCAGTTTATAGAGCCGTTGAAATCATCACTGCACCACCCTAAATGCGTCATTCTGAGCGAGTGTAAGCGAGTCGAAGAATCTACGCATGATCAGTACTACTTTGCTAATATTCGGTGCGAAGATCCTTCGATTCCGCTTCGCTCCACTCAGGATGACGCTCCTTTGGAGCGTTAGAAACCACTCGATAAACCCGAATTTAACGTTTGATTCCCGTCAGCAGTTCCCTCTTGCATTACAGGAGCATTTGAAGTATAATACATACTGGTATTTTGTCGAATAAAGAGAGGTTTTGTCATGAAACGGTTTTTTCAGTGGGCACCGATCCTGCTTTTGCTCATATTTGTGCTGTGTGGCTGCGGTGAGCAGACTGCACCGCCAGAGGTAAGTGTCAGCTATACAGTTGCCTACATGGTGGGTGACAGTCTTTATACCACCCAAACGGTGGCCCAGGGAGAATATCCGGCACCTGTGACAGCCCAGATGGAAGGTGTGGAGATCACAGGCTGGCTGGACGAAGGGGAAAACCCGGTGCAGCCGGAAACGGTGCCTGTGACCCGTAATATGCGCTACACGGCCCAGGTATCTCCCCGCCTGACACGGCACATGCCCTATTTGACATTGGATGAATATGGCTTCCTCCATCCGGATGAGCCGCTCACCGGCCAGGCATTGCGCGCTGCCCTGCAGGCACTGAGCGAAGAAACTGCCTGGGCCTATTTCCCGGCCCTGCCGGAGGCGGAGACCCTGCGTGTTTCGGAGCTTAAGACGGTGCTCAGCACTTTTCTGACCGAAGGCGAGGTCGATGCGGTCGTGGACGACAACGACACCGACACGGTGACCCGCGCCATGTTTGCTTCTTATGTACACACGCTGCTGGGCCGCAATGATCAGGAAACCTTTATTCTCGCGGCCAGCGCCCAGATGCCCTGGGACGTGACCGCCCTGCGCACTGATACGGTGGCGCTTCTGGAGGCATCCGTGCGCCATACGTCTGACCCGGAGGGACAGACCTGGGCGGATCTGGAGATGCCCACCGGCTGGGATCCTGGCTTTGTGATGGTGGATGGCTGGCTCTACTACGTACAGCCCGACGGCAAACTGTTGCGGGACGGCAAGATGGGCAGCCTCTATTTCGGCACTGATGGCCGCTACACCAGCGGCGATCAGGAACTGGATGCTCTGGTTGCCGATATTCTCAAGAACATCATGGAAAACAACCCGGAACTGGAGGGCCTGGAGCTGCTGCGGAAGGTCTTTGACCACTGCCATCAGGACTATGTGTATCTGCGTAAGGAGGCCTATGACTTCGGAGCTACCGGCTGGGAAGTGGAGGATGCCAAGGAGATGATCCTCAAGGGTCGGGGCAACTGCTATAACTTTGCTGCTATCTTCTGGGCCCTGGCCAGCGGTATGGGCTATGATGTCCAGTGCCTTGCCGGCACCTGCACCGGTACCGATCAGCCCCACGGCTGGGTGGTGCTTCACTATGATGGGGTCGACTATTTTGTAGACCCGGAATGGCAATATGCATACACCGAGCGGGAGATCTTCGACAAGGACATGTTCATGCTGACCATGGACGAAGTCTGGTGGTGGACCTACCGCTGGGATGAAACACAATTTTCTGCTTAAAGGAGAGAAAACACCATGAAAAAGCTGATTGCGCTGCTACTGGCAGCACTGATGATCGCAGGCCTGTGCGCCTGCAAGGATGCCGGCTCCCAGGAGCCTGAGACCACTGCCGGTGCGCCTGCCGAAACGACCGAGGCCACCGAGGATATGGAGATCCCCACCGAGGAAGAGACCGAGACCGTACCCATGGCCGTGGTCAATGCGGATATGGCACTGGCAGAAAGCTGTATCGACAAGTCCGTGGAGGAGCTGTATGGGCTGATCGGTGAGCCCTTAAGCGCCGACTATGCGCCCAGCTGTCTGAATCCCGGTGAGGGCGAGGACGGCAACTTGTACTACGACGGTTTTGTGGTATATACCTATCGCGAGGGCGATACGGAAACAGTCAATTATGTCGAAGAATCGGAGTAAATCCAGAATTACCCTTTGGGTGCTGCTGGCGGTACTGACCTGTGCGGTACTGGGCGGCGCAGCCTACGGTGTACTGGGCTGGTATATCCCATATCGGGATGCGGAAAACACCATGCCTCAGGACGGGATCATGCTCCTGCAGGAGCAGGAGGACGGAAGCCTGCTGCTTACCTGGCCGGAGGGCAGCAATGCCGACAGCTATACTTTGGATGTGCTGACGGCCCAGGGCCAGAGTCTGTATGCGTATACGACTACCCAGTGCAGCTGTGTACTGCCCAGCAGTCTGCCAACGGATACGGAGCTGACGCTGCAGGTGGCATCTTCAGCCCAGTGGCGGGACAGGACCCGCCCCGGTGAGGCGGCGCTGACGGTCAAGACCCTGCTGACACCGCCAAGAGTGACCAACGTGATCTGGACGGCTGACCCGGATACGGATCAGGTAGCCATCCGGTTTGACAGCCGGGAGGATACCTATTATCACATGTATCTGTCCGATGGGGGCACACCGGAACTGGTGGAGGAGCTGACGCAGGGGCAGGCTGCTTTGACCTTTGGTGAGGGTGCGGCCTATCCGCTGCCCGGCTTTGACGGCAGCTACACGATCCTGTTTGACGCGGTGCGGGAAATGCCGGGTCTGACCTTCTACGGTGCCATGACCTCCAATGCGCAGCTGTGCCGGGAGGATTTCCTGGGCACGGTGCTGAATCTGAAAAACAACGACCTGGGCAACAATGCCTGGCAGCTGTTCTGGAATGAGACAAAGGGCGACCACTATGAGGTGCAGCAGCTGGTGGATGATCAGTGGCAGACCGTTGCCACAGTGGAGCAGACTGCAGAGCTGACCTACCATACCGGCCATCTGGCCAAGTTTAAGGAATTTTCCTTCCGGGTCATCGCTGTGGGCGGACAGGCGGAGGATATCCGATCCGAGACCCTCACCGTGACCACCGGCGCGGCGGTGGTGTACTGCACCGCATGGCCCCAGCAGTCGCTGGAGGTCTATGCCGACGAGACCCGCATGCAGGTGCTGGGGAAGGTGGACGCGGCAAAGGCGTTCTGCGTTCTGGAGGAAAAAGAGGGCCTGTTTGGGATCCGCTATGGGGACGGCATCGGTTACATAGACAGCAACTACTGCATGATCAACCTGCCGGAGTACATGGAGGATCTGTGCGCCTATGATATCACCAACAGCTACCACTCTATCTATATGGTCCACGATTATGAGATCCCGGAGGTCACCGACACGGTGATCAAGGGTTACGAAAATGTGGAGCTGGCCGAGAATGAATATCTGGTGCCGCTGCTGTATCCGGCGGCAAAGAAACTGGTGGATGCAGCCAATGCGGCCCGGGAAATGGGCTATGTGCTGAAGATCTATGATTCCTACCGGCCCCGGCTGGCGACCACTTCTATTTACGATCTGACCCAGAAGATCCTGGGCGATCCGATCCCCGAGTGGACCTTCGCCGAAAAACAGGAGCGGATCAAGCAGGGGCTTTCTGTTGAGCCTGCAGAGCCTGCCACAGAGGCAACTGAGGTCACAGAGGGGACTGGGGAGACAGTACCTCCTACCACCGAGGAGATCATCACCTATGAAAAGCTGATGACAGACAATGGCCGATATTCTCTGGCCAACTTCCTGGCACTGGGCTACTCCAACCATAATTTGGGCGTTGCCCTGGATCTGACGCTGATAAGTCTGTATGACGGTGAAGAGGTGGAGATGCAGACGGCGATCCACGACTTGAGCTGGTACTCAGAGCTGGAGGAGAACAACGACGCGGCCAAGACCCTCCAGAGGATCATGGTGGGTGCAGGCTTTGGTACGCTGAAGTCTGAGTGGTGGCATTTCCAGGATAACGATGCCAAGGGATCTTTGAATTTGATCGCCTTGCAGCAGGGTGTGAGTCCGGAATGCTGGATGGCAGACGATGCCGGCTGGCGTTATCGCGATGTATATGGAGAATATTATGTAAACTGCCGGGAGATCATTGACGGCGTGGCCTATGCCTTTGATGAAAACGGCTATGCAACAGCAAGTTAATAAACAAGGGTGCGTTGCATTTTGCAACGCACCCTTGTTGTGTTAAACTCCAATTTATCGAGCTGATAGCTCAATCAATAATGCAGAATTCATAATGCATAATGCATAATGTATTATGAATGTGTGGCCTTTGGCCACGTATTTGAAAATAATTCCGCATTCAGCATTCAGCATTCTGCATTATTTCAGTTTATCGAGGTGTTTGAAAAACACCTCGATAAACTGAAATTTAGTTGTCTGTGTTACAGCAGCGGATAGGTTTCGTCCAGGGTCAGGAATTCGTCGGAGAGCATGTAGCTGCACATGGTGCGGATGAAGTCCAGCTTGGCACGGCGGATGGCCATGGGTGCCCGATTTTCACCCAAGATTTCCAGGTTGAAAAGGCCCTTGTAGCCGATCTCGTCCAGTGCCCGGATCACTTCCCGGTAGTCGATGCCCAGCCGGGAGCTGTAGGGCATCAGGTGGTCGTCACCCTGGCCGGAATTATTGGTCACGTGCAGGGCCTTGAGCAGATCACCTGCGCCCAGGATAAATTCCCGTTGGGACTGGTTGGCCTGACCTCTGCCATTTGTCAGATGCAGGTGGCCCATGTCCAGGCAGATGCCCAAATTATCACCGGCGCCTGCTGCTTCGATGAACTGCTTCAGCCGCTCTACGGTGTGGGTTTCCGGTACGGAGCCAAGATTTTCCAGACAAAGCACCAAGTCGGTACCTTTCAAATGGTCAGCAAGCTGGGACAGGCAGTGCACCCGGCGTTCCAAGCGCATTTCCGGGGTCAGGTCGTTGCCGCCGTTGCAGTGGACCACCGCAGCCTTAATACCCACGGCAAGCATGAAGTCCAGTTCCTTTTTCAGCTTTTCCACAGCAGCCTCATCGCACAGGCCCTGCTTGAAGCTCAGGTGGCCCTGGCAAATTGTGAAATCCCGGCTTTTGGCATGCGCTGCGATCATGCTGCCCAGCTGCTCCGGTGTACCTGGATTTTCGGAAAAGAGCTTTTCGGTGCAGTTGACAGACCACTCAGAGTGGGTAAAGCCGGCATCAGCCAGTGCGTCGATGGTTTGCACTGCGGTATATTCCGGATAGTAACCCATCCAGACAGAAACAGGGTATTTCATAATGTACCTCCTGAAAAAAATCAGGGCGGGGCCGTTGCCCCGCCCTGCGGGGTTTTACAGATGTGCTTCGTTGATGAGGATGTGCACGTCGTCCAGCTGCTTCTGGGAAACAGTGGTGGGGGCATCCATCATCAGGTCCTGTGCGTTCTTGTTCATAGGGAAGGTAATGACCTCACGGATGGACTCCTCGCCGCACAGCAGCATGACGATCCGGTCAATGCCGGGAGCTGCGCCTGCGTGGGGAGGTGCACCGTAGGTGAAGGCGTTGTACATGGCGGGGAACTTGGCCTTCACGTCCTCTT
>CAYVCR010000083.1:0-6401 GCA_964450205.1 uncultured Oscillospiraceae bacterium | reverse complement strand
CCACCCGGGCGCATCAGGGCATCATCGCCCTTGCCGCCGCCCACACCTACTACACCATCGATGATCTCCTGGAGGAAGCGGCCTCCCGGGGAGAGAACGCCCTGCTGGTGATCTGCGACGAGCTTTCGGATCCCCATAACCTGGGGGCGATTATGCGCTCTGCCGAATGCGCCGGCGCCCATGGCGTGATTATCCCCAAGCGCAGGAGCGTGGGCCTCACCGCCACCGTGGCCAAGGCCTCTGCCGGCGCGGTGGAATACATGAAGGTGGCCCGGGTCACCAATATCAACGCCGCCATCGAGGAATTAAAGGAAAAGGGCGTGTGGATCTTCGGCACTGCCGCCGAGGGCTCGATCCCCATGTACCAGGCCGATCTGACCGGCCCTGCGGCCATCGTCATCGGCTCCGAGGGCGAGGGCATGAGCCGGTTGGTACAGAAAAACTGCGATGTGACCGTCCACATCCCCATGAAGGGGCGGATCACATCCTTGAATGCTTCGGCTGCCGCTTCTATTTTACTGTATGAGGCTGTGCGGCAGCGGTTGGGAGGTTAAGTATGGACGAACAGGAAAAACTGGACGGACAGGAATTTGATCTGGACGATATCCTCCGGGAGTTCGGCGACGAGCCTGCGGAGGAAGTACCTACCCAGTCCGGCGTGGAGGCGATCTTAAAGGAATTTGCCGACGACCCGGACTCCGTGGTCCACATCGAGGACGACCCGGTAGAGGAAGAAACACCGGCTGTATCCGGCGATACCGTAGAGATCCCCCTGGTGACCGGCGATACCATCCGCATGGGCGCTGTCACGGAGCAGGTGGCGGCCGCCATGGGCGGCGACACCATCCGTATGTCACCTGTCACCACCGACACGGTGCGGCTGGATACCAGAGACCTGCCCAGGAGTGAGGTGCGCATTGCTGAGCCCATCCGGGAGGAGGACGAAAAAGAGGCCTTCGAGGAGGGCTGGGAGCCGGAATACGAGCAGCCCATGGGCAGCTACAATCCGCCTCCACCCATTATCGTACATCCCCGCTCCCGGCTGCGGGAGCTGAAGCGCAAGCTGGTGGCCGGTCCGGAGAAGCGGTATTACGAGCTGTCCGGCCAGAGCCTGGGCAAGCTCCAGGCGGCGATCTTCTTCAGTATTTTGGTGGCGCTGGCTTCTGCCGCTGCCACGGGGCTGTACGCCCTGGGCGTGGTGCCCGAGGAACGGCTGCGGCTGATGGTCTTTGGCCAGTTCTTTGGCCTGCTGCTGTCGGCGCTCCTGGGCTCCTTCCAGCTGATCGAGGGTGTGGCAGACCTGTTTAAGGGCCGCTTTACCATGAATACCCTGCTGGTGTTTACCTTCCTGGTGTGCTGCACTGATGCGGTGATGTGTCTGCAGCAGCTCCGGGTGCCCTGCTGCGCTGCCTTCAGCCTGCAGGTGACCATGAGCCTGTGGGGCGCTTACCACAAGCGCTACACCGAGATGGGCCAGATGGACACCATGCGCAAGGCTACCAACTTAAACGGCGTTGCCGCCTGCGAAGATTACTGCGACGGCCAGAAGGGCCTGCTGCGGTTTGAGGGCCAGGTGGAGCACTTTATGGAGCATTACGCCGCTCCCGGCACCCCGGAGAAGATCCTGGACTGGTATGCCCTGGGCGCCCTGGTGGCAAGTGCTGCCATCGGCGTGGTGGCAGGCGTGTTTCACGGCCTGTCCGCCGGTATCCAGGCTGCGGCGGTTGCCTGCCTGGCGGCTGCACCGGCGGCGGCCTTCATCTGCCAGACCCGGCCCATGGCGCTTCTGGAGCGCAGACTCCACAAGCTGGGCACGGTGCTCTGCGGCTGGCAGGGCATCAAGGCGCTTACCGGCAACGCGGTGCTGCCTGTGGAGCATTTTGACCTGTTCCCGGTGGGCACGGTAAAGCTCAACGGTGTCAAGTTCTATGGACGCCGCCGTCCCGATGATATCGTGGCCTACTGCACGGCGCTGGTCAGCGCCGACGGCGGCGGTCTGACCGGCCTGTTCCAGCAGGTGTCTGACAGCCGAAACGCACCCCGGTACAATGCCAAGGAGCTGCGTGCCCACAACGGCGGCGGCATCAGCGGCACGGTCCACGATGAGGCGGTGCTGGTTGGCAGCCTGGAATTTTTGCAGGAGATGGGCGTGGAGCTGCCGGAGGGCATCCGGGTCAGCAACGCGGTCTGCGTGGCCATCGAAAACGAGCTGTGTGGCCTGTTTGCCGTGAGCTACGAGCGGGCAAAGACTGCCGCTGCGGGCCTTGCCACCGTGTGCAACAGCCGCAATCTGCGGCCTGTGGTGGCGGTCAGCGACTTTTCCATGACTGATAATCTGCTCCGGGGACGGTTTGGCAGCCATGCCAAAAAGGTGATCTACCCTGACCAGGAAACCAGAGCCCAGCTGCGGCTGAAGGAACCCCAGGAGGATGCTGTCGCGGCTTTGATGACGACCAAGGAGGGCTTTGCCCCCATCGCCTACGGCATCAGCGGCGCCCGGGCGCTGAAGACGGCCAATTTTGTTGGCCTGATCATCAACATGGTGGGCGGCCTGCTGGGTCTTGCCATGATCGCGGTGCTGGTGTGGCTGGGTGCACTGGAGCTGCTGACGCCTGCCAATATGCTGGCGTATCAGCTGGTGTGGCTGGTGCCGGGCCTGCTGATCTCCGGCTGGACGAGAATTTTATAATAAAAAATGAGGCTGTCTCAAAATGATTATTTGTAGGGACACCGCTCCTGCGGTGTCCGCTAAACCGCAAACAAAAGGAAAAATCGGCACAAATTGTGCCGATTTTTCGGTTTCAGACACCCCGGAGGGGTGTCCCTACGATTCTGAATTGGAAATTTCACCTTAGTGAGACAGCGCCTTTTTTAGCGCACTGTGCCCTATGCATTCAAAAAGACTGCCCGGTGGGGCAGTCTTTTTTACAGCTCTTCGGCGTACAATACGCCGGGCAGGTCGGCGATCTGGGCGATGATCTGGGTATGGGGCATACGGTGCTGCACCTTGATGGTAGCGGTGTAGCAGCGGGTGGCACCGGTCACGTCGCTGCCCAGCTCCCGGTGCAGGTCGCAGACCTCCAGCGCGGCTGCTTTGGCGGCCCGGAGAAAATCGCCCAGTGTCACCTCGGCGCTCAGCTCAAAGTACAGATCCTGCCGCTTGGTGCGGTTGTGCATGATGCCGTCCAGCTTCTGCAGCAGGGTGATGACCACGAAGATGATCACCGCGCCGGCCAGCGCGGCCTCGTAGAAGCCTATGCCCAGGGCGAGGCCCACACCGGCGGCGGCCCACAGGCCCGCGGCGGTGGTCAGACCCTTGATCTGGCGGTGACGGGTCACGATGATGGTGCCCGCCCCCAGGAAGCCGATGCCGCTGACCACCTGGGCACCCATGCGCACAGGATCACCGGCCGCGAAAACCTGGAATATGTACTGATTGGTCAGCATGATCAGGCAGGAGCCTACGCAGACCAGCATGTAGGTGCGCAGACCGGCGGCCCGGTTCTTGATCTCCCGCTCCAGGCCCAGCAGACCGCCGAAAAGCGCGGCGCAGAGCATACGGATGATGACCGCAAGCAGAGTTACTTCACGAAGTACCATAGAGTGTACCTCCTTGTTAGATGATAGGATAAGTGTATGCGCGGTTGTGGGGGATGTTGCGTAGACCCTGGAAAATATCTGTTATCTCACCGGTGTGCAGCCGCGAAGGTTGGCGCAGTTAGATAATAGTGATCCGGGCGGCGTTTTGCCGCCCCTGTGGGCGCTAACGAACAATTCGATAAACCGAAGGTTGATTTTTATTTTTTCAATTCTAATTACTTCACGGCGATGGCTTCGATCTCGCACAGCACGTTCTTGGGTAAGGTCTTGACTGCCACGCAGCTGCGGGCGGGCCTGGAAGTAAAGTAGCGCTCGTAGACTGCGTTGAAGGCGGCGAAATCTGCCATGTCGGCCAAAAAGCAGGTGGTCTTGAAGACCTTGGAAAGGTCGCTGCCGGCGGCTGCCAGGATGGCGCCTACGTTTTGGCAGCTTTGCTCCGCCTGGGCCTCTATGCCCTCGGGGATATTGCCCGTGGCCGGGTCAACCGGGATCTGGCCGGAGGTGTAGACAAGGCCGCCGACTTCATAGCCCTGGCTGTAGGGGCCGATGGCTGCCGGGGCGCTTGTTGTGGTGATAGGATCCATAGGAGTGCCTCCTTTTTATACATTATACACTTATCTGACGGAGCGGGCGTACTCGGTGGGGGTGATGCCGAATTTCTCCTTGAACTGGCGGGAGAAATGGTGCACCGTGGAGTACTGCAGCGCCTCGGCGATCTCGGTGAAGTTCATCTCGCCCTCCCGGATCAGCTGCTTGCTCTCCTGGAGCTTGATGCGCCGGATGTACTCGCCGGGAGAAAGCTGCAGGTGCTTATGAAACAACGCCGTCAGGTAGCTGGCGCTCACGTCCACCGCGCTGGCCACCACCGGCACAGACAGCTTGCTGCGCACGTGGGTGCTGACGTACTGCTGGGCACGGCGGATGATCTCATTCTCGCTGTTGACGCAGTGGGGCGCCTGTAGCTTATCAGCAGGGGCATCCGCCTCCCGCAGAAGGGTGATCAGCAGGATCTCCAGGGTGTGGATCAGCATGTCACCGGCGTAGGCTTCGGCGCGCTCCTGCTCCCGCAGAAGCTGCTGCAGCAGGGAAACGACCCGCTGGCCCGGCTGCAGGACCCGGTTGTACAGGCTGCTCAGGTCGCAGCCGCTGGCGTGGAAGGACAGTGTCACGTACCGGGGGGCAACGCCGATGTCCGCGTACTGCATGTGCCACTGGTTGGGGGCGTAGAGGACCATCTGGCCCTGCTGCAGCTGAAGGTCTATGCCGTCAGCCACCGAGTGCAGCGACCCACGGTCCACGTAGGTCAGCTCCAGCATGGAGTGGGCCTCACCCGGGAACAGGAAGCCCTGCTCCTTCTCCTGGTAGAAGAAGGTGAACAGCTCCGTCACCTGCAGGGCCGGGCGTGTGGAGATCTTCAGATCGGCAGGCCGGGTACCTGTGAGCCGGGGCAGGCACGTACCGGCGCAGGCCACATTGGCGTCACGCTGGAAGGCCGTCAGGGTGAAATGGATGCCTGCCCGGAGGGTCAGAGGCTTGTCCAGGTAGAAGTCCAGATATTTTTTGCCGTCACAGGACACGGACAGGAGGGCCAGGCCCTTTTCGCATACCAAGGTCACGTCGGCTGCAGCCTGATACAGGTTGGTGGTGGCCGGGGTCAGGGGAATGCTGTGCCGGTTGGCCTGGACAGAGCTGGCCTTGCTTTCGGGTAAAATGATACCAAAATCCCGAAAGGCTTCCTGGTTAAGTTGCAAAATCACGGAAAACACCCCCAAAAAATACAAATCAGCACCACATATGGTGGTGCTGACAGTATAGCATAAATAGTTGATTTTGGCAAACTTTTTTTAATGCAGAATGCAGAATGCAGGTGTCGCCGTCGGCGACGATTGGTAATACAGGGTGCAGTATCGCAAATGCGCCATTCTGAGAGAAGTGAAACGAAGTCGAAAGGATCTGCGCATTTACTGGGTGTGCAGCAGACTTTCGGTTTTACGAAAGTCTTGCCACAAAGAAACATAATTCAGCATTCAGCATTCAGCATTATGCATTCGCTGACGCCGTGCGTCAGCGCTGGTACTCGAACTGCATGTCGTAGATGTCCACCACGTCGCCGTCGGCGATGCCCATTTCCTCCAGCCGTTTGAACAGGCCGCATTTCCGCAGCTGCTGGTCGAAGTAGTTTCTCGACTCGTAGTCATCGAAATTGATGTTGTAGATGAGCCGCTCCAGCCAGGTGCCGGTGATGACCCAGGTGCTGCCCAGGTGCTCGATGGTAAGCTCTGTGGGGTCGCCGGCCTCGGCCACGACCTCCACGTACTCGGGCTCGTAGATGGTCACCGGGGGCAGGGTGCGGAGCTTTTCGGCTACCACCCGCATCAGATTCCGTGTGCCCTGGGTGGTGCCGGCGGAGATCTCGTAGAGCTCACAGCCGGCGGCCTCAACGTGGGCGCGCAGGCGCTCCAGATTATCGGAGTCCGGGGGCAGCAAGTCGCACTTGTTGGCGGCCACGAGCATGGGCCGGTCGCCTAGGTCGATGGAGTAGTTGTGCAGCTCTTCGCAGATGGCATCGAAATCTTCGACAGGGTCACGGCCCTCAGAGCCGGACACGTCCACCACGTGGACCAGCAGTCGGCAGCGGTCGATGTGCCGCAAAAAGTCGTGGCCCAGGCCCGCGCCCTCGGCCGCGCCCTCGATGATGCCGGGGATGTCTGCCATGACGAAGCTCACGCCCTCGTCCACGTAGATCACGCCCAGGTTGGGGAACAGGGTGGTGAAGTGGTAGTTGGCGATCTTGGGCCGGG
>CAYVCR010000082.1:0-6433 GCA_964450205.1 uncultured Oscillospiraceae bacterium | reverse complement strand
GCATCCGCTTGACGTGCGGAAGGTCATAGGTTCGAGTCCTATATCGTCCACCAAAAATCCTGAATGCGAAAGCGTTCAGGATTTTTACTTTTTACCTCTTCACTAAAAACGCATTCCGGATTTTTGGGAAGTAAAAGGATTTCATTTTTTAAATAGAAATATTCAGCTGCGAAGTAATTTAGCCAATGACGATCTTACAGGCTTGTGATATGCAAAATGAAACGGAGCCTGTTTTGTTTTGTCTGGAGCTCCGGGAGCCTGCCCGTTACCGTTTAGTCACAATTTCCTAACAGCCAGTTTCGATTCAGTTTAGATTTCTCCGCTATCCTTATTGGTACAGTCAGTATTTGACAGCTGTGCAATATGCAGGACCGGGCAGCTCCTGAACGTCTGAGGCCACCGGCAGCCATATACACGAGAAGCGAGGAGGAAAAACAGTGAAACGAATTTTCAAAAAAGATCAGATCCTTACAATCCCGAACCTGCTGAGCGCACTTCGGATCGTCATGATCCCGGTGATCGTGTGGCTCTACTGCGTCAAGAAGGCGTACACACCGGCGGTGCTGGTCATCGCCCTGTCGGGCCTCACGGACATTCTGGACGGCTTTATCGCCAGAAAATGCAACATGATCTCTGATTTCGGCAAGATCCTGGACCCTGTGGCCGACAAGCTGACCCAGGCGGCGCTGGTCTTCTGTCTGATCGGACGGTATAAGCTGATGATCCCGCTGATCGTGCTGTTTGCGGTCAAGGAGCTCGGCATGGCCACCATGGGCCTGGTGGCGGTCAGGAAAAAGGATTCGATCAACGGCGCCAAGTGGTACGGCAAAGTCAATACCGTACTGCTGTACATAGTCATGATCCTGCTGATCCTGTTCCCCGGCATCCCTGATACGGTGGCCAATGTAATGATCATCTGCTGCATGTGCATGCTGGTGTTCTCCTTTGTGGGCTACGCGATCTTTTACAGGAAGCTGTTCTCGCAAAAAGCAGAATGAGAGGCTTTCCAACAAAGAGCAGGCATAAAAAATGGCGGCAGCTGCCGCCAGGCCCTTAAACATTTACAGTTTGTACAAATTCTGTTGCGTTTCCGTTTATATTTGACGGTTATACTGTATCCAACGGGATCCAATCCGCTCCACACCACTTTCAGAAAGGATGTTCCATATGGCTTATTGTCAATACTGCGGATCAAGACTTGATGCAGACCCCAATTTTTGTCCCAACTGCGGCGCAGCGCTTAACGGCGCAGGCGCACAAAATACAAACACCCAGGCAGAGAACACCCAAAACACGAACCAGCAATGGTCCAAAACCGCCAAAACGGTAGGCACGGTTGCAGGTGTGGCAGTGGGCGCATCTGTGCTTGGCAGCGTTTTGCGAAGAAGGAGAAGACCCCCCATGCCTTATCACGGAGGCTGCATGGGCGGCCCGGGAATGCACGGACACAGAGGCCCCGGCCCGCGGGGCGGTCACGGTGGTCCTGGCGGCCGCCGTTAAGACCTTTGGTCTTTGTGTTCCGGCGCTGTCTCACTAAGATAAATTTTCCAATTCAGGATCGCAGGGACACCCCTCCGGGGTGTCTGAAACCGAAAAATCGGCACAAATTGTGCCGATTTTTTCTTTTGTTTGTGGTTTGGCGGACACCGCGTGAGCAACGAAACCCTGTAAGTCCGCGTTACGCCCTGCACAAGCTGCCTGACAAAGGGGCTGCCTGCTATTGTAATTTTTTCCAGAGCATGATATAGTATATGATCATATCGTGCAAAGAGAGGTACAAACCATGTCACTGACCCACACCAAGCGCCTGACCGCCCTTTTGCTGCTGCTGAGCCTGCTGCTGAGCCTGCTGGCCGGCTGCGGCAAGGACCCGGAGCTCCCGGACAGGGACGTATCCGCCGAGACCACCGAGCCCACCTTCACCTTGCAGGACCTGCCTGCTGACCAGCAGCTGCAGGACCTGACCACCCGCGCCTCCAGCAGCGGCACCAAGGAATACACCGTCATGCTCTACCTTGTGGGCTCCGACCTGGAGAGCAGCGAGGACGGCGGCTATGCCAGCCGTGACATCGAAGAGATCGTAAACAGCGGCCTGGACACCAGCCGCGTGAACTTTCTCATTTACACCGGCGGCGCCCGCTACTGGCACAACGGCATCCCCAGCGACTGCAACGTGATCTATCAGGTGGTAAACGGCACCACCGAGGCTGTGGCCGCCACCCAGAGCCCTGCCAACATGGGCGACCCTGCCACCTTCCTGGACTTCTTAAATTATGCCTACAGCAACTACCCTGCCAACCACTACAGCCTGATCTGCTGGGACCACGGCGGCGGCCCTCTGGGGGGCTACGGCGTGGATGAGCTGTTTGACTATGACCGGCTGTACCTGCAGGAGATGGAGGCGGCCTTCAAGGCCTCCCCTGTGGCAACCAGGAAGCTGGACTTTTTGGGCTTTGACGCCTGCCTGATGGCAACCATGGAGACGGCGGAGATGGCCGACAGCTACGCAAATTACCTGATCGCCTCGGAGGAGACCGAGCCGGGCATCGGCTGGGACTACAGCTTCCTGAGTGTCATGAACAGCACCTCCGACACCAAGACCATCGCCCAGCAGCTCCTGCGCACCTACGAAAATTCCATGGACATATACCGGGTCACCCCCAAGTACACATTGTCCTGCCTGGACCTTTCCAAGCTCTCCAGCTTCCGGTCTGCGGCCGACAGGCTGTTTGCCAGGATGGCCTCCGGCGTGGCCGGCGGCAGCTACTCTGCCATCGCCCAGGCCCGGAACAAGAGCCTGCGCTTTGCCCAGACCTCCACGACGCCCTATGACCTGGTGGACATGGGCCACATGGCCTCCATGCTGAAGGCTCTCTACAGCAGCGAAGCAAGCGGCCTGCAGAGCGCCCTTTCCCAGCTCGTCACCCAGCAGGTGACCAACATCGACGGTGCCACGGGCCTTGCCATCTACTACCCCTATGACAGCAAGGACATGTACACCGGCATCGGCCAGAGCTTTTATTCCCAGCTGAGCGACTGCGCCGGCTACGAGAGCTTCATCGCCGCCTTCACCGACTATTGGATCAACGGCGAGCCCGCCGTGAGCTTTACGGAGCATGAGGTGGCGCAGCCCGAAGCAGTGACCCCCACTGCCCCGGCGGAGACCACGCCCACCGAGCCTGCAGTGACCGAGCCTGCCGCCCCCGCAGCGCCCCAGTTCAACGGTGCCAGTGTGCAGCTGAGCAGTGACCAGCTGGCCAATTTATCGGAGGTGACCTACACGGTCTTCCGGGCCGATACGGATGCTTCCTCCGGCCAGACGGTCTATATCCCCGTCCTGTCCCAGATCCCTATGGAGCCGGACAGCACCGGCACAGTCAGCCTGCCCGCCGACCAGAAGCTGATCGTCCTGAAGACCGACGAGGAGGACGCAGGCATCCTGTGGCCCTCCATGCGTCTGAACACCACCGGCGGTGTCCACTATTTGAGCATCGACGGCTATTTGACGACCAGTACGGATACCGCCGGTTCCCAGCGGGTTGCCATGCAGTTTTCTGAGGGCAACTCCAGCCGCATGAACCTTCTGTCCATCACCAATCTGGGCAATTCCGATGTCATCGGCAAAGCCGAGCCGGACCTGGAGCAGTGGGAATACATCGCCAACCGCTACGTGACCTTGTTCCCCACCTGCAACAACGCAGGCAATCTCACCGCCTACACCTCCTGGGACGACAGCGGCGACGAGTACTACCAGCTCCTCTCCTACAAGGACGATTTCTGGCTGGAGCAGGTGAGCATCACCGACTTCCAGGAGCAGTTCTACGCCCAGATCGTCATCACCGACACCCAGGGCAACACCTACGCCTCCGCCCTCACCGAGTACTATAACGGCAACAGCTACGCCGAATACACCCAAGGCGGCGTGGTCTACCGCATCTACAGCGATCACGCCGAGGTGGTGGACTACACCGGCACCGCCGGTGACGTGGTCATTCTGAACGAAGTCTCCGGCAAGCAGGTGACCGCCATCGCATCGGAAGCCTTCTACTACAACCGGGACATCACCTCCGTGGTGCTGCCTGCTTCTCTGGAGACCGTGGACAGCTACGCCTTTGCCAGCTGCCGGAATCTGACCTCTGTTTCCTTCCTGGGCGCTGTCAAATATATCCGCACGGAGGCCTTTGCAAACTCCGGTCTGACCGGCATCTACCTGCCGGAGGGCTTGGAGCGGATCGAGGCCCAGGCCTTTGCGGGCACGCCTATGGCTGCCGTCAATATCCCCGCCAGCTGCAGCTATCTGGGCAGCGGTGTCTTTGCCGACTGCACCAATTTGGTGGGCATCACCGTGGCCGGTGATCCCAACGGCAGCAGCGCCAGCTTCCGGGCGGTCAACGGCATCCTGCTCACCGCCGACGGCAAGGAGCTGGTGCAGGCCCCCCTGGGCGGCAGTGTCCGATTGACCGTCCCCAGCGGGGTGGAGACCATTCGCAGCAGCGCTGTCCGGGGCTCGGAGAGCCTGCAGGAAGTGACCTTCCCCGAATCCCTCAAGCACATCGGCAGCTACGCCTTCTACGACACGGTGAACCTGCAAAGCCTTACCCTGCCGGATGCCCTGGAGACCATCGGCCACAGCGCCTTCGGCAAGTTCGGCGTGTCCGTCAATACGGCCAGCCCCATCAAGACCATGACCATCGGCCCCAACGTGCGCTGGATCGGCTACGATGCCTTTGATGCCTTCCCCATCGGCACCTTCGTGGTGGACGGCGGCAATCGCTACTACCGGGCCAAGGCAGGCTGCCTGCTGAACCAGGCCGGCACGATCCTGATCCACGCCCCCTACACCTACACCGGCAAGCTGGAAGTCCCCTCCGGTGTCAACCATCTGGCCTTCCACAGCCTTTCTATGTGCGACGGCATCACGGAGCTGGTGCTGCCGGATACGGTGGTCAGCATGGATCAAAACGTGGGCCTGCCGGAAAATATGACCTCTCTGACCGTAGGCCGGGGCCTTGCCTGCTGGGACAACATTTCCGATGCCTACTATCTGGAAAGCGTGACCGTCAGCAGCGAGAATCCCAACTTCATTCTTTATAACGGCTGTGTCTACTCCCGTGACCTGAAGACCCTGTACGCCTGCCTGAGCCAGGCAAGCACCCTGCAGGTTGCCGACACGGTCACCACCTTGGCAACCACAGCCTTCTTCCCGGAGGGCGGCTATAACGAGACCCTCACCCAGCTCTACCTGCCGGCCACAGTCAGTTACCTGTCCGGCGAGCTGTTCATGGGCTGCACCGCCCTGCAGAGCGTGCAGATCCACGAGGATAACCCCAATTACACCTCCTCCGACGGCCTGGTCTATACCAAAAACGGCGTGAGCCTGATCCTGTGTCCCCAGGGCAAGACCGGCACCGTGTCCGTGAAGGTGGGCACCTCCACCATCTGGCGCTATGCCTTCTACGGCAAGCTGGCCGCCAGCCGGATCGTGATCCCGGAGGGCGTCATGACCGTCCGTAAGGGCAACTTCGTCAACTACCGCTCCGAGGTTCTGGACCTGCAGCTGCCCAGCACCCTGGAGAAGCTCTACCCGGATATGTTCCGTTCTCCCACAGGCTACAGCGTCACCTGCCCGGCAGGCAGTACCGCCGAAGCCTTCGCCCGCTCCCGCGGCGTCAGCGTGAGCAACGAAACCCTGTAAGTAGGGACACCGCTCCCGCGGTGTCCGCCAAACCGCAAACAAAAGGAAAAATCGGCACAATTTGTGCCGATTTTTCGGTTTCAGACACCCCGGAGGGGTGTCCCTACGATTCTGAATTGGAAATTTTACCTTAGGGAGACAGCGCCTTTGGTATCGGTCTGCAATTGTAAACGCGGCAGCCAGGCAGCGGTCAGCGTCTTCCGCCGGAGCCCCAGGGATTCAGGCCCTGGCTGCTCTGCCGCGTTTCCTCCTCCGCCAGCGCCGACTGGATCTGCTCGCCCACCGTCACGGTGATCTCCATGGTCACGCCCTGCCGGTAAATAGACAGCACCAGCTGATCTCCCACGGCAGAAGCGCCCACCAGCTCTGTCAGCGCGCTGCTGTCCATGGGGGTGCCGTTCACCGCGGTGATGATGTCGCCCTTTTGCAGACCGGCCTGCTGTGCGGGAGAAGCCTCCGCCACCGCCTGGATCGCGGCACCGGCAGGCACGCCGTACTGCTGGGTCTGCTCCGATACATCCAGCACGCTGATGCCCACATAGGGCTTGGAGATATAGCCCTTTTCAATGATGGACTCCACGATGGCGCGGATGCTGTTGATGGGGATGGCGAAGCCGATATTGTCGATGGAGGCCTCGCTGCTGGAGGAGCTGGAATACTTGGCGTTGGTCACGCCGATCACTTCGCCGTACAGGTTGAACAGCGCGCCGCCGGAGTTACCGGAGTTGATGGCGCAGT
>CAYVCR010000081.1:0-6434 GCA_964450205.1 uncultured Oscillospiraceae bacterium | reverse complement strand
TATCGTATTCAATTTCTACCGTCAGCTCATCGATGTAGCGCTCCACGCCGTCCACGTCCTTGGGACTGATGCCCAAAAGATCCAAAAAGTATGCCACGGTGCGGTAGATCGCACCGGTATCCACATAGTAATAGCCCAGTTCCTTCGCAAGGGCCTTGGCGATGGTGCTCTTACCGGCTCCGGCAGGGCCATCGATAGCGATAGAATAGGTTTTAGCCATAATGCGTTTTCTCTCCTTATATTAAGAATCCTGCCGCAGCTTCATCAGGGCGGCAGCCTCCATATTGACCACTTCTTCGGGAGTGATTCCCAGCTTGGCACCTGTCTGCTCGGGGCTTAAGGGCAGGCCGCCCTCCAGACCATAGCGCAGGCTCAGCAGCTGTGTTTCCTGCTCTGACAAGGCGGACAGCAGCTCCAGGATCCGCTGGCGGGACTGGAAATAAGCCGTATCCTCCACAGCCTGCTCGTCGTCGGCCGTAGGCTCGGCAGGCTCCCGGGCGGCTTCCACCTGCTGACGGGATCTCGCAGAACGGAGCATGTCCTCATAGACTGCCGCGTCCGCTTCCGTAATGTGCATGGCCTCAGCCATCTCTGCCAGCGTGGGATTGCGGCCCAGCTCAGTCAGAAGTCTCTGATCCACGTCCACATAGTCCTTAAGGCCGGAGCGCAGCTTCTGGCCCAGGCCGCTTGCCAGGGCCTGCCGTAAAATGGACTTTGCCAAATACTGGCGTACCCACCAGTCACAGTACCCATGGATATCGCCGCCTGTGTAGCTTAGCATGCCCTGCCACAGGCCCAGGCTTCCCTCCTGGATCAGATCCAGCAGCAACACGCCGTGGCCGGTATGGGCCATGGCAAGCTCGGTCACCCGATGCAAAAGCAAATTCACCAGGCGCTCTGCCACATCCATGTTTCCGGCTGCCAGCTCCAGCGCCAGCACGTCCGGATCACCGGCGGCAGGCAGACCGGCCAGTTCCACCAGGTACAGCCGCAGAGGATCTGTTTCCTCCAGAGCGGTCAGCAGGCTGCCATTCTTTGCCAGCTCCTGCTCCCGGCGCAGGCGTACAGCGGCTTCCCCGTCAGGCTCTTGGGCCGGCAGGTCGGAGATATCCAGGGCAATGTGCCGCTGCTCCAATTCCTCCAACACCTGCTCCAGCGCGTCCTCATCGCCGGAGGTCTGTGCCAGCAGGCAGCCTGCCTTCACGCTGCCGCCATCAGGCAGCCGGGCAAGCCAGTCTTCTTCAAATGTAATATCCAAATTCATTCCAGAAAATCCTCCAATCCAAGCTCTGCGCCCAGGCAGCGCAGCTTGTCCATGGCTGCATGCTCGATCTGCCGGGCCCGTTCCTTGGAAATACCAAGCTCCGCGCCGGTCTGTTCCAGACTGCGGCTCTTACCGTCATCCATACCGAAGCGCAGCCGCAGCACCTGCTGCTGGCGCTCGGTCAGCTGGGCCAGCAGGCTTTCCAGGGTCTGCTTCAGCTCCCGGCGCACCAGCTCCTCCTGTGGCTGGGGCGCATGGACATCCTCCAAAAGCAGCTGTAAGGCTGTATCTTCCTCACTGCCGGCAGGCGCATCCAGAGAACAGACCTCCGGCAAAAGCTGCAGGTACTCTGCCACCTTTTTTTCCGGGATGCCGCAGTACTCTGCCAGGCGGCTTTGCGTAGGCATTTCCCCGGTTTCCTGCTGCAGGGCCGTACGGGCGGTCAGCAGCTTGCGGATCTTTTCACCGGTATGTAAGGGCACACGGATCAAGCCTGCGTGATTGAGAATGCACCGGCTCACGCCCTGGCGGATCCATTTGGTGGCGTAGGTGGAAAACCGATAGTTCAGGGTAGGGTCAAATTTTCTGGCTGCAACCAGCAACCCGATACTACCCTCCTGCACCAGATCCAGCAGGGGCACGCCCCGGCCTGCATACTCTCTGGCCACACTGACCACAAGCCGCAGATTGGCGTTTACCATTGCGCGGATCGCATCCTCGTCACCGGCAGCACAGCGCAGCGCCAGTTCCTTTTCCTCCTCAGCCGTCAACCGGGGGTACTGGCGGATCTCATGGATGTAACCGCTGACATCCTCATGGGTATTCAGTTCCTTTTCAGAAAGGGACAGACTCATGCTTTCGTTCCTTTGCTTTCTTTCAGCTTGTTGCGCAGAGCCAGCAGGTCGTCGTCGGTGGCGACTTTAGTGCTCTGGCGCTGGGCGCGGATGGTGCGGACACAGTCCCGGAAGGCCTGTTCGTTTACCGGCCCCTGCTGACGCTGGGAAATGCCAGTCACGTGGCTCATTTCCTCCGGTGTCAGCTCGGCCAGTACGCCCAGGGACACCTCCATGCCCTCGTTGTGACGGCGCAGCAGCTGGTCATACACACGGCCCAGCAGCGGCACAGAGAAGTCCTCCTGCTGCAGACCGCCGGTCTGATCCAGCAGGGCAGGCTCCCGGAGAGCCAGCGCAATGACCCCCTCCTCCGCCACCGCAGATTTCACATTATCGTAGCGGATAGACCGCTCTTTGGGCTGCAGTGCACGGGCAGGTGCCAGATCGATGGCCTCCTGCTTCTTCTTTTCCCGGGCCATGCGGCGCCGGAAGGCCTTATTCGTCTCCAGTTTGACTGTTTCATAGCTGACCTTGGCAAGCTCCGCCACCCGGTGGCCGTAGATCTCCCGCTGGACAGCACTGCCCAACGTAGACAGCAGCTCGGAAGCCTCCTGCAGGTACTTGACCCGCTGATCGTCGCTTGACAGATCATAGGCGGCCCGGATCGCATTTAACTGGTACTCCACCCGATTGGAGGAGTCTTCCAGCAGCAGCTTAAACTTGTCCGCGCCATACTTACGCAGGTAGTCGTCCGGGTCCATATTGTCGGGGATCTGGAGCACCTTGACGGCGATCCCTGCTTTTTCCAAAATGGGAATGGCCCGCTTGGTGGCCTTTTGGCCTGCAGCGTCACCGTCATACAGCAAGATCACCTGGTCAGCATAGCGGCTGATCAGCGTTGCCTGCTCGTCGGTCAGACTGGTGCCCAGAGAGGCCACCGCGTTGTCAAAGCCATACTGATGCATGGTCACCACATCGATGTTGCCCTCCACCAGGATCAGGCTGCCCGCCTTACTCTTCTTGGCCAGATTCAAACCGAACAGATTCTTGCGCTTATTGAAAATAACCGTATCGTTGGAATTCAAGTATTTGGGCTTACTGTCGTCCAGCACACGGCCGCCGAAGCCGACCACGTTGCCCCGGACATCGATGATGGGGAACATGAGCCGGTTGCGAAACCGGTCGTAGATCCGGCCGTTCTTCTCGCCGGCAAGGTCGGCAGCCACCAGCTCCTGGTCGGTGTAGCCCTTTTTTCGCATGGCATCCACCAGGGAGTTCCAGGTGTTGGGGGCAAAGCCCATACCAAACTGGGTGATGATCGCCTTGGTAAGGCCCCGGCGCTTGGTGTATTCCAGGCACTCAGCACCTGCAGGGCTGTACAGCTGGCTGTAATAGAAGCGGCCCGCTTCCTTCATCAGCGCCCACAGCCGTTCCTGCTGGCGGTAGCGGCTCTGATACTGCTCGTCCTCGGGCACTTCCATGCCGGCCCGCTTGGCCAGGGCACGGACCGCGTCCGGGTAGCTCAGTCCCTCCACTTCCATCATGAAGTTGATGGGGCCGCCGCCCTTATGGCAGCCGAAGCAATAGTAGATGCCCTTATCGGGAGCAACCGAGAAGGAGGCGGTCTTCTCCCCATGGAAGGGACACAGGCCAAACATATTGCTGCCGGAGCGTTTTAAGCTCACATACTGACCCACCACGTCCTCAATGGGATTGCGGGCCACCAGTTCATCGATAAATGCTGCGGGAAATGCCATATGCTTTACCTCCTTTCATACATCATACCATATAGTCCGACCAATAAACCGGACTATATTTTTATCACGTTATCCTCTCACGTGCCAGCCTGCAGGGATAAAAAGCTCTGTATATTTGTCCACGGCGTAATTGTCGGTCATGCCGGCAATATAGTCGCAGACCGTGCGCTCCATGCCGTCAAAGGACATCTGGGGCTGGAAGTCCGCAGGGATCATTTCCGGATTCTCGTAATAGTACCGGTACATTCGCTGCAGCATGTCCTTGGCCTTGGCTTCCTCGCCCTTGACCACCGGGTTGCGGTAGACCCGCTCAAACATGAAGGCCCGCAGGTCGGAAAGCGCCCGTTCTACCGGGTCAGACAGCTGCATGCGGCCTGCCTCCCGACTGGTTGCAATGGCATCGCAGACCAGCGTGTTGATCCGCTGGGTGTGGGTCTTACCTAAAATTTTAATGATGTCCCGGGGCAGGTCGTCGTTTGTCAAAACACCTGCCCGGATGGCATCGTCGATATCGTGATTAACGTAGGCCATTTGATCGGCTCTGCGGACGATCTGACCCTCGAAGGTCTCCGGCATCCGGGGGCCTGTGTGGCCCAAGATCGCCATGCGGACTTCATAGGTCAGGTTCAGGCCCTCGCCGCCCCGTTCCAGGTGATCCACCACCCGCAGGCTCTGCTCATTGTGGTAAAAAGGCTTGCCCATGGCTTCGCTGAGGGCGGCCTCACCGGCGTGGCCGAAGGGGGTATGGCCCAGATCGTGACCCATGGCGGCAGCCTCTGCCAGATCCTCGTTGAGACCTAAAGCCTTGGTGATGGTCCGGGCGATCCGTGCCACCTCCAGGGTGTGAGTCATGCGGGTGCGGTAGTGGTCGCCGTCCGGCTGCAGGAACACCTGGGTCTTGTGCATCAGCCGGCGGAATGCTTTAGAGTGGACGATCTTGTCCGTATCCCGCTGGTAGCAGGTACGCACATCGTCCTCTCTCGTCTCCTCAGGCCGCAGGCGGCCCTGGGTCTCGTCGGAAAAAGCAGCGCGGGGGTCCAGTTGTTCATGCTCCTGCTGCTCCAAAAATTTACGTACCGTCATGCTTTGTCCTCCACGGGGAATGCCCGGTATTCCTGGGCTGTTTCCATGCCCTCCACAGTGCCGGAGGTCATGTCGATGATCCGGTCCAGGAAGGCCTGAGCCTGATCCCTGGCAACCAGAATCTCCATCTCCACCTCTGCGCCAAACTGGGTGTCCCGGAGGATGCCGCCGAAGGCCTCAACCTCCAGCTTCACCCGCTCATAAAAGGTGTAGGGACAGGGCACGTACAGCACGCTCCACACCCGTTTCATGGATTTGCCTGCCGCGTCTACGGCGATCTTGGCTCCCTTGGTGTAGGCACGCACCAGGCCGCCTGCGCCAAGAAGTGTGCCTCCAAAATACCGGGTCACCACGCAGACCACATTGAACAGGCCCTCCCGCTGGAGCACCTGTACCATGGGCATGCCTGCGGTGCCGCCGGGCTCGCCGTCATCAGAAAAACGGACGGCACCGTCCCGGATCACATATGCCCAGCAGTTATGGGTGGCGTCGTAGTGCTGCTTTTTCATCTCAGCGATCCGCAAGAGGGCCTCCTCTTCCGTTTCTGCCAGCCAGACACGCCCGATAAAGCGGGATTTTTTCTCGATGAATTCATCTTCACCGAAGCCGGTCGGTACCAAATACTCGTCCATTAGTGCTCCTTGGTAATAAATTCTTTCACTCTGCCGTAAAGGATCGGATCCACGATGGTCTCCACCAGGATGCCCTCAGCAGTATAGTCCACATTCAGCACTTGCGCGCCGGAGTGGAGGGTATCTACCATGCCGCCCATGGAATATGGGAGTGTTACCGTGATATGATGGCGGCTGTGGCCCAACGCTTCCTCGATGGCCTTCAAAAGGTCATCCATGCCGTAGCCCTTGGCGGCGGAAATTCTGACTACGTCTTCCCCAATGGGGATGTCCTCACGGCTGACCAGATCTGCCTTGTTATAGCAACGCAGCACCTTTGTGCCTGGCTTGGCCAGTTTACTGATCAGGCTGTCCACCACACGGATATGGTCTTCTCTGTCCGGGTCAGCCGAATCGATCACGTGGAGCAGCAGGTCTGCATACTCCAGCTCCTCCAGTGTAGCACGGAAGGCATCCACCAAATGGTGGGGCAGCTTGGCGATAAAGCCGACGGTATCGGAGAGCACCACATCCAGATTGTCTGACACAGTCAGCTGCCGGGAGGTGGTGTCCAGGGTATCAAAGAGCCGGTTATTGGCAGGAATGCCCGCACCAGTCAGCTGATTTAACAATGTGGATTTGCCTGCGTTGGTGTAGCCCACGATGGCCACCACAGGCACAGAGTTTTTCATGCGGCGCTCCCGCTGAACGCCGCGGACCTGCCGCACCTGCTCCAGCTCGTTCTGAAGCCTTGCGATCCGCTCCCGGATATGCCGGCGGTCGCTCTCCAGCTTGGTCTCACCGGGACCCCGGGTGCCGATGCCGCCGCCCTGCCGGGACAGGCTCTTGCCCATACCGGACAACCGGGGCAGCAGATACTTATACT
>CAYVCR010000080.1:0-6465 GCA_964450205.1 uncultured Oscillospiraceae bacterium | reverse complement strand
CATTAACGACCGCTTCGGTTGCTTTTGTGGGTTCTTCCGTTTTTACTTCAATTGCTGCAGTGGTCTCAGCTGCAATTTCTGTATTTTTCAGAGCTGATTCCGTTGCTTTGTCTGCACTTACTACAGGAGTTTCCTCCGTTACAACGGCTACTGTTTCTGTATTTGATTCCGTCGGCTGAGTGGATGTGCCCGGAGTGGGTTGGGGAGTAAAGGCTTTGGCCTCTTTTATTTCTGTATTAGGCAGAATATCGGATACCTCCACAGTGTACGAGCAGGCAGATAATAACAGAATGATGATTGCCACGTATAGAGTAAATAATCGTTTCATTTTTAATGCCTCATTTCATAACTTGATTGGGCATTGGGGGCTGAATTTAGGTGTTCTAATAGGCTTTAGGCACTGTTTTGTGACTGCAAAAACCTAGTATTTATGCGGTTTTTTCGTTAAATCCTATATGAACACCCGCACCAAAACAGAGCACCCTTTTTGGGTGCTCTGTTTTTTTGTACAGAAGTGTTGCGTGCAAATGGTTTTATGCCGTTTCTTTCCTGTTTAGTGTGCCGTTTTTTTCTTCATACTAAAGCCGAGGTGATTTTTATGGCGAAACAGGGAATGAAGCATGATTACACAGAGCATCGGAAAAATGATACTATGTCGGTGCCGCAGATCAGCGGGAAAGCCAAAAGCGGCAAAAAGAAGGCCCGTCCCAGGATTGCAGGCGTGCCGGGGGCAGACGGAAAGGTCTATCACAGCACGCCCCATAAACCGACGCTGTTGTCGGTGATCGACAACGAGCTGGCCGTCGAAAACATGGAAAACGACTGGGATATGACCATGGCGGACCTGCAGGACTTTGGAGGACAAAAGACTTAGTATGAAATCGTTATGGCAGAACAAAACACAGCTCCCGGAATTTCCCAAGCTGGCGGGGGATATCCGTACTGATGTGCTTGTGATCGGTGGCGGTATGGCCGGCCTTTTGACAGCATACTGCCTGCGGCAGAAGGGTATTGATACGGTTCTGGTGGAAAAGGACCGGATCTGTGGATCGACTACCGGTCATACCACCGCAAAGATCACCGCCCAGCACGGCCTAAATTATCATAAAATTCTGCGTTCTTATGGCCGGGAGCATGCGCAGATGTATTACGGGGCGAACACAGAGGCCGTCAAAACCTTAAAAGCGCTTTGCCGGCAGGCCGATTGCTCTGTGGAAAGCAAAGACAATTACGTGTACAGCTCTGATCCACAGAAGCTGGAATCCGAGTGGGTAGCCTTGCAGAAGCTCGGTATTGCCGCAAAGCACACCGAACAGCTGCCGCTGCCTGTACGGCCTGCCGGGGCCATCGGCTTTGAAAATCAGGGGCAGTTTGATCCGCTGCAGCTGGCAGGCTATTTGTCGAAGGAGCTTACCATCTACGAAAATACAAAGGTCACGGAAATGATAGGGACGACTGCCGTCACGGATCGGGGCCGGGTCGCCGCCAAAAAGGTGGTAGTGGCAACGCACTTTCCCTTTATCAATAAGCATGGCAGCTATTTTTTGAAGCTGTATCAGCACCGTTCCTATGTGCTGGCCCTGAAAAACGCGGTTTCTCTGGATGCCATGTATGTGGACGAGAACAAAAAAGGACATTCTTTCAGCAGCTTTGGCGATTATCTGCTGCTGGGCGGCGGTGGTCACCGAACCGGAAAACAGGGCGGCAGCTACCCAGAACTGCGCGCCTTTAAAGACCGTTTTTATCCCATGGCAGAAGAGTGCTTTCACTGGGCAGCCCAGGACACCATGAGTCTGGACAGCATTCCTTATATTGGCAACTACTCAGCAAAAACACCGGATCTGTACGTGGCGGCAGGCTTTAACAAATGGGGTATGACCGGCTCTATGGTCAGTGCCCAGCTGCTAAGCGCCATGATCACAGGCAATGCCCCGGATTATGCGCCGGTGTTTTCCCCATCACGGTGTATTTTAAAGCCCCAGCTTTTGGTCAATGGTGTTGAAACCACGGTCAATCTGCTGTGGCCCACCACCAAGCGCTGCCCCCATTTAGGCTGTGCGCTGAAATACAATAAGGAAGAGCACAGTTGGGACTGCGCCTGCCACGGCTCCCGGTTTTCTGAGGATGGAAAGGTCCTGAACAATCCGGCTAATGACAATTTAAATCCCAAATAAATATGCAAAAAGCCGTGCCGAAACACATTTCGGCACGGACTTTGTTTGATATATCAAAACAACCACTAGCGCAGACGGAACATATGGTGTATAATCAAAGAAAAATGACAAGGAGTGGCTTCATTATGCTGCATGTTATGGACGAGGCAAATCGCTGCCTGGGCTGCAAAAATCCCCAGTGCCAGAAGGGCTGCCCCATCAATACGCCCATTCCCCAGGTGATCCGTCTGCTGAAAGAAAACAAGCTAGACGAAGCCGGGTGGATGCTCTTTGAAAACAATCCGCTGACCACCGTGTGCAGCTTGATCTGCAATCACGAGAAGCAGTGCGAAGGTCATTGTGTCCTGGGCAAAAAAGGAACGCCCGTACATTTTTCTGTCATTGAAAATTATATTTCCAGCACCTACGCCTCCAAGATGGTCAAGGGCCCTGCACCCTCCAACGGCATCAAGGTAGCCATTGTCGGTTCCGGCCCTGCGGGTATCACCATTGCTATTTTGCTGGCCCGGCTGGGCTATCAGGTGACCATTTTCGAGGGCAAGGACCAGATCGGCGGCATCCTGCGCTACGGTATTCCCGAATTTCGTCTGCCCAAGTCTGTACTGGACGATATCCAGTACCGGCATCTGGAGCTGAAGGGCATCAAGATCCGTCCCAACACCCGCATTGGCGATGCCATCGGCGTGGATGAATTGTTCCGGGATGGCTACAAGGCCATTTTTATTGGCATCGGTGTCTGGAAGGCAAACACCCTGGGCATCAAGGGCGAATCCTTCGGTAATGTCCATTACGCCATCAACTACTTAAACAACCCCGATGTATATAAGCTGGGAGAAAGGGTCATCGTCATCGGCGCGGGCAACGCAGCCATGGATGTGGCCCGGACAGCTATGCGTAAGGGCTCCCGGTATGTTACCTGCTTCAGCCTGACCCAAAAGATCACTGCCAGCGACTATGAATACAGCTACGCCAAGCTGGAGGGCGTAGAATTCGAATACAACAAAAAGCCTGTGGAGATCACAGACGACGGCGTCATTTTCCGGGATCTGACCGAAAATGAAGACGGAACGCTGACAGAGCTCCCGGGCAGCGATACCCTGTACCCGGCTGACAGCGTTATCATTTCCATCAGCCAGGGCCCTCAGAACGGCATCGTCAAGACCACCTCTGGTCTTGAAGCCAACAGCAGGGGTCTGCTGGTGGCGGACGAGGACGGACATACCACCCGGCCCGGTGTATTCGCCTCCGGCGACGTGGTCAACGGCGCCAGGACGGTCGTGGAGGCGGTGGCCTACAGCAAGCGGGTGGCAGAGACCATGCACGCGTACATCCAGCAATCCTTACAATCGGAAGAATAACAGACCTGTTGCAACAAGCAGGACCGGCAAAGCCTGCCGGCCAGAGGCTTGTTGACAAACACCGATAATACTGATAAACTGGTGATATCCATTTTAAGGAGGAAATCATTATGTCCAAGCTGCGCGTAAAATGCTCCTGCGGTGAAGTGACCAATACTGTACCCAGCGGCACCTGCCCTAAGTGCAAAAAGTCCCTTGATATCCCTGGCGATGCAGTCATTCGTCTGTACCGGAAGGGCTCTCCTTACGGCATTGCCGGCGGATTCGGCATCTACATCAACGGTGAGCCTATGGGCCACATCGGCAACAAGGAAACGGTGAAGATCCCTGTCAAGTATGGCACCTACACCCTGCATGTGGCGGTGGGCATGAGCCGCAAGTGCAACGACTACACCTTCACGCTGACACCCGAAAACCGTTTTGCAAACGCAAAGGTTTGGATCAAGCCCGGTTTCTGGGCCAACTCCTTTGTGATCGAACCAGCTACACCTGAGGAAATGCCCGACTGATGAAAACACGGCACCCGGAAACGCAGATTTCCGGGTGCTTTTTTTGACATTTTTAAATTCGATAAAAATATACGGAAAAGGGAGCCTTTCTGTGGGATTGCACTGGAAAAAACAAGAAAAAATTTCCTGTTTTACTTGACAGATACTGCTATTACATGCTATCTTAACCATAGCAAAATAGTGATCGAATGATCGGTACGGGAGAGACTGTCCTGGACAGCGCCGAAGGGGAACGCAGAAACTCTCAGGCAAAAGGACCGCGCCGGGACGATACTCTGTAGAGTGCAAAGCAATTTGTACGCCGAAGGTGCAACCGGCTGGAAAGCCGGGAATCTCTCAGGTTTTTAGCAGAGGCACAAAGTACGGATAACGTGCTTTGTGCCTCTTTATTTTGTAAATTTATATAAAGGAGAGCTTTATTATGAGCGAACTCAAGCGCACCCCGCTGTACGATGCCCATGTGGCACTGGGTGCCACCATGGTGGACTTCGGCGGCTGGGAAATGCCCATCCAGTACCCTGCAGGCATCATCACCGAGCACCTGAACGACCGCAAAGGCTGCGGCATCTTTGACGTGTCCCACATGGGCAGACTGATCGTGGAGGGCCCCCAGCGGGCGGCATTCCTGCAGAAGGTGCTGACCAGCAACGTGGCAAAGCTGGTGCCTGGCCGTGCCCAGTACTGCATCATCGCCAACGAAAATGGCGGCGCTGTGGACGATGCATACCTGTACATGTTTGAGGAAGACAAGTACATGCTGATCGTCAACGCCTCCAACACAGACAAAGACCTGGCCCATTTTGCACAGTATCTGCCCGATTACGACTGCACCATCACCAATATTACCGATACCTACTCCTCCATCGCTGTCCAGGGCCCTGAGAGCGACAAGCTGCTGAAGATCCTCTCCGGCGGCGCTGAGATCACCGGCCCCAAGAAGAACGATCTGGGCGAGGTGGTGCTGGAGGGCCACACCGTCCGTGCCTCCCGTACCGGCTACACCGGCGACCCCATCGGCTACGAGCTGTTCATCGATGCCAAGGATGTGACCTGGCTGTGGAATCGGCTGATCGAGCTGGGTGCAACGCCCACTGCTTTGGGTGCCCGTGACACCCTCCGCCTGGAGGCCGGTCTGCCCCTGTATGGCCATGAGATGGGCGAGGATGCCAGCGGCGCAGAGATGCCCGTATTTGCAGTTTCTCTGGCCCGGTTTGCGGTCAGCTTTGCCGAGGAGAAGGGCGACTTCGTGGGCCGTGCGGCACTGGAAGCACAGAAGGGCAACGTGGCCAAGAAGATCGTACCCATCAGCCTAATCGACCGCGGCATCGTCCGTGCAGGCATGGACATCTACTGCGGCGACGAGCACATCGGCTGGGTCACCTCCGGTACCATGGTGCCTTACTACAACTTCGATGAAGCCGGCAACCTTCTGGAGACCACCGGCAAGCGTGCCATCGGCTTTGCCTACATCGCAAGCAATATTGGCCTGGGCGACACAGTTGAGATCGATGTCCGCGGCAAGCGGCTGAAGGCCAAAGTGGTGGAAAAGCACATGCGCCAGGACCTGCCTCCTTACGGCAGAGCCATTATCTAAGTACATGCCCCGTATGAACGGGTAAATAAATTTAATAAATTATTTTTTGGAGGAAACTATTATGAATTGTCCCAATGAACTGAAGTATACCAAGTCCCACGAGTGGCTGTCTGCTGACGGCGTTGTCGGTATCTCCGATTTTGCTCAGGAAGCTCTGGGCGACGTGGTCTTCATCACCCTGCCCCAGGTGGGCGACGCTGTCACCGCCGGTGAGTCCTTCGGCGACGTGGAGTCCGTCAAGGCTGTTTCCGACCTGATCTCCCCCGTGACCGGCGTTGTCTGCGAAGTCAACGAGTCCCTGGAGGACAGCCCCGAGCAGCTGAACGAGGATCCCTACGGCGCATGGATCATCAAGGTGGAGAACATCACCGACCAGGAAGAGCTGCTGGACGCTGCTGCCTACGAGGCTTTCTGCGCTGAGGAGGGCTAATTCATGGCAAGCTACATCCCTTCTACCCGGGATGAGCGGCTGCAAATGCTCCGTACAGTGGGCGTGGAAAGCTACCGCGACCTGTACAAGGACGTGCCCGAGGAAATGCTGCTGGCCGACGGCAGCCTGAATATCCCCGAGGGCAAGTCTGAGCTGGAAGTGCACATGGCTGTTTCTGCCATGGCTGCCAAGAACCGGGTGTTCCCCACGGTGCTCCGGGGTGCAGGTGCTTATGACCACTACATCCCCAGCATCGTCAAGTATATCCCCGCTAAGGAAGAATTTCTGACTGCCTACACCCCCTACCAGGCTGAGATGAGCCAGGGTATCCTGCAGTCTATCTTTGAGTATCAGACCATGATCTGCGAGCTGACCGGCATGGATGTTTCCAACGCCTCTG
>CAYVCR010000079.1:0-6478 GCA_964450205.1 uncultured Oscillospiraceae bacterium | reverse complement strand
GGGAGGGCCTGCTGGCCGGTGACCTGAAGCTGCCTGCCAATCCGCTGGCACCGGTGGTCATTGCACCCAATATTGGCTCTTACGTGGGCGGCGATATCACCGCCGGTACATTGGCCACCATGATGTGGGACACCGACGAGATGACCCTGTTCATTGATCTGGGCACCAACGGCGAGATCGTCTTTGGTAACCGTGACTTCCTCATGAGCTGCGCCTGCTCGGCAGGGCCTGCCTTCGAGGGCGGTGATATCTCCTGCGGTATGCGTGCCACCGATGGCGCGGTGGAGGCTGTGACCATCGACAAGGATACCATGGAGCCCACCCTTACCATTGTGGGTGAACCGGGACAGAAGCCTGTGGGTATCTGCGGCTCCGGTATCATCGATATTATTTCTGAGCTGTTCCGTACCGGCATCATCAACGCCAAGGGCCTGTTCCAGAGAGAGGGCAGCCGGGTGCAGCACGACCAGCACGGTATGGGCCGCTACGTACTGGCCACTGCGGAAGAGAGCGAGACCGGCCGTGAGGTTTCTATCAACGAGGTGGATATCGACAACTTCATCCGTGCCAAGGGTGCTATCTTCTCCGGAATCGATACCCTGCTGCAGAGCGTGGATATGACCCCCGACTGCATCGACAAGGTCATGGTTGCCGGCGGCATCGGCTCCGGCATCAATATGAAGAATGCGGTGAACATCGGCATGCTGCCGGATGTGGAGCTGGAAAAATATCACTACATCGGAAACTCCAGCCTGACCGGCGCTTACGCCATGGTCATGAGCGACGGGGCGATCGACAAGTGCCATGAGGTCATGGCCAACATGACCTACCTGGAGCTTTCCACATACCCCGGCTATATGGACAGCTTTGTGGCAGCCTGCTTCCTGCCCCACACCGATGCCCGTCTATTCCCCAATTCTAAGCAGGAGATATAATATGCAGATCGAGAATCACAAGGAAGAAGTACCCTTTGCGTTTTATGAAGAGAAGTACCGGGCGCTGGTGCCGGAAACGGTGACTGCCAGAGTAACTGACGTAAAGTGGGACGGCAAAGAATTTTATGTAAACCTGCTGGGCAGAGAATTTGCCCTGGCACACCCGGTCTATGCCATCCGTGCAACGGACAATGGCCCGGTACCCCCGCTGGCCACCCAGACCTTCCTGCTGCGCTACCTGCTGGAGAGCAAGGACGTGACATGGGGCGGCAGCTGGAAGACCTTCCGGGAGATGCCCTGGGGTGAAATGTACATCAAACCATACACAGGCCGGGTGCTGACCCGGGCGGCCTTCACCTTTGGAACGCGCGTGGCGGCCTTCCGGGCAGCTGCGGAAAGGATGGGCGCGGTGAATGTGCAGCACGGTGACGCCGGATTCCAGTTTGATTTGATCGGCGGTTACCGGATGCAGATCCTGGTGTGGGAGGGTGACGAAGAATTTCCTCCCAATGCCCAGGTGCTCTACTCTGACAATTTCGAGGACGGCTTTGCCGCCGAAGACAGAGTGGTGGCTGGCGACATCCTGATCTCCACCATCAAGGCCAATATGTAAAAGCTCCGCGTGTGTACAGCTGTGCACACGCGGATATTTATTCTTTGTCTTCTTATCAAATATTTTTTTCGTGGGGATCGACGGCAGCTGGGTCAACAGACTCTGCCCAGCGCCTTCCAGAAGGTACAGCCGATGCAGCACCCTTTTCAACGGGCCGCACGTAACGACTCGATCGACAAGCCGGAATAAAGAAACAAAACATTCACAAAATATTCCAATAATTCCCTTGATTCTGTACTTTTCCGGTGATATAATCATGCCGTTATCTTAGAAAGGGGGGCGCGCAGATGGGCAAAAGAATATGGTGTCTGGCACTGAGCCTGCTGCTGATCCTGTCTGCGCTGCCTGTGCACGCGGAAGAGCTTACAGAGGAAGAGCAGCTGTGTGAGACCATTGTGGAAGATTATGCCGCTGCCATAAGTGACTCCGGCATGAGCTCCCTTGCCGGCTACTGTGGTCTGCTTGCCAGCTATCAGCTTTATTACCGAGGCATCAATTCCTGGCTGAGGACTGCCAACGGCAATGACCACTACGATATTTATATTGAGGATACGCTGTCCAGCGGCGGCTATGGCCATCGGGATTACAGCGGAGCAAATTTCTCCATGGAAGAGGCCCTCAATTTTGCCTGCCGTAATGGTACCCAGGACGTGTACAACGCCCTTGTGTGCTTCCAGTATACCAACACCCAGGCAGGTCAAATGTACGGTCACGTGGTGTTCATCTATGCGATCTTGGATGGGATCGTGTACTTTACGGAGAGCTTTGATCTGGATCACAATAATACTGCAGGCAAGCCAATGAAGATGACAGTTGCGGAGTTTGTCAATTGCTACAAGAGCTGGACGGTTTTTGAGGGCTTGGTGGTCTTCGGCAAGAAGGATTACATCGATAACTGCACTGCTTACAGCACCAATTTGTTTGTAGAGGTGACCGAAGAATCCGCGCTCACCAGCGAGCCGTGCACCGTACATTCCACCGAGGCGGAGTGTATGCAGCTGCGGCAGGTGATGCCCGGAGAGCGGCTCCATGCTACCGGGCTGTACAAAAATACTGTCGGTACATACTATTACCGGATCGCAGACGGCACCCAGACCGGCTATATCCCGGCCGAGCAGGTCAGCGTGCTGCGGGTGAATTTTGAGGACGTGGTACTGTCGGAGCCTGTGGTGCCGGATGCGCTGACCGTAGGGGAGGACATTACCCTGGACGGTGACGTATCTGCTATGTACAGCGGTCTCAATGCAGTGCGCGTAGAGGTGTGCAATGCTGCCGGGGAGATGGTGCTGGGGTATTCCCAGACCATGCTGGGCACAGCCTGCAATCTGGATGAGGGCGGCTTCAACAGCCTGCTGGACTTTGCGAATCTGTCAGAGGGCTACTATACTTATTCTGTCTATGCCGACAGCATCAATCACTACCTGATGGATGATGGCACGGTTTTTGACTATACGGATAACCGCTGTCTGCTGACCACCGAATTTCGGGTAGGGGATCTGCCCGTGCGGCAGACGGTGCAGGAAACGGTGCAGCCCCGTACGATGCGCGATGGCTGGAGCTATGTGGAAGACTGTTGGTACTACTATGAAAACGGCGCGCCCCGTACTGGCTGGTTCTACCACAACGGCGTGGATTACTACCTGCAGGAAGACGGCGCGGTTACTACCGGTTGGGCCGAGATCAACGGCAAAGCACGGTATTTTACGGCCACCGGCGCGATGCGTACCGGCTGGCTCATCACCAAAGAGGGCCCGGTGTATTTGCTGAGTAACGGCGCGCTGGCCCAGGGTTGGACCAATCTGGAGGGTAAGCGGTGCTGGTTTTATGAAAACGGTACCCTTGGCCAAGGATGGCTGACTGTGGAGGACAAGCAGTACTATCTGGATGAAACCGGCAGTGCTGTTACTGGCTGGATCACTCTGGAGGAGGGAAAATTCTGCTTCCATGAAGAGGGATATCTGATCGCACAGCAGGTCGAGATCGATGGCAAATCTCAGGTGATCTCTGTGCAGATTTTTGAGCTGCCTACAGAAGAATGAATTAGCACCCCGGCAGATATGCCGGGGTGCTGCTATATTTGAGTAAAGTCGATGCCTCTGCGCTCGGTCCAGTAGGTCAGCGCCTTCTGCACGTCACGCTCGGGCATGTCAAAATATTCTGCCAGCTGCCAAAGCTCGGTGCAGCCGCTTTGAAAGGCCTCCCGGAAATCCTCGGCAGGCAGAAAGTGCTCTGCTGCCCAGCGATCGGCCCGGTATTCGCTGCGCTCGATCAGCTCGAAGGGACTGTCCACCTTGTGCAGGGCGCCGGTGGCGGCGTGGCCCAACTCATGGCAGCACACCCCCCGAAGCAATCGGGTGGAGCGTATCTTGGAAAAATCCAGAAAGACTGCGTAAAAGCCGCTGTCGCGCACCGTAGCGCCCGGCTGAGGGCAGCCGACATAGGGAATCACGTCTACCTGGTTTTGCTTGCAGTACTCATAAAAATCCGAAATCTCAAACACTTCTAGTTCCTCTGCTTGGCTGCCCGCCTTTCCCGCATGAGCCGGACCATATCCCGGACAGCTTCCTTTTGTTCTTCATCTAATTCCTTAAAATCACCGTAGAAGGCCACATCCACCTGGTCAAGAATGTCCGCACTCTCCGTCTCCTCGCCTAAAAGATATCCCACAGATACGCCAAAAAACCCTGCGATCTTCTGGGCGGTCTGGGCGCTGACACTCTTCTTGCGGCCCATCTTCAGGTCGGTCATGAGCCCCCGACTCAAGCCCAACTCGTTGCACAGATGGCCGGGACGAATGCCCCGCTGCTGACACAGATTTTCAATGACCTCGTACAAGTTGTACATAAAAAGACCTCCGTAAGGCACAGGGCGCTTCGCCACCCCGTTACAAAATGCCGGGCAGGGAGTACACGCCCGGGTACAAATTTCCATGGATAATACTATAATAGTACTTGAACAAGTACTTGTCAATAGGAAAATTTTATTTGGAGGATCTTTTTCCGGCAAAATCATCATACAAAAAGAATTGTCCGATAAAACGCCCTGAAGCGAGCTTCTTCGCTGAAAAACGACTGAAAATAGGTCTTGACAAAGACTGCCCGCCGTGGTACTATATACAGGCACTAAGGGTGCGCCCCATATCGCGGAGTAGAGCAGTTGGTAGCTCGTCGGGCTCATAACCCGGAGGTCGTAGGTTCGAGTCCTGCCTCCGCAACCAACATTGCGCACCGATTTAGATATCGGCGCAAAAAATCCAGTAACCACAACGGTTACTGGATTTTTTGTATCATTTTTTGAAGTGAAACTGGGTAGATATCCTACACCGAAAATAGCTTTCGGGGAGGACTTGAACTACTTATGTTGATAATTTGAGGAAAATTTGCTATAATTTATAAAAATATATTGACTTTAACCCTACGTAAAAATTTATAATTTTGGTGTAAATGGAGGTGCTTGAATGAAAATTAAAACTGTTTGTGAAATAACTGGTCTTACCGATCGCACTATTCGTTACTACATTGAAGAAGAATTGATATCACCCTTGTACACCGAAAATTATTTAGGTCGAAAAACTTATAACTTTTCAGAAAAGGACATTAAAGACTTAACCGATATCGCCGTTTTGCGCAAATTTGATTTTACATTAGATGAGATAAAATCGTTTATTGGCAATGCTGAAACAAGCAAAGAAATTCTTTCTAATGTTAAAGATAGAACGGCGCAAACTGTTTTGGACGGTCAAAACAAACTCTCGGTGTTATCACAGATCAGTACTGAAAAAACTTATACAGTCGCAGAACTTGCCGAAGAATTATCAAAGGCTTCTGTGGATTTGCCTGAGCATAAGGAAACCATAAAAACTAGCATTGTAAAAACGGTATTGTCCATCTTAAAAACAATAGTTATCTTTGCGATTGTTTGGTTGCCGATGGTACTAAGCCTATTTGTAGTGACCATTAGTATCAATGATTATCATTATCCCGTTTTTGAACCTATAATGATCGCGTTGACAATTATTTCTTTCTTGCCGTCCATTGCAGTGTTGGTGGTCTCAAAAACAAAACTGAAATGGAAAAAGATTGCACAACGAATTTTGCTCGTTTTTTGTATTTTGAGCATACCCGTTAGCTTTTTTATGTCATTTGGAATTGTGTCAAAGTCCCAAACAACAGATTTTAGAAATTACCGCGATTTTGACGCTGATTGCCTTGCTAACAGAAATGTGGTGTTCCAAGAGCTGTTTCCAAACTGGCCGCATTATTTTGAAAATGTAAAACAAGCCGACGGAAGTTATAAAACGGTTTATTTGGATTCGCATTACTATTATCACTATTACCAAGGATTTGACTATACCTACGATATATATGCTGAGTGGCCATTGAGTGAAGATGAATACACTAAAGAGGTAAAACGAGCTACTACGGTATTTGCAAAAAACATCGAAAACAAAACATACAATTATAAGTTTGAAGAACTTATAAAAGGTGACTATAATTGTTTGATACTGTACAGCGGTGATGAGCCTTTTACTTCTGCTACAAATAGTTATGATTACATTATTTTTGCATATAACGATAAAACCCAAACTGTCCGATATATTTATTGCGACAGTCTTGAAAATGGTGCCGACCAGCCATATTATTTAGAACTTGAGTGGTGATATCTTTTTCGGTGCGACATGCCATAAAAATACCCGGTATTCACTACGAATACCGGGGCTTTTCTGACTTTTTGTGGATTTTTCAAATGGATAGAACTTTGTTTGACACCAATTTTGACACCAACGCCGGGTCAAAATTGGTGTTGTTTAGCTGTTGAGGGTATTATAATAATATTGATTCATAGATATCTGTGCCTTCATCAATCCAATGGCACATTGACTCTAAATTTCGGAAAAGTCAAGTTCTTTCTTTCGGGAAACGCAGAATAC
>CAYVCR010000078.1:0-6482 GCA_964450205.1 uncultured Oscillospiraceae bacterium | reverse complement strand
AATCGTCATGGCGTGGGCGTCCTTACCGAGTTTGCGGCGGATAAGCTCTGTGCCGCCGAGCATGTTCGACCACTGGTCGTCGCCGCCGAACTGCATGTTGCAGCCGTACTTCTGGAACAGGTAGTAGAAGTCGTAGGACTGCATGATCATGTAGTTAAATTCCAGGAAACTCAGGCCTTTTTCCATACGCTGCTTGTAGCACTCAGCGCGCAGCATATTATTAACGGAGAAACATGCGCCGACCTCACGCAGAACATCTACGTAGTTCAGACCCAGCAACCAGTCAGCGTTGTTGACCATTTGGGCCTTGCCTTCGCCAAACTCGATGAAACGTTCCATCTGCTTCTTGAAGCAATCGCAGTTGTGCTGAATCGTTTCTGTAGTCATCATAGAGCGCATATCCGTTCTGCCGGAAGGATCACCGATCATAGCAGTACCGCCGCCGATCAGCGCAATCGGTCTGTTGCCTGCCATCTGCAGCCGCTTCATCAAGCACAGCGCCATAAAGTGACCAACATGCAACGAATCCGCAGTAGGATCAAAACCAATATAAAAAGTTGCCTTGCCGTTATCGATCATCTCACGGATCTCTTCTTCATTGGTCACCTGGGCGATCAGGCCACGGGCAACAAGCTCATCATAAAGTTTCATATCATTCCTCCAAAAAATAAAGTCCCCTGTCCTTTCGGACAGAGGACGTAAATTACGTGGTACCACCTCTGTTTACCCTTATTTCACAATAAGAGCCTCACAGCGTCAAATGACGCTTTTCGCTGTATCGGGCGAACCCGTCCTGTCCTACTATCTTGTTCAGACAGGCCGCTCCGGGAGGTATTTCTGCAGTTTCCCATACTGTCTTTCACCAACCGACAGCTCTCTCGATGGAGAAAAAATGCATACTTCGTCCCTTCAATGCGTTTATACTTTGTTATCCTATCAAAGGAAAGGTCATTTGTCAAGCGCTTAACCCAGCATCTCTTCTGCGCTGCGAAGCGTTGTTTCCGTAATATTTGTACCACCGATGATCCTGGCCAGTTCCTGCTTTCTGCCCTCTCTGTCAAGGGGCGTCACAGTAGTATATGTACGGCCTGCACGTTCTTCCTTGGCGATCAGAAGGTGTGTACTGGCAAGGGCTGCTAACTGGGGCAAATGAGTCACGCACAGTACTTGCTTATTCTGCGCAACACTTCTGAGCTTCTCTGCCACCTTTTGCGCGGCTCTGCCAGACACGCCGGTGTCAACCTCGTCAAAAATCAGCGTTGCAACTTGATCCTGCTCTGCAAGTACATTCTTCATTGCAAGCATGATCCGCGCAAGCTCGCCACCGGAAGCAACCTTACTCAACGGCTTTAGTGCCTCACCAGCATTGGCAGACATGTAAAACGCCACAGCATCAGCACCGTTGCAAGACAGCGCTGTTTCCGTAAATTCACAAGAAAACTGCACCTTGGGCATATCCAGTTGTGCGAGTTCATTCAAAATGCGTTTTGAAAGGATTTCCGCGCCTTGCTGACGGCTTTTTCGCAAAGCTAATGCAGCGTCCCAGGCGTTCTTTTCCGCGATTTCCAGTTTAACCTTCAAACGCTCAAGATGGTCGTCTGCAAACTCGATCTCATCGAGTTCCGACTTTGCGTGTTCTAAATAATCCAGAATATCCGCACAGCTGGCACCGTATTTACGGCGAAGCCGATGGATGACATCAAGGCGAGCCTCGATCTGTTCCAGCTCATCAGCTGAATAGGACAGGTCATCTCTGGCGTCACGGACTTCTTCTGCCACATCTTGAACCTGATACATCAGGTCCGCAACTTTTTCGTGCAACGCATCAAAGGCATCCGTATACCTTGACAACCGGGCCAGCTCCCGCTCTGCTTCAGCCAGCAAGGCTGCTGCACCGTCTGCATCGTCACCGCCATACAGACACTCTACAGCAGCATGGATGCCGTCACTGAGTTTCTCTGCATTCTGCAAAATCTTTCTGCGGCTCTCCAGTGACTCATCTTCCCCTGTTTCCAGTTCTGCTTTAGTAATTTCCTCAATCTGGTAGCGTAAAGTCTCCATGCGGCGTAGCTTTTCGCTCTCGTCCATGGTCATTCGCTCAATTTGACTGCGCAGCTCCGAAACCTTGCCGTAAAGTGTCGTATACTCATGGCGCAAAGCCGCATTATCTGCATAGTCATCCAGGAAAATCAGGTGATTGTTCTCGTCAAACAGCGACGCTGAGTCATGCTGACCGTGAATATTGATCAGCTGGATTCCCAGCTTCCGCAGAATCGAAACAGTGACAAGGGTACCATTTACACGGCATACATTCTTACCATCCAGATACACCTCACGCTGAATGATCGTTTCCGAATCGTATTCTACACCGTTTTCTTCAAACCATTCCAGCTGTGGTACGTCAGTGAATACCGCCCGGACAGATGCTTTGTTCGTGCCGGTACGGATCATGTCACGGTATGCCCGCACACCGAGGATCGCCGATATAGCGTCAATCACGATCGACTTGCCGGCACCCGTCTCACCGGTGAGAACGTTAAAGCCCGCGTCGAAGGAAATGTCGGCGCATTCAATCACCGCGATATTTTCAATATGCAGCAGACTCAGCACCGCACACACCTCCCAAGAATCAGTTTGTCAGGTTTTTAATTTCACCGCAGAAGGCTGCCGCTGCATTGTTATCCCGCATCACAACCATAACAGTGTCATCGCCGGCAAGTGTGCCGACAACTGCGCTCATATTCATAGCATCAATTGCGGAACCGGCCGCAGAGGCCAGGCCCGGCAGCGTCCTGATCACAATAATATTCTGTGCGTAGTCGTAACCTACAACGCACTCCCGAAAGATCGTGTTCAGTCTGGACGTAAACGTACCGCTGATCTCATTGGTTGAGGTCGTGTAACGATAGGTGCCCATACTGGTCAGCTCTTTCACGATACGCATATCCTTAATGTCGCGGGAAATGGTCGCCTGGGTGCAACGGAATCCCTCACGCTGCAGCTCCGCAAGCAACTGCTCCTGAGTTTCCACATTTTTAGTGGAGATAATCTCCATAATCTTAGCTTGTCTTTGACTTTTCACAGATTCCACCTCAACCAATCTTAAATTTCATATTGACAACATCATAAAAGCTACGCGATTTGAGTCTGATCAGCTTTGTAGTCAGATTTGATTTGCGGATCGTTGCCACATCCCCCATATTCATCCGCAAGGCTTTGCCGCCGTCAACAGACAAATAGGCATTTCGCCGTGCGTTGCGGGTCATGGACACCGTAATCACTCTGTTTTCAGAAGTTACCATACAACGGCTTCCAACATCGTGGGAGCAGATGGGTGTCACCAAAATGCTGTGTGCATCAGGTTCTACGATCGGACCGCCGGCAGAGAGGCTGTAGGCAGTGGAACCGGTAGGCGTGGCAACAATGATACCGTCTCCGCCGCACTCCATAGCCTGGATGCCATCACAGTTGACAGACAAATGGACTATGCGAGCCACAGCACCTTTTGTGATCACCGCATCGTTCAGACAAATGTCGTGAAAAATGATGTCCCGGTCGCGCAGCACTGTTACGTCCAGCATCATACGCTCGTCCACTGTAAAATCACCGCTAGCCAGCCGGGTCAGCTCCTGCAGCTCAGTGCTCTCCAGTTCCGCCATAAAGCCCATGGTGCCAATATTCACGCCAAGAATCGGGATTCCGTGCCTTGTCGCAGTCTTGGCCATATGCAGGATCGTACCGTCACCGCCAAAGCAAATCAGCAGGTCCGCGCCGGAAAGTTCCCTATCCAAGCGATAGAATCTCAAATCCTTGGGAAGGTCGTAACTTCTATCTACCTCGAAAGGTAAACAGAGTCTTACCTCCATACCGCAGCCTGTCAAAATTTCCATTGCCTCACGAACGGTTTGAAAATTCTTGTCTCGGTAAGGATTGGGGGTCAGTATAATTTTTTTCATGTTTTCACCCCTTCAGTGCTGCATGTGCCTGCGCAACGACCTGTGCCGTATCCGGCTGGATCCCAGGTTTATCGTCCAAGGTCAAATGACCTAAAAACTCAATGTTGCCTTCCGGTCCCTTGACCGGGGAAAAGGTCAGGCCTAAAATTTTAAAGTTTAAGGAATTGGCCAGTGACACAAAATTATCCAAAACTTCCTTGTGGGTTTCCGGTTCCCGGACGACGCCCTTCTTGCCAACCTTCTCTTTACCTGCTTCAAACTGCGGCTTGATTAAACACAAGACCTGTCCAGTCGGTTTCAGAAATGTCTTAATAACCGGCAGAACGATTTTCAAAGAAATGAAGCTCACATCGATCACGGACAGATCCAGCGGTTCTCCCAGCTGTTCAGGCGTAACGTAGCGCACATTGGTGCGCTCCATAACCACAACGCGCGGATCAGAGCGGATCTTCCAATCAAGCTGGCCATAGCCAACATCAATCGCAAAGACCTTGCTGGCACCTTGCTGCAGCAAACAGTCCGTAAAGCCTCCGGTAGAGGCTCCGGAATCACTACAAACAAAACCTTTCGGATCAACGCCAAAATCCCGCAAAGCCTTTTCCAGCTTTAAACCGCCCCGGCTTACATAAGGGCAGGCTGCACCGCGGACTTCCAGCGCTATGTTTTCCTCGAAAGACATGCCCGGCTTGTCTGCCTTTTGTCCATCAACGTACACCATGCCGCTCATGATGATCGCCTGGGCCTTTGTACGACTGTCCGCATACCCTTGTTCAACAAGAAGCACATCCAGACGTTTTTTAATTTTCATTCTGCAGTGCCTCCTGTACAAAGTTTGCAACAGACTCCGCGTCCAAGCCGTAATGCCGGTACAACGATGGAATGCTGCCGTGGGTCACATAGTTATGACCCAGGTCGATGCCATCGACCATGATAGCAGGATTCATATGGGTTAACTCCCATGCGAGTGCCTGGCGGATACCGCTTTCAGCGCAAACCTCCTCCAGTACGATCACGTGGGGATTTGGGGAAAGATTCTCAAAGATCTGCGACACAGGCAACGGTGCAACCGTCAGAAGCCGTAAAATCGTTGCCTCAATGCCTCTTTGCGCTAAGCATTCGGCTGCATCAACAGCACTTTGCAGCAAGGTGCCATATGTGATGATCGTAACATCGTTACCGCTGCGGTGGCGTAACAATACACCCTGTTGATATGCTGCAGGAAAGCGATCCCATGCTGACAATGTATATTCCCTGTCGCCGCCTCGGGGATAACGGATCGCCACTGGGCCGGTATGCTCTTCTACCGCCCATACAAGCATATCGCGCAATTCCGCTGTGCTGGCAGGACAAAGGATCGTCATGCCCGGTGCCTGACGCAGGAAACCAACATCAAACACACCATGGTGGGTCTCGCCGTCCTCGCCAACAAGACCAGCCCGGTCAACAGCCAAAACCACATGTAGCCCGAGCATGCAAATATCCTGGAGGATCATATCGTAGGAACGCTGTAAAAAAGTGGAATATAGCGCAACAACGGGCACCATCCCCTGCTTTGCAAGGCCGCCTGCCATAGAGACAGCATGCTCCTCAGCAATTCCCACATCGAAGGTTCTCCCCGGAAACAGCTTTTTAAATTCAAGCAATCCCGTACCTCCGGGCATTGCAGCAGTAATGGCGCAAAGCCTGGTATCCTCTTTGGCTAACTCTACAAGTGTGTTGCCGAGGACCTCCGAGAAGGTGGTTTCACTCTTAGCTGTTGGTTCACCGGTAACCGGATCAAATTTGCCGATACCATGAAACATTTTGGGGTGCTCTTCGGCAGGTTTATAGCCCATTCCTTTTTGCGTCATGACATGCAAAACAACTGGTTTCCGCATGTCCCTTGCAATGCGCAGCAGAGAGATCAAGCTCTCCACATCATGCCCATCCACCGGGCCAAGATAAGCAAAACCCATGCTTTCAAAAATCGTCGTAGGGATCAGCATTCTACGCAGGCGGTCTTTAATACCATGGGTGATCCGGTAAATCACCTTACCGCCAGGTACCTTCATCATAAAATTCCGGTAGCGGGCCTTCATACCAAGATACTTCTCCTTGGTACGAAGCTGGCGAAGATGAGAAGCCATACCGCCCACATTACGGTCGATGGACATAGCATTATCATTAAGAATGATGACCATCGGTTCGCCGCTGACAGCAGCATCATTCAGGCCCTCATAGGCGAGGCCACCGGTAGCAGCACCATCCCCCAGCAGCGTGACGATCTCATAATCCTTACCGCAGAGCGATCTTGCCCGTGCCATACCAAGAGCAATAGACACCGAGCTGGAAGCATGACCTGCAACAAAAGAATCACATTCACTTTCCGACGGTTTGGGAAAACCGGCCATGCCGCCAAACTGACGCAGACAGTCAAAACCCGCCTGGCGGCCGGTCAACAGCTTATGAATATAAGACTGGTGGCCAACATCAAATACCAGACGGTCTTTTGCAGTATCATAGACGGTTTCAATCGCTACCGATAAC
>CAYVCR010000077.1:0-6557 GCA_964450205.1 uncultured Oscillospiraceae bacterium | reverse complement strand
GACAGTTTCCTCGTCCACCGCCACCTTATCAGCAAAGATCGCCGCCTCGGTCAGAATCCGGCTCTCGTCGATCCGAGTGTTCTCCAGCACCTCGCGGAGCTTGTCCTCCAGGCGGGTACGGTAGTCAATGACAGTCTGTACGTTGCCCTTCTCCACCTGTTCTACAAGATCCAGTATGGTTTGGCCGCGGCTGCGCAGGTCATTTTCCAGGGCGGTGCCTTCGGTGCAGCGCATGGCATCGTAGCTCTCCAGGGCCTTTGCCACCACGCCCATCAGGTCAGCCAGGAGCTGCTCCTCGTCCACCTTGGGCTTTTCGATGGCAAACACCTCCGGCATGCGGGCCAGGCTGCAGACGCCGATATCATTGCGCACACCGTAGTCCTGCTCGATCTTCCGCATAGCAGCCAGGTAGCCCTCCAGTAAGTTGGTGTTCACGCTGACCTGGGCCTCGTCACCGCCCTCGGAATGGACAGTGATGAACACGTCCACCTTGCCGCGGGAGATAGAGGCTTTAACTGCCTGCTTCACCGCATCCTCGCCAAAGGAGAGGATGCGAGGCAGCCGCACAGAACAATCTAAATACCGATTGTTGACGGAGCGCAGCTCCACAGTAAATTCCCGGCCGTTTACCGTTTCCACGGCCCGGCCGTAGCCGGTCATACTTTTAATCAAGGCTTTATCCTCTTTTCTAAGTTGTTTCCTCTTCAGTTGCTTCCTTCACGGTAATGGACACGCTGTAAGTACCCATTGCTCCCACGTCCGGATATTTAGAACCGACGGTAATGGTCACGCCCTTGGTAAACGTGCCGGGCTGGGCATCAGACAGATCCACCGTGATAGCCAAATCAGAGGCCTTCATGGCAGACACCTGCTCCGCCAGACCGCGAACAGTCACTTCCAAAGACTCAGTGATCAGATCTGCTTCCAAGCCTTGGGGCAGGTTGATGATCTTGATGTCTGTAACCGGGAATTTCTGCGTGCGCAGGTTGGGGAACTTAACATCCACCGTTGCGGTAGTCACTCCGGTCTCGTTGGTCACGCCCTCAGGCAGTACAATATCGAAGGACTTGGTCTCCGCCTTCAGCATGGTGCCCAGATCGATAGTGCCGATCTCCAGATACTCCAGATCCTCCAGCAGAGCTTCCGGACCGGATACGCGGATCTTGGGAGGATCGATGGTGATGGTGCTGGTGGCCTCGGTAGCGCCGCCGCCCTCGATCACCTTGACCTTCAATTCAATTTCCTTGACCTGCTGGATCTTCAGCACCAAATTGACTGCCTCCACATTGGTGGTCAGCAGCGAAGAATCCACAGGATTTCCTTCCGCATCACACAGCGTATAGGCATACTCTCCGGCAATGGTCTGGGTCTGACCCTCCAGGTCGACCCGGATCATCGCCTGTGTGATCTTTTCCATTACCGACTCGGGACCGGTAACTTCGATGGTTTCGTTGTCCAGCTCCGCCTCTTCCGTGTGGGCGATCATGCCCTCGGGCACAGAGCCTGTGTACACAGGGATCACCTCAACAGGCTTTGTGATCCGCTTCTCCACCTTCAATGTGACCTGCTCTATGCTTGCGCTCACAACAGAGATCTCACCGGAAGGTACATTGCCAGGATAGGAGATAGAATAATTCAGCTTATGGGTACCCGACGTGGTCACGTTGGACAGATTGACCAGGACGTTGATATTGGATTCATTCAGATTCCGCAGATTGGTACGCGTACTCTTGAGCTTCAAGGTGACCGTAGGCCGTTCGGATACGATCATAAGTCCCCGCTCAGTAAGCACATCTTCATTTTGGAGCACCAGGGGAATATCGTAATAGGTATTCTCCGACTCCGGCTGCTCTACTGTCACGACAAACAGCCACAGGCCAAAGGAAAACAGCAAGGCCAGCAAAAGGGTTATGATCTTATTTTTCATGCTTGCCATCCTCCTTCTTGTTTTTCTTTTGGAGCTTCTGACGCAGCTTTAACACCAGATCCTCTTCCTTCTTGGTCTCATCATCGGGACACAGCTCATTACGCAGCAGCCGCTCCAGGGTCTGGGGGGCCAGATGGCGCTTGAGCATACCGCCTACGGCGACAGAGATGGCGCCGGTCTCCTCAGAGACCACCACAACCACCGCGTCAGACACCTCACTCATGCCAACAGCCGCACGGTGGCGAGTACCCAGGTCGGCGCTGAGCCGCTGACTCTCGGAAAGGGGCAGCACACAGCCGGCAGCGGTAACACGGCCATCACGGACGATCATAGCACCGTCATGGAGCGCTGCCTTGGGGAAAAACACGTTACGGATCAGCTGCTCGGAAACCTGTCCATCAATGAGAGTGCCGGACTTCAAATACTCCTCCAGGCGGCTATCGCGGGCAAAGACGATCAATGCGCCCACCCGCTCCTTGCTCATGACCTCACAGGCCCGGACGGTCTGTGCGATCACAGGGATCATCTCCTGCTCCGGTTTCTGATGACCAAAGAACTTCTTCCATTTCATATTGCCCAGGTGATCGATCATGCGGCGCAGCTCCGGCTGGAACAGCACGACAATGGCGATCAGACCAACTGACAGGAATTTATTCAGTATCCAGCTTAGTACGTGCAGTTTCAGCAGGTCTGTCAGCCAGGCGATCACCAGAACCGAAACCACAACACCGGCGATCCGGGTGGTGCCGGTGGATTTCAGAAGCGGCAGGAATTTATATATTAAATAAGCAACGATCAAAATATCCAGGATATCCGTAAACTCGATTCCCTGAATCTGATGCCACATTGTCTGTAAGTATTCCATAAGCGCCCTTCTTCCTGTTTGTTTTGTCTATGGCAGCCCAAGAAAAAAACACCCTTGGGCATAACTAGCCTATTATCTATCCTATTATAGCGGAAACAGGCGCTTATGGCAATAGCAATTCATAATTTTTTTACGTTTTACTGCTGCATTTTTCCAGTGCCAGCACCAGGGCGCTGGTCTGTCCGGGTGTCGCATCGTGGCCAAAGCTGACGCGGACTGTCCCAGTCTGCAAGGTGCCTGCGCTCTCGTGGGCCAAAGGCGCGCAATGCAGACCTGCCCGGACAGCGATCCCTTGTTCAGCAAGCGATCCTGCCAGTTCTTCACAGTCTGTATCAGGGACAAAGGATACTGTACCGCATTGGTTTTCTCCGGAAAATACCCGGAGTCCCAATTCTTCCAGCCCTTTCACACAGCGCTTAGCCTGGCGCTGCTCCCTGGCAAGGATGTTCTCCAGTCCCTGCTTTTCCACATATGCCATCCCTGCCTGCAGTCCGGCGATCCCCGGCACATTCAGCGTACCGGCCTCAGCAATGTCCGGCAAAAAATCCGGCATCTGCCAGGACTTGGAATTGCTGCCGGTACCGCCGCGCAGCAGCGGTTCCGGTAGGCGGTTACACAGGAGAATACCCGTGCCCTGAGGCCCTAACAAGCCCTTATGACCGGGCATAGCAATAAAGTCTGCACCCAGCTGGGCAAGCCGCACCGGCAGTGCACCTGCCGATTGGGCCGCGTCGATCACGAAGGGCACCCGATACTGCCTGCACAGAGCCGCCATTTCCCCGATGGGCAGAATATAACCGAACACGTTGGAGCAATGGGTAAAGACCGCAGCATCCACGCCTCGGCGCAGGGCGTCTTCCCATCTGCTCAGAGTGTCCGCCGGGTCAAACAGCCGCCTGCCTGCGACCCGGATATCTGCCCCCAGCCCATAAAGTGGCCGGGTCACCGCATTGTGCTCAAAGCCGGAGATCAAAACCCGGCCGCCTGGTCTGACCAGGGTTTGGATCGCCATATTCAGGCCATGGGTGCAGTTGCTTGTGAAGGCCACCTGCTCCGGTGTGCACTCAAAGAGCCGTGCCGCTGTTTCCCGGCAATGCAGCACCGTTCTGGCAGCCGCCATGGAAGCCGGGTAACCGCCCCGTCCGGGATTGGCACAGTTTTCCAACGCACATCGGACTGCGGCAGCCACCGCAGCCGGCTTGTGGAAAGAAGTGGCGCCATTGTCCAGATAGATCATACGTGCATCTCCTCCAGCTTCCCTCCCTGGCGGTATAAATAGACCTTCCGAAAGGGGATCTGGCTGTCTTGCAAAAGGCTTACAGCCTCCTGCGTCCGGACGCAGGACAGCTTCAGACAGTAGCCGCAGCCCTGCTCCTCCATCCAGCGGGGCGTACGCTGTAAAGTACAGTCGATCCCCGCACGTTTTAACGCTCCCTCTCCCCGTTGTGCCGGGGTGACGGAGCGAAAGGTGATCATACATTGTTTCATAAAAAAGCCTCCCGGGTCACACTATGCCCGGGAGGGAGATTTTGTTCAGTTATTCTTCCAGCAGACAAACCGCATGGCAGGCCATGCCCTCACCGGAGCCGGTGAAGCCAAGGTGCTCTTCTGTGGTAGCCTTCACATTGACCCGGTTTTCCGGGATCTGCAGATCCTGCGCAATGTTGCAGATCATGGCGGGAATGTGATCCTTCAGCTTCGGCTTTTGGGCGATCATGGTAACATCGATATTGCTCACCCGGTAGCCGGCCTGGCTGATCTTCTCCCCTACCGCACGCAGCAGCACACGGGAGTCTGCACCCTTGTAAGCCGGGTCCGTATCCGGGAAATGATAGCCAATATCCCGCAGAGCGGCAGCACCCAGCAGGGCATCCATGACCGCATGGAGCAAAACGTCAGCATCCGAGTGGCCGTCCAAACCCAGGTGGTATTCGAGTTTCTCTCCGCCCAGGATCAGGTCTCTACCCTCTACCAGCCGGTGTACATCGTATCCGTGTCCGATCCTCATGTCATATCCTCCAGCAGCACCTCTGCGATCTTCAGATCGATGGGAGTCGTGACCTTGATATTCCGCTCGTCGCCCTCCACCACCTTGACCTTCATACCAATACGTTCCACTGCACCGCTGTCGTCGGTGACAGCGACTTCGTCATCGTGGGCCTTTTTCAGGGCCGCTTTCAGCAGGTCCAGGTCAAAGACCTGGGGAGTCTGTACCGCCTGCAGGCGGCTGCGCTCCGGGGTGGCAGATACCACACCGCCCTTGACCAGCTTGGTGGTATCCTTGACCGGAACTGCAGGGATCGCTGCACCGTAGGTGCTGCCTGCACGGACCGCCCGGTCAATGACTGCCTCTGTAATCAGCGGCCTTGCGCCGTCGTGGATCGCCGCAACTTTTACCTTGCAGGACAAGGCCGCCAGGCCCTGTTCCACAGACTGCTGACGGGTCTTGCCGCCTGCGATCACAGCCTTGACCTTGTCGTAATCCTTGCACAGCTCCATGATGGTCTCCAGCAGGTCGGGGCGGGTGACCACCACGATCTCCCGGATCACTTCGCAACGCTGAAAGGCGCGGACAGTGCGTTTGACCATGGGCTCGCCGCCCAGGGGGGCCATGACCTTATCGATGCCGCCCATCCGGGAGGCATTTCCTGCCGCCACGATCACCGCGCCGCAATATTTGGTTTTCAGTGCCTTGCGACCCCACTTGGTCAAGCACTTGACTTTGATACATTTCATATTATAACTCCTTGATGAGCTGCTTGAAGCAGTTGCCCCGTTCCATGAAATTCTTGAACTGGTCGAAGGCAGCGCTGGCAGGACTCATGAGCACGATGTCGCCCTCACAGGCAATCTCCACAGCCTTGCCCACAGCCGACGGAAAATCACCACAATCGATGATCCGGGGATTTCCGGGGGTATAGTCCGGACAGTTTTCCACGGCTGCACGGATCTGCGGGCCGGTAGCACCGCCCAGCACCAGTGTCTTGACGCTGCGGCAGATGTAGGGACCCAGCACATCGTAGGGAATGTGCTTGTCGTAGCCGCCGGCGATCAGAATCACCTTTTGACTGAAGCTATTTAAGCCTGCAATCGTTCGGCTGGGAGAGGAGGCGATGGAGTCATTGTAATAGCGCACGCCATTTACGATCCGCACCAGCTCGATCCGGTGTTCCACGCCACCAAAGGTTTTGGCTACCGTGCGGATGGTCTCATCCTCCACAAGGCCCTCTACTGCGGCGATAGCCGCCATGTAATTTTCAATATTATGGACGCCGGGCAGCAGGATATCCTCAGCTGACAGCACGGCAGTTTCTCCCCGGTAAATGATACCGTCACGCAGACGCACATCCGCTTGACCCTGTCGGGAGAATTTATGCGTAATGCCGTTGCCGGTGAAGCTGTTTGTGATCTCGTTGTCTGCATTCAGGATCAGCCGGTCTGCACTGCTCTGGAATTTGAAGATATTCTTCTTGGCCTCCACATACTCGTCCATATCCTTGTGGACATCCAGGTGATTGGGGGCAAGGTTCGTCACCACGGCCACCTGGGGAGAGCGGGTCATATCCATCAGCTGGAAGGAGCTAAGCTCCACCACCGCATAATCGGCTTCCTGCATCTTTTCACACAGAGGAAGCAGCGGCGTGCCAATATTGCCGCCCAGCCAGACGGTCTTCCCGGCAGCCTTCAGCATTTCGGAGATCAGCGTGGTAGGGGTGGTTTTTCCGTCAGTGCCGGTCACCGCGATCAGCGTGCAGGGACAGACTT
>CAYVCR010000076.1:0-6565 GCA_964450205.1 uncultured Oscillospiraceae bacterium | reverse complement strand
CGGATCCGCAAGCGCGAGATCCCTTACCTGCGCCGTACAGTCGGCGTTGTGTTCCAGGATTTCCGTCTGATCGAGAATAAGACAGTCTACGAGAACGTGGCCTTTGCCATGCGTGCCATCGGCGCAAGAGAGAGTGAGATCCGTCTGCGCGTGCCTTACGTGCTGGAGCTGGTGGGTCTGGAGAACAAGAGCCGCCGCCACCCCAATGAGCTGTCCGGCGGTGAGCAGCAGCGTCTGGCCATCGCAAGAGCGCTGGTCAACAACCCCTCCACCATCATTGCTGACGAGCCTACGGGCAACCTGGACCCGGCCCGCTCCTTGGAGATCATGAGCCTTTTGGAAGCCATCAACAATCTGGGCACCACCATGCTGGTGGTCACCCATGAGAAGAGCCTGGTGGACCGCTTCGACAAGCGAGTCATTGCCATCGACGAGGGTCTGGTGGTACATGACGGAAACGGATGGGTGCTGTAAGCTATGAGAATTACGAATCTTGGATATTTGATCAAAGAGGGCATCCGCGGCATTTTCAAACACGGCTTCATGTCCTTTGCCGCTGTGTGTGTCACAGTGGCCTGCCTGCTGATCGTAGGTACTTTTTCCAGCCTGATTTACAATCTGAATATTATGGTCAGCGACCTGAACAAGACCAATGAAGTGCTGGCTTATGTGGACGAAGACCTGTCCGATGCAGAGGCGAGAAGCGTTGGTACGCTGATCAACCGCATCGATAATGTTTCCCAGTCCACTTTCGTGTCCCGGGAGCAGGCGCTGGAGGATTTCATTGCTGATTATGAGAATCCCGAGGCTTTTGAGGGTACCGATGCCACCACCCTGGAGCACCGCTTTGTGGTGGTGCTGAAGGATAACCGGAAGCTGGATGAGACCGTTGCGGCGCTCAAGGGCATATCCGGTGTGGTGGATGTGGTGGCATTCCGGGAACTGGCGGAAGGTTTTTCCACCATTCAGGATGTGTTGCATCTGGTGTCCATCGTGGTCATCGCAGTGTTGCTGGTGGTTAGCCTTTTGATTATCTCCAATACGGTCAAGCTGGCTATGTATGACCGCCGTGAAGAGATCGCCATCATGAAAATGGTGGGTGCTACCAATGGCTTTATCCGTCTGCCTTTCGTGGTGGAGGGCTTCTGCCTGGGCATGCTGGGTGCGGCCATCGCCTTTGGCCTGGAGTGGCTGATGTACGATGCGCTGGTGAGCAGAGTCGCTGCCGTGGACTCCCTGCATTTGTTTTCCTTTGTGCCCTTCACGGAGCTGTTGGGCTCTATGATCGCTACCTTTGCCGCCGCCGGCTTGTTTGTCGGTGTGATCGGCAGCTGGACCTCTATCCGTAAGTTTATGAATGTGTGATATTTTCCCCAAGAGGTACTATATAATGAATAACCGAAAAAAATGGCAGAGCATCCTCTGCGGTATTCTGGCAGTAGTTTTGGTGCTGGGTCTTGTGACCAGTGCACTGCTCATTCTGCTGACTTGATTGCACTATGGATGTTCACAGAGTGATACGGTCCTGTCTAGTCGGCCTGCTTACGCTGTCGCTGGTGTTGGGATTGATTCCCACTGCGAAAGCAGATGCGGTCAGCGAGGCAAAGGACAAGCTGGATACCCTGCAGCAGGAAAAGGCTGCGCTCGATGATGAGATCTCCGGACTGCAATCCCAGCTTTCTGACAATCTAAACCAAATTGAAGACATGGTGGCCCAGAAAAATCTCATTGATCAGGAGATATTTCTGCTTTATGAACAGATCACCAATATTAACGATCAGATCCTGGCGTATAGCACGCTGATCGCTGACAAGCAGGATGAATTGGATGCGGCCCAGACCCGCTTGGAGCAGCTGCGTCAGGAGAATAAGCAGCGGATTCGGGCTATGGAGAAGAACGGAAAGATCAGCTATTGGTCGGTGCTGTTCCAGGCTGACAGCTTTGTGGATCTGCTGGATCGGCTGAAGATGATCGAGGAGATCGCCGAAGCGGACAGGCAGCGCCTGGAGCAAGTGCGCCGGGCAGCAGATGCGGTGGCGGAAGCCAAGGCCGCACTGGAAACAGAAAAAGAGGCGCTGCAGGCAACCAAGGACAGCCTGCGCACCACCCAAAACAATCTGGAGCTGAAGCGCCAGGATGCGGACGGACTGCTTGCCGGTCTGATAGCCAAGGGCGAGGAATTTGAAACTTTGATCGAGGAATCCGAAGCCAAGCAGGAGGCCCTGGCGGACAAGCTTGCAAAGGCAGAGGATGAATACGAGGATGCCAAGTACTGGCAGGAGCAGCAGAATCAACCGAAGCCGCCAGTGACGAGCGATACCGGCAGCACCGGCACAGGTAATACGATCGATGGTGTTACCTGGATGATCCCCATCAATTACACTTATTTTTCCAGTCCCTTTGGCTACCGCTGGCATCCGATCAGCGGGGAGTGGAAAATGCACTACGGTGTAGACTTGTCTGCTCCGGAGGGTACGCCGATCTATGCCACCCGCAGCGGCTATATCAGCTGGACCGGCTATGAAGAAGGCGGCGCTGGAAACTATGTGCAGATCAACCATGGTGACGGCTACAAATCCATTTACATGCATATGACCCACTATATTGTGGAGCAGGGACAGTATGTGGAGGCAGGCCAAGTTATTGGCTACTGCGGTTCCACAGGCGGCTCTACCGGACCACACCTGCATTTTGGCATCAGCTATAACGGCGAGTATGTAAATCCCGTCGGTTACATCAATATCTAACGTATAAACCCAATCCCCGGAGGCAATTATGAGAAAGAGAATCACCTCTGTGATCTGCGCATTTCTGGCGCTGGTCATGGTACTGCAGCTGACCGGCATGATCAAGCCAATGACGGTCAATGCCAAATCCTCTTCGACGATCAAAAGTGAGATCAATGATCTGAAGAGCGATAAGGAAGAGATAGACGCCCAGATCGAAGAGATCCGCGGTCAGCTGTCTGAGAATATGGAGGACATGGAAGCCATCGTCGTTCAGAAGAATCTGATCGATCAGGAGGTCTTCCTGCTGTATTCCCAGCTGACCAACATTGAGGAACAGATCACCGCATACAGCGCGCTGATCGCCGATAAGCAGGATGAGCTGGACCAGGCTCAGAATCACCTGACCCAGCTGCAGGAGCAGAACAGAGAGCGGATCCGTGCTATGGAAAAAAATGGCGGTCTTTCCTACTGGTCTGTGATCTTCAAGGCCAACAGCTTTGTGGATCTGCTGGACCGCTTGAGAATGGTCCAGGAGATCGCCGAAGCGGATAAGCGCCGTCTGGAGGAAATGAGTGCCGCTGCTGAGGTGGTGGCAGCTGCCAAGACCTCTTTGGAAGAGGAAAAGGCAGGTCTGGAAGAAACCAGAGCAGAACTGGAAACGGCACAGGTGGAATTGGATGCCAAGCGTGCCGAAGCGGATAAGCTCCTGGCGGAGCTGGTAGCCAAGGGCGAGGAATATGAGGCGTTGGTGGAGGCGGCCGAGGAAGAGGCCGGCAAGCTGGCCCAGGAGATCCTGAATAAAGAAGCCGAGTATGACGAGGCCAAGGAACGGGAATACCAGGAGTGGCTGGCAGCCCAGCCCAAGCCGACACCTTCCACCGGTACAAGTACCGGCAGCGGTGGTACTGCCGGTGACAGCAACTATGTGAACGGCCTGACCTGGTTGGTGCCTATCAGCTACACGGAATTTTCCAGCCCCTATGGCTGGCGTATTCACCCGGTATATGGTGACTGGCGGTTCCACTACGGCGTGGACCTGTCCGCGCCCTCCGGCACACCCATCGTGGCATCCCGTGCCGGCGTGGTGACCACTGCCAGCTATGACAGCTCCTCCGGTTATCACGTGTATATCAATCACCAGGACGGTTTCGTGACCCGGTATCTGCATATGACCCACTATATAGTTTCCCCCGGCGAATATGTCAATGCCGGACAGGTGATCGGCTACTGCGGCTCCACCGGTGCCTCTACCGGCCCCCACCTGCACTTTAGTGTATACTACAACGGCGCATCGGTAAACCCTGCCGATTACATCAGTATTTGACTTTTCTCCCACAGTCTTCGGACTGTGGGAAAAGTTCTATTGTTCGAGGTGATTTGATGAAAAATAACAAGCTGCTGAAGATCTTGGCCATCACCGCCAGCCACATTCTGGTGGCGGCACTGGCAGTCACAGTCACGCTGCTTCTGAATGATGAAGAATACTCCAAGCTGGAGACCCTCAAGGCGGTGATCGAAGAAAAGTTTATCGGCGAAACGGATACCGTAGCGATGGAGGATGCCGCTGCCAATGCCATGGTCAGCTCTCTGGGCGACCAGTGGAGCTACTATATTCCCGCCTCCAGCTATGAGGCCTACAAGGAGCAAAAAAACAATTCCTATGTGGGCATCGGTGTTACCATCTCTGTCCGGGAGGATGGAGCAGGCTTTGATATCCTGCAGGTAGAGCCGGGCGGCCCGGCGCAGGAGGGAGGCGTCCTGCCCGGTGACATTCTGACTCACGTGGAGGGACAGCTGGCCGCAGAGCTGGGTACGGACGGTGCCAGCGATCTGATCCGCGGCGAGGAAGGCACATCCGTTGCTCTGACCTTCCTGCGGGACGGTCAGGTGCTGGAGCTCACACTGGAACGCCGGAAGATCCAGGTGGCAGCTGCCGAATGGCAGATGCTGCCGGAGGGGATCGGCTATATTAAGATCAATAATTTCAACAGCAAGTGTGCGACCGAAACCATTGCTGCCATTGACGAGCTGACGGAGCAGGGAGCGACCGGACTGATCTTTGATGTACGCAATAACCCTGGCGGCTATAAGGACGAGCTGGTGAAGATCCTGGATCATCTGCTGCCGGAAGGTCCGCTGTTCCGCAGTGTGAGCTACGACGGTACAGAAGAGGTGGATGAGTCCGACCGGGATTGCGTGGAGCTGCCTATGGCCGTGCTTTTTAACGGAAACAGCTACTCGGCGGCAGAATTCTTTGCTGCTGCGCTGGAGGAATATGAATGGGCCATCACGGTGGGCGATCCGACCAGCGGTAAGGGTTACTTCCAGAATACCTTCCAGCTGGGCGATGGCTCCGCAGTGGGCCTGTCTGTGGGCAAGTACACCACTCCCAATGGCGTGTCCCTGGCAGAGGTGGGCGGCCTGACTCCCCAGATCCTGGTGGAGGTAGACGAGCAAATGGCTGCCATGATCTATGCAGAAGCCGTGGAGCTTGCCGATGATCCTCAGCTGCAGGCTGCTGTTGCTGCTCTGCAAAAAGCAGAGTAAACTGTAACGCAGGGAAAATCCCGTTGACAACAATGCGAAAAAAGGGTAAAATATATTGCACATGGATTTCTGAAAGAGAGGAGAACACCATGAAACTGTTACTTTGGCTGGCGGCGGCGATCGTTGCTTATATCGTGTCCAGCTGGAACCCGGCGATCACCCTGTCCAAGGCGATCTATCATAAGGACATCCGCACCTGCGGCAGCGGCAATCCCGGTTTTACCAATTTTAAGCGCACCTTCGGAAATAAGTGGGCCTGGTGGGTCATGGCACTGGATATGTGCAAGGCAGGTGTCGTGGTGCTGCTGTTTGCCTATATTTTCCAATTCTTTGGGATCCATTTCCAGATCGGTGCGGCCTACACAGGCGTATTTGCACTGCTCGGCCATGCCTATCCTGTTTGGTATGAGTGGAGAGGCGGCAAGGGCTTTTTGGTGACCCTGTCGGTGATCTTTGTAGTGGACTGGCGTGTGGGCCTGGCGGCATTCGTGCTGATGACGATCCTGCTGCTGACCACGGATTACATGTCCCTTTCTACGGTGACAGCGCTGTTGGTTTCGCCGGTGCTGCTGATCTTTATGAAGGCTGAGCCGGTTGCCATTATAGTGGTGGCAGTCATGGTAGCTTTCGTGGCTGTGCGGCATAAGGAGAATTTCAAGCGCCTGCTTGCCGGTACGGAAAAGCATTTTCTCAGAAAGAAGAATGAAGAATAAAGCTTACGTCCCGCCTAACGGCGGGGCGTTTTTACCCATTGGTCAATTTGTAATTTAACGAAGCAGCAATTGAGCGACGGAAATTCAAATAGCATCAGCATGGAAAAATTTTTCAAAAATACCTATTGACAAAGTGGGCGATCAGGTCTATGATAAGTAAAGAGTTAGCGCAGGCTAATTGTTTTTAAAGGAAAGTAGTTAGCGGCGACTAATCAACGAGGTGACAGATATGAATTTGACTGCTGCACGGGAAGGGCAGGAATACATCATCAAAGCCATCGATACGGATGATGAAGAGCTCAACAGTTTCCTGTTTTCCTTAGGCTGCTACAGCGGTGAGCCGATTACAGTAGTGGCACACCGTCGGGGTGGCTGTACCGTTTCCATCAAGGACGGTAGATACAATATCGATAGTCAGTTGGCGGAAGCGATCATTATTTAAAAAGATCGCAGGCAATCCGCCGATTGTCTTTCTACCTCAGTTAGCAAAGGGTAACTAATGACCTGAGAGGTCTTATATAGCAAGGAGGAAACAATATGAGAATTGCTTTTGCGGGCAATCCCAACAGCGGCAAG
>CAYVCR010000075.1:0-6610 GCA_964450205.1 uncultured Oscillospiraceae bacterium | reverse complement strand
CCAAGTAGTCCAGAAGGCTGTGCACCAGAAGGACAAGGCTTTTAGTGTCAATGTTATATGGGAAGGCGACCCGCTGGAGATCTACACGGAAAAGGATGGGGGCGTGATCTTCCGCAAGTACTCGCCCATGGGGGATCTGCAGGATTTTGCAGCTCAGATCTGCGAATCCATTGGCGCCAACACAGGCCGTATCGCGGCGGTGTCTGACCGGGATACCATCATCGCCCTGTCTGGCGCGCCCAAGCGGGAGCTGATGGACAAGCCAAATTCCCGGGAGCTGGACAAGCTGATGGAGCAGCGGAAAAATTACCGCTACATGCCCGGTGACGCGCTGATCCGGGCAGCGGAGGGGTCCGACAAATACCACCTGGGCGTGGCATCGCCCATCCTGAGCCAGGGCGACCTGATGGGCTGTGTCATGCTGCTCATGGGCGAGGGGGACAGTCCTTTGGCCGAATCCGATCAGAAGCTGGCACAGACCGTGGCAGGCTTCTTGGGCAAGCAGATGGAAAGTTAATACAAACCGCCCACGGTAAATGCCGCGGGCGGTTTGTGTTGCTCAGGATGTGGAGCATCATATATATATAGAAAAACTAAATAATATTGATAGAACACAAACAGGTATTGCATTTATGGCGGAAATATGATAGAATGCGTTTGTTAAAAACAACTTTATATTTATCATTTTCGATTTTAAGGAGCGATAGCATGTTCACAGTAACAGAGCTTTACGACCTGCAGCACTCGCTGGCATGCGATTACTTAGCGCAGTTTACTTATCCCTGGGAGGCGTTGCAGGGGATCAAAGAGATGATCGCCCGGCTGGGGGAAACCCTGGGGGAAGAATACACCCAGGTTAGTGACCGGGTATGGGTCCACAGGACTGCCACCGTGGCTCCCACGGCCTTTTTGGGGGCGCCCTGCATCATTGGAGCCGGTACGGAAGTGCGCCATGGTGCCTTTGTCCGGGGCGCTGCCCTGGTGGGGGAAAACTGTGTGGTAGGCAACTCTGTGGAGTTGAAGAACGTGATCCTGTTCGACAATGTGCAGGTACCCCATTACAACTATGTGGGCGACAGCATCCTGGGCTACAAGGCCCATATGGGTGCCGGGTCTATCACCTCCAACGTCAAGTCCGACAAGTCCCTGGTGGTGATCCACGGTACGCAGGATATCCCAACAGGCCTCAAAAAGGTGGGCGCACTGCTGGGCGATCATGTGGAGGTCGGCTGCAACAGTGTTTTGAATCCCGGTACGGTGGCGGGAAGAAATTCCAGTATCTATCCGCTGTCCTGCGTCCGGGGTGCGGTACCGGCAAACAGCATCTATAAAACCGGCGGCAAGATCGTGGAAAAGGAGTAAGCATATGGGCAAGTATTTTGGTACGGATGGCTTCCGGGGGGAGGCCAATGTGAATCTGACAGCCGATCACGCCTACAAGGTGGGCCGCTTTCTTGGCTGGTACTACGGGGAACTGAAGCGCCGGGCAGGCGAAGACGAGCCGCCCCGGGTGGTCATCGGTAAGGACACCCGCCGGTCCAGCTACATGTTTGAATATACCCTGGTGGCCGGCTTGACCGCCTCCGGTGCCGATGCCTATCTGCTCCACGTGACTACCACGCCCTCCGTGGCCTACGTGACCCGGGTGGACGAATTTGACTGCGGCATCATGATCTCTGCCAGCCATAACCCCTACTACGACAACGGCATCAAGCTCCTCAACGGCCACGGCGAAAAAATGGATGAGCAGACCATTGCCCTGGTGGAAGACTACATCGACGGCAAGCTGGAGCTGTTCGGCCAGGTCTGGACGGAGCTGCCCTACGGCACCCGGGACAAGGTCGGCTGCACGGTGGACTATGTATCCGGCAGAAACCGCTATATCGGCTATCTGATCAGCCTGGGTCTGTTCTCCTTCAAGGGGATCAAGGTGGGTCTGGACTGCGCCAACGGTGCTGCCTGGAATATCGCCAAATCCGTGTTTGATGCTCTGGGCGCTAAGACCTATGTGATCGGTGCTGATCCTGACGGCACCAATATCAACGAAAACGCAGGCTCCACCCACATTGAGGTGCTGCAGCGGTTTGTGGTGGAGAACGGCTTGGATGTGGGCTTTGCCTACGATGGCGATGCGGACCGGTGCCTGTGCGTGGACGAGACAGGACAGGTGGTCTCCGGTGACCATATTCTCTATATTTTGGGCAAGTATATGCAGAGCCGTGGCCAGCTGGACAACAACACGGTGGTCACCACGGTCATGTCCAATTTTGGCCTGTACAAGGCCTTTGATGAGGCGGGCATCGGCTATGCCAAGACTGCCGTGGGTGACAAGTATGTCTACGAATATATGGTCAGCAACGGCTGCCGCCTGGGTGGCGAGCAATCGGGCCATATCATCATTTCCAAGTACGCTACCACCGGCGACGGCATCCTCACCAGTCTGAAGATCATGGAAGTAATGCTGGCCGGAAAAAAGAAGCTGAGTCAGCTGTGCGAGGGTCTAAGCATCTATCCCCAGGTGCTGAAGAATGTGCGTGTCAAGTCCAAGCCGGAGGCACAGAACGATCCTGCGGTGCAGGCGGCAGTGGCAGAGGTGACGGAAAAATTGGGCCAGACCGGGCGGATCCTGGTGCGGGAGTCCGGCACAGAGCCGGTGATCCGGGTCATGGCGGAGGCGCAGAGCAAGGAACTGTGCCAAAGCTGTGTGGACCATGTGGTTGATGTGATCTGCACCCGCGGCCATGCCCGGGTTTAACCAGATTCGTACTGCTTTGTAAACTCCAATTGATCGAGCGGTTCGTTAGAAAAATGTAGGGGCGGCTATTATGTCGCCCGCAGGCTGAAAATTGAACAGTAAAAGGCTTCTGCATTTGCAGGAGCTTTTTATTGCGAATCATATTGAAATCTGTCGGATGATGCCGTATAATATCAGAAATCACGCGACATTTTTTGCCGACGGAGGAAAGTACATGAAAGCGTTTTTGAAGTCAGCCTGGGGAATCGTCTGCATCGTTGCGGTTTCTTTGACCGTTTTGGGCGCAGCGGCGGTAGCTGGTAATCAGCTTTGGTACAACGCACAGACAAAATTCCAGGATGTGACTGTGGAGCTTGGCACAGAGCAAGTGCCTATTGAGCAGTTTTTTACACAGTATGCCAAGGCAGAAAAAGCAGCTTTCGTTACCAAATTGACTGCAGAGCAGCTGGCAGAGGCGCAGGATATTCCTGTGACCTTCCGTCACGGACGGCAGGAAGAGACTGTTACACTGCATATTGTGGATACCACAGCACCGACGGTGGAGTTTTTGACCCATCGTTCCGAGCCGTCTGGCTACGTGCCTGTGCCGGAGGATTTTGTGGTCAGTGTTTCGGACCTTTCGGAAACGGCCCTTTCCTTCGCGGAAACGCCACAGATCCCCAATGACTACCAGGATCTGGCCCTGACAGTGGTGGTGACCGATGCCCACGGCAATGCTGTGGAGCAGGCGTGCGTTGTGACCTATACCTGGATGCATGATGCCGTTACCCTGGAGCTGGGCGAGTATCTGACCCCGGCGCATATCCTGCTGGAGCCGGAGAAGGACGCAGCGTTGTTGGATCAGAGCCAGCTGGTGGCCATTAACGGTGCCGGTGTGGGACAGTATACGGTCAGCTGCACCTCCGGTGGTCACACCATGGAATGCACCGTGACAGTCGTGGATACAACTGCGCCTACGCTGGAGCTGGAGTCGGTGAACATCTATCCCGGCGGGCGCGTCAGTTTGGAGGATTTTATTGTCACAGCTGAGGACCTGTCCGGTGACGTGGAGCTGACACTATTGACGGAGCTTCAGCGCAGCACGCTGGGCAGCTATGCGGTACAGATCGAGGCGAAGGATACCTACGGAAATACGGTGGTGGGTGAGACGACGCTGAATGTGGTGAAGGACACCACGCCGCCCTATATTGATGGCTTGGGTACTCTGACCGTGGAGAAGCACAGCACACCGGACTATTTGAAGGGTGTCAGTGCCTATGACAGCAAGGACGGCTCCTGCCAGGTCACGGTTTCGACTGAGAACGTGGATCTGACCAAAGCAGGCACGTACTATGCCATTTATTCTTCTGTGGACAAATCCGGCAATAAGGCCTCCTACAAGCGCAAGATCGTGGTCAACCACGATGCAGAGGACACAGCGGCGTTGGTCGCTTCCATTGCCCAGAAGATCGGCTCTGATCCGGAGAAGTTACGTGATTACGTGCGCAACGAGATCACCTACACCAGCTCCTGGGGCGGCGACGACCCGGTCTGGTACGGTTTTACCCAGTGGGTGGGCAACTGCTACGTGCACAATCTGTGCCTGCGGGCACTGCTGAGCTACTACGGATATGAAACCAATCTGATCTGGGTGACAGATAAGACCCATTACTGGCTGCAGATCAATCTGGGAGGGACCTGGTATCACATTGACGGTACACCGGGCAATACTCACACCATTTATAGTTTGATGAACGACGAGCAGAGACTGGCTACATTACGGGGTCGGAAGTGGGATACTTCCAAGTGGCCGGCCTGCGGCTGAGAATAGTCGAACACCGCCCGGAGCACCGGGCGGTGTTTTTTATGGAAAATGGACTTGCAATAGGGAATAGGGTAGTAGCGGAGGTGAGGCGTATGTTCGCCGCCGCTTGGCTGATCTTAAGCGGTCTGATGTACTCACTGCAGCTGTCAACAGGCAGCTTTCCAAAGCCACTGACCGCCCAGGAGGAGCAGTATTATCTGGAACTGGCTGCCCAGGGAGACCTGGAGGCCCGGAACGTGCTCATTGAACGGAATCTGCGGTTGGTTTCCCACATACTGAAAAAATACTATGCAAGCGCCTCGGACCAGGAGGATCTGATCTCCATCGGTACCATTGGGCTGATCAAGGGGATCTCCACCTTCGACCGGAGCAAGGGTGCAAGGCTTGCTACCTATGCGGCCCGGTGCGTGGAAAATGAGATATTGATGTATTTCCGCAGCCAGAAAAAAAGCAGCCAGGATGTGTCGCTGTCCGATTACATTGAAACCGGGGCGGACGGGGCGCCCCTGGCACTGATGGACGTGGTCAGCCAGGATGAGGACCTGTTGGAGCATGTCAGCAATCGGGAACAGCTGCGCCAGGTCTGCCAGGCGGTGGATACAGTGCTGACAGACCAGGAACGGCAGGTGATCGTCCTGCGCTACGGTCTTGGCAGCGGCACACCCCGCAGGCAGCGTGAGGTGGCTCAGATCACCGGTATCAGCCGAAGTTACGTGAGCCGGATCGAGAAGCGGGCGCTTCAGAAGCTCCGGGCAGCATTGGAAGAATAACAAAAGCCGCCTGCGGGGCAGGCGGCAAAGCTTTAGAAACGCTGGTGGGCATAGCAGCAGCGGCGGCAAAGGTCTTCGACGGCCTTGCCTTGGGAAAAACCGTCATAGATGGTTTTGGCCCGGTCGGTGGCCAAAATGTCGCACAGCTCCTGGGTCAAAAGATTGCCAAGGGGAATATCACCTTCGTGGTCCAGGCAGCAGGGCACTACCGTGCCGTCGCAGAGTATGCCCAGCTGATCCCGCAGGCCGTAGCAGAAGCAGGCTTCGCCTCCGTCCGGGGCAGCAAGATCCGGCCAGTCAAATTTGTCGCCATGCTCTAAGTAGACCCGATCGCCGATCCGGGTGCCCCTGGGCTCTGTGACCCAGGGCTTGGGGAAGGCTGTTTCCATGGCGCGCAGAATTTGGGCATTGCGGCTTTCTGCGCCGCCATGATTCCACAGCCGGTACACAGTCAGCTTGTTCCCGGCGGCTGCCCGGCCATAGGCAAAGCAATCAGCCAAATAGTCCCCAAAGGGAACAGCCAAATCGTTGGCCTCAAAGGCGTGCAGGGAGATATTGACCTTGTGCAGGCCGGGGGCAGCCAGCAGCATGTCCTGCTGCCGGGCAAGGCGCGTACCGTTGGTGGTCAGGATCACCTTGAATCCCAGACCGTCGGCGATCTGCAAAAACCGCTCCAGCAGAGGATGGCACAGTGGCTCACCCATCAGATGAAAATACAGAAAATCTGTCCAGGGGCGCAGCCTGGCAGCCAGCGTAGTGAAAGTGGCCTCATCCATGACCTGCGGCACCCGTGTCGTACCGGGGCAAAAGCTGCAGCGCAGGTTGCACACATTGGAAATTTCCAGATAGACCTTACGGAATTTTTTCATAATGACCTCGAAACCCCTGCCCGGAAATCGGGCAGGGGGCAGTTTATTTGCTCTCGATAAATTTGCGGATGGCAGCGATGGATTCGTCGCTGATGGCATGCTCCATTTTGCAGGCATCCTCGGCGGCAGTTTCCGGATCTACGCCCAGAGTGACCAGAAGCTTGGTGAGCATGGTGTGGCGCTGGTAGATCTTGTCAGCCAGGGCAAGACCTTCCTCAGTCAGAGTGATAAAGCCGTCATGGTCCACCTGGATATAGCCGCCGTTTTTCAGCAGGCCCATGGCCCGGCTGACGCTGGGCTTGGAGTAGCCCATGTGCTCGCTGATGTCGATGGAGCGCACATGGCCGTTCTTCTGCAAAAGTACATGGATCGTCTCCAAATACATCTCGCCGGATTCCTGAATATGCATGAC
>CAYVCR010000074.1:0-6630 GCA_964450205.1 uncultured Oscillospiraceae bacterium | reverse complement strand
TGGTGGCCTGCCAGGAGGAGCGCAGCCAGCTGCAGAACCGGGAAAAGTGCATGCGTATGCTGGCCTCCAAGCTCTACGAGATCGAGCAGGAGCGGGTGGAATCCGAAGTCACCGGTATGCGCCGCAGCCAAGTCGGCACCGGTATGCGCAACGAGCGCATCCGCACCTACAATTTCCCCCAGGGCCGCGTCACCGATCACCGGATCGGTCTGACCCTGTACAAGATCGACCAGATCATGAATGGCAGCATCGACGAGATCATCGATGCCCTGGCTACTGCCGACCAGGCAGAAAAGCTGAAAAATTCGCAATAACGAGGAACACTATGGAATTTATCACACATTCCCCCGCTGAGACCGAAGCTGTCGGCCAGGCCCTTGGCAAGGTGCTCACGTCCGGCACGGTGCTGGCCTACGAGGGGGATCTTGGTGCCGGCAAGACCGCCTTTACCCGGGGACTTGCCCGGGGGCTGGGTGCTGCCGACACGGTGACCAGTCCCACCTATACCATCGTCAATGAATATCTGTCCGGGCGGCTGCCTCTGTTCCACTTTGATATGTACCGGCTGCGCAGCGCCGACGATCTGTGGGACATCGGCTGGGACGATTATTTGGACCGGGGCGGTGTATGCGCCGTGGAGTGGAGCGAAAATGTTCGCGACGCCATGGACGGCGCGATCACCGTGCGAATTGAAAAAATAGGCGAGGATTCCCGCAGGATCCTCATTGAAGGAGGCGATACCCTTGCTGACCTTAGCCTTTGAGACCTCGGCAAAAGCCGGGTCTGTTGCCCTGCTGGATGACAAAAAGCTGTTGGGTGAAAGCTATCAGAATACCGGCCTGACCCACAGCCAGACCATCATGACCATGGCCCAGGATCTGATCTCCGCCTGCGGTCATACGCCTCAGGATATCCAGGCAGTGGCCGTAGCTGCCGGTCCCGGCAGCTTTACCGGTGTGCGCATCGGCGTAGCTGCTGCCAAGGGCTTTGCCTGGGGCGCTGAAATTCCTTGCTATGGTGTATCCACTCTGGAGGCCATGGCGCTGAATCTGGGTGTATATGAGGGTCTTGTGGTGGGTGTCATGGATGCCCGCAGAAGCCAGGTCTACACCGCCACCTTCCGTGCAGAAAAGGGCCAGCTCACCCGTGTCACGGATGACCGGGCCATCAGCCTTCAGCAGTTAGGTGAGGAGCTGGAAAACAGCGATGCTCCTGTCTATCTGGTGGGTGACGGCAGCATGCTGACCTACAACACCCTGACAGACACCGTGCCCCAACTGATCCTACCCCCGGAGCATCGGATGCACCAGCGGGCCGCAGGTGTCGGCCTTGCCGCCGCTAACATGATCGAGCAAGGGCTGCCCGGAAACGGTGCCGAGCTTGCGCCCAACTATTTAAGACTCTCCCAGGCCGAACGGGAACGAATGGAAAAAACACAGAAGGAGAAATAAATATGGCAAACGTACATGTATTAGACCACCCCCTGATCCAGCACAAGCTGGCTGTCCTGCGCGACAAGGACACTCCCGTCAAGGAATTCCGTGAGCTGGTCAGCGAGATCGCAGGCCTCATGTGCTACGAGGCTACCCGGAATCTCCCCACCGAGGAAGTAGAGGTAGAGACCCCCGTAGCCATGGCAAAGTGCCGCAAGCTCTCCGGCAAAAAAATGGCCATCATCCCCATTCTGCGCGCTGGCCTGGGCATGGTGGATACCATGGTGGATCTGATCCCCTCGGCAAAGATCGGCCACATCGGTCTGTACCGTGACCCGGAGACCCACCTGCCTGTGGAGTACTATTGCAAGCTGCCTGAGGATATTGAAAACCGCCAGGTCTTCGTGGTGGATCCCATGCTGGCCACCGGCGGCAGCGCCATCGCTGCCATCGATTTTCTGAAAAAGCGCGGCTGCCAAAATATCGTGATGATGAACATTATCGGCTGCCCGGAGGGCGTGAAGGCTGTCCAAGAGGCGCACCCGGATGTGGAGCTGTACCTGGCCGCTCTGGACGAAAAGCTCAACGAGCACGCCTACATCATCCCCGGTCTGGGCGATGCAGGCGACCGGATCTTCGGTACCAAATAAATCATACCCGGCGGATTTGACCAGAAAACAAAAAGCGGTGTACCTCTTAAATCGAGGTGCACCGCTTTTTTATTAATTTTGCGGGATATTCCTTCTATTTCACAAGCCTGACCTTATACATTTACTGTCCAAGAAAAGACATGACAAGTCTTGTAATCTCCTTTGGACTCTTAGCAATGTCATCAAGCAACCACCTGCGAAGCAAAAAATATCCGCCGCCTGACATATATGCGGAAATCAGCTCTATTTCCGTGGGATCGTACGCGTGTGTTTGCCTAACCGTCTCATTTTCACTGAGCAGCTTTTTGAAGAATTCATCAAACAGGCTGATAATAGCCTCATAGGAATTATTGCAAATAAGAATCTTGACCAGCTCAGAATTGTCATACAGGCAGTTACACACCTGCTCGATATATTGGGCAGGCGAATTGATCTGTTCTTTGATGTCAACGGTATTATTAATGCGCTCTAAAAATTGTGTTTGGAGCTCCATCAGTACATCGCGGGGAACATTGTAATGCCGGTAAAAGGTCGCGCGGTTGATCCCCGATTCCTCGCATAATTCAGATACATTGATCTTATCCAGCGGCTTTCTCTCCATCACGCGCAGCAGACCTTCCTGCAGAAGTCGTTTCGTCAGCGCAACTCTTTGATTCCCTTGCATTTTCTTCACCTTGCTTTTATTTTTTTGCCAGCAGCAAAACACTTTGTTTCCCATTGTCGCACTTGTACCGATTTCGCCTAAACTGGTTGTTGTAAATGCGACAAGTGTTGTTTTATAATTATACAATCATAAGGTTGCCCTGTCAAGAAAGCCGCCCTTTATGAAATACATAATTTGGAGATGTTTATAATGAAAAAACTGAAAAACAATTTAAGTAGCATCCTTCTGTGCATCTTTGAGATCGTCGTTGGTATTCTTCTGCTGATCGATCCCGTTAGCTTTACTAAGGGAATCATTTTCGCTGCCGGCATTGCCCTCGTCGTTGTAGGCATTATCAGCATCGTCAAGTATTTCAAAGCTGAAATCAACGAAGCGGTTACCGGACAGTATCTTACAAAAGGCCTTATCGCGCTTTTGGTCGGTGCCTTCTGCTCCCTGAAATCTCAGTGGTTTATCGCCACATTCCCGGCGCTGACGCTGATCTACGGCGTTATCGTTCTGATTGCCGGTTTGAGTAAGATCCAACTTACCATTGATATGATCCGCAAAAAGAGCAAGAAGTGGTTCCTTGCCCTCATCAGTGCTGTACTTTCCATCGCCTGCGGTATTGTGATCCTGAATAATCCTTTTGCCTCCACAACTGCCCTGTGGATCTTTACCGGCATTTCTCTGATCGTGGAATCCGTGATCGATCTGATCACCCTCATTGTCAGCAGCAAAAAGGAAAAGCCGGTCAGCGAAGAGTCCGTGCAGAATTAACGCGGAACGCAATCACAGAGCAGAGCCGGTATCCGTTCTGCTCTGTTTCTTATCATCATGAAAAAGATAGGAGATATTGCCATGAATCTAACGCCTGCAAAGAAAAAGAAACTCACCTGGTGGATCATCGGAATCGTAACTGCCTGTATTTTGATTTTTCTCGGCGTGCAACATATTGAGGCTGTTGCCAATGCCGTTTCCTGGTGCACGAGTCTTGTTTCTCCCTTGATCGTCGGCTTTGCTTTTGCTTTGATCTTGAATGTCCCTATGCGATTTTTTGAGTCGCTGCTATGGAAAAAGACAAACAAACCTTTTTGGCAGAAAATGCGCCGGCCCGTTGCATTCCTGATCTCCCTTGTTGCCATTATCGGAATTTTGGCCGGTGTTATTTGGCTGGTCATCCCGGAATTGGTCGAGGCTATCAAGATCATCGTGCAGGGGATCGTAGATTTTGTGAACACGCTGAGCGCTATGAGCGAAGCAGAGCTTGCCGAGCTGCCCCTTGGCAATGTATTATTAAATGTCGATTGGGATAAGCTCCTTGCTTCTCTGCAGACTTGGTTGAAGAATCAAGGCGGAACGATCGTGAATACCGCATTCGGTACGATCAGTTCTCTTGTGGGTGGCATCTTCGATTTCTTTATTTCCTTTATCTTTGCCATTTACATTTTGTTCAGCAAGGATACATTGAAATTACAGGTAAAACGTTTGATCCGTGCATGGTTCCCCAAAAATTTTGGCGAGTGGTCCATCCATGCGGCATCTGTTGCAAATGTAAATTTCCGCAATTTTGTCTCGGGTCAAACGCTTGACGCAGTTATACTCGGTGTGCTTTGCATGCTCGGTATGCTGATCCTTCAAATTCCCTATGCACCCATGGTCGGTGCTTTGGTTGGCGTAACAGCACTCATCCCGGTCGTGGGCGGTTTTATCGGCGCGATCGTCGGTGCTTTTATGATCCTGACAGTAGATCCTGTAAAAGCTGTGATCTTCATAATATTCCTGCTTATTTTGCAGCAGCTGGAAGGCAACCTGATCTATCCGCGCGTCATGGGCAGCAAGGTCAATTTGCCCGGCATTTGGATCTTGGCCGCAGTCACCATTGGCGGCGGCATCGCAGGACCGATCGGTATGCTGCTGGCTGTGCCGGTCGCTTCCACTGTATATGTGCTGGTAAAGGAAGCTACCGCGAAGCGAGAGGAAAAACTCAGCGAAGCGCCATAAACGGCCAAGCCAGTGTCCGATGCTCTCTTCTATTTTTATTCTGAAATGATTTATGACCGCCGATCCTTCGGCGGTCATTTTTTATCACAATATGCCGCTTATAGTCAGCAAGCTTTTGCCTTAGCTGTCCGCCGCATTTCCTCCGGATATTTTTTCCAACCCGTTGCAACCTTCGGGGTTTTTTGATACAATAAACCAAATTACACGAAAGGGCGGTGATACCATGCACAGTAAAAATGAATATATCGCCGTTTTTGACTCCGGTGTGGGCGGCATCAGCGTCCTGAAGGAGCTTGTCAAGCAGATGCCTGACGAACACTATCTGTACTTCGGTGACTCGGCCAATGCTCCCTACGGTGACCGGGCCACCAGTCAGGTGCTGTCACTGACCTTCGCTGCTGCGGATATGCTGCTGGCACGGGGTGTCAAAGCCCTGGTGGTCGCCTGCAACACCGCCACCGCCGCCGCCATCAGTCAGCTACGGCAGGCCTATCCCGACACCATCATTATCGGCATTGAGCCTGCGCTGAAACTGGCTGCTGACCGTTTTCCCAAGGGCCGGATCGGTGTCATGGCCACCCAGGTCACCCTGCGTGAGGAAAAATTTACCCATCAGCTGGAGCGGTTTCCGGACGTACAGATCGATCTGATCCCGGCACCGGGTCTGGTGGAGCTGATCGAAGCCGGTAAGGTAGCTGCCCCGGAAACGGAGGCCCTGCTGCAAAGCATCCTTGCCCCCTATATTGGCAAGCTGGATGCGCTGGTGCTGGGCTGCACCCACTATCCCTTTTTGAAGCAGACCATTGGCCGCATCTTGGGGGAATATACTGTTCTGCTGGATGGCGGCGAGGGTACTGCCCGCCAAACCCGGCGCTGCTTGGAGCAGGCAGACCTGCTCCACGAGGGCAATGGCAGTATCCAAATAGAAAACAGCAGTCATGACGCTGCGCTTTTGCAGCTTTCCGCCAATTTACTATGGGAGGACAGAGGATGAACGATATTCTTGTGATCGGCATTGCCGGTGGCACCGGCAGCGGCAAAACCACCCTGATGAAAAACCTCATTGAAAAGTTCGGCGACGTGATCACCGTGCTCAGCCACGACAACTACTATAAGCGTCACGACGAGCTGTCCTTTGAAGAGCGGTGTCTGCTCAATTACGATGAGCCTGCCGCTTTGGACACCAGTCTTCTGATCTATCAGCTGGATCAGCTGATCCACGGACAGGCCATCGACTGCCCGGTCTATGATTTCACCGTCCACAACCGCAGCAACGAGACCATTCATGTAGTCCCCAAGCAGGTCATCATCGTGGAGGGTATCATGATCTTTGCAGACGAAGATCTGCGCAAGCTGCTGGACATTAAGATCTTCATTGATGCGGACGCGGACATTCGTATCTGCCGCCGCATCAAGCGCGACGTGACCAAGCGTGGCAGAAGTCTGGAATCCGTGATCGCCCAGTACCAGCAGACCGTCAAGCCCATGCACGAAAAGTATGTAGAGCCCAGCAAGAAATTTGCGGACATCGTGGTGCCTGAGGGCGGCAAGAACAAGGTGGCCCTGGCTATGATCGAGGGTCATATCCAGCGGCACCTGGATGGGTTGAGCAGAGGTGACGCATGAGCATTCCCATGAACGCCATCTGCTATCAGTGCCATCTGCGGCGTACGGTAGAGCTGGCTGTGCCGGTTGCGGACGAGCAGGCGCTGATTCGGCTGTCCAAGGAACTGATGCAGCTGTATCTGACCTTTCCGGAGGATCTGAGTTCTCCCAACTTAGGCCCCGCCGCGGCAGTGCTGCTGGAAAAATACGCAGGCTTGAAGCCTGACCGGCTGCGGCCGGAGATGGACGCATCCAACCGGTTCGTCCTGGAACGGCTCGATAGTATCCGAAACAG
>CAYVCR010000073.1:0-6656 GCA_964450205.1 uncultured Oscillospiraceae bacterium | reverse complement strand
GTGCTTTTTTTAATGGACAAATGACAATGATTTATCCGTCATCGACAATCTGCCAAAAAGCGTCATCCTGAGCGAGCGTCAGCGAGTCGAAGGATCTTTGCGCTTTCGATATTGCTTAGCAGTTATTCGGTGCCAAGATTCTTCGATTCCGGCTTCGCCTTCACTCAGAATGAGGCACTTACGACACCGCACTCTATGCTTAAAATCGTCGGCGCAGCCGACACAATACCTGTGCGCTTTTTTATTTCTCTTCCACAATGACAGGCTCGGGTTTTTCGGCCGCGCTCTCCTCTACCACAACGGGCTGAGGCTTTTCCTCTTCTTCTTTGTTTGCCCAGTTGTCCACCTTCTTGATGGTGGTCTTTGCCGTGTGGGCAAAGGCCTTGCCCAAGTCCTTGAATGCATGACCGAAGCCGACGCCCGCATCCTTCCAGGAATCCTTCAGTGACATAAACAAATCCTCCTTTGGGTGTTTTTTCTTATTATAGCAACGTCGCCGGCAAAAGTAAAGAGAAAACCCCACCTGCCGGCCCGGCAAAAAGACCCGGATCATCACCGATCCGGGTCTTTTTTATCATTTCTTGACCTGCAGGCCGAAGTACCGGGCCGCATTGCGGTAGCTGATGCCCTCCACGATCTTCTTCAGAGCCGCCTCGTTGTTGGGATACTCGCCATTTTCCACCCATGTGCCGATCAGGTTGCACAGGATGCGGCGGAAGTAGTCATGGCGGGGATAGCTCAGGAAGGAGCGGGAGTCGGTGAGCATGCCAATAAAGTTGCCCAAAATACCCAGGTTGCCCAGGGAGATCATCTGCTCCTGCATGCCGGTCTTGTTGTCATTGAACCACCAGCCGGAGCCATGCTGGAGCTTACCGGGGACCATAGTGCCCTGGAAGGCGCCGATGATGGTGCCCAGCTGGGCGTTGTCTGCCGGGTTCAGCGAATACAGGATGGTCTTGGGGCACTGGTCGGTGCTCTCCAAGGCGTTGAGCAGGCTGGCCACATTGCCGCCGCAGGTATTCTGGGCGATCACATCATAGCCGGTATCCGCGCCCAGGCGCTGATACATGCGGGTATTGGTGTTGCGCAGGCAGGAGTAATGCAGCTGCATGGCGATGTCCAGCCGGTGGTAGGCCTTGCCCAGCGCCAGCAGGATGGTGGTCTGATAGCCGTCCACCTCTTCTGTGGTCAGCGCCTGCCCTGCCAGAGCCTTTTCGTAAGCGCTCTGGGCCTCAGCCATGGTGCATGCCCGATAGGGAATGTAGTCCATGCCATGATCGGAGGCCTTGCAGCCGTGAGCAGCGAAGAACTCGGCCCGGGCCACCAGGGCGTCGATCACATCCTCCACGGTCGGCAGGCTGTCCTTGCCCACAGTCTGCGCCAGCTTGGCCATGTATTCGACAAAGCCGGGCTTGTGGAGATTGATGGCCTTGTCCGGGCGGAAGGAGGGGGCGATCACCGTCTGGAAGGTGGGGTCTGCCGCCAGCTTCTCATGCCACTGCAGGTCGTCGATGGGGTCATCGGTGGTGCCGATGAAGGCCACGTTGGCCTTACGGATCAGGCCACGGGCAGTCATGTCCGGATCCTCCTGCAAAAGCTTATTGCAGTGGTTCCAGATCCGCTCCGCGCTTTCGGTGGTCAGCGGCTCATACACGCTGAAGAACTTCTGCAGCTCCAGATGGCACCAGTGATACATGGGGTTGCCGATGGCCAGCTCCAGAGCCTCCACAAACTTCATAAAGCGCTCAAAGCCGGGCTTGTTGCCGGTGATGTAGCTCTCGTCGATGCCGTGGGAGCGCATGAGACGCCACTTGTAGTGGTCGCCGTAGTAGCTGCCGTCGGGCTGCTCACCGCCCAGCCACACCTGGCCCAGATCCGCAAAGCGGCGATCCTCGTAGATCTCCTTGGGATTCAGATGGCAGTGGTAGTCCACCAGGGGCAGGGCCTCCGCATAATCGTGAAACAGGTGCTTGGCCGTTTCCGTTTCCAGCAGAAAATCCTTATCCATAAATGCTTTCATGGGAACTCTCCTTATAAATATGGTCTCTGCCATCTATTATACCAATAATTCCGCACAATGCAACAGAAAGATATCTGTCGGTACACATTTGCTTGGGGAAAGATCAGTTGGCCGTTACCACAATTTCGTGCAAGTCGTGGTCGGTCTTGGGCTGGACCTCCAGATAGATGTTGTGGCGGTATTCGGAGATGACCACGATACATTCCAGGCCCGCAGCGGCTCTCTGGCAGACGGCACCTGGCGTGACGGCTGGCATGCCTTCTGCGAGGCACACCGGGAAACCTACACCAAGGCCATCGGCAACGCCTGCAAGGAGGACTCTACCGCAGCACAGAACCAGCGGTTTGCCCACAGGGAATTGACTTTTGCAGCACATTGCATTATACTAATTTGCGAAATAGTCGCAAATTTAAAAGGAGGTCGTGCTGTGGCTAAATATATGACAAGGCAGAGAATGCTCCTTCTGGCATATTTGGAACAGCACCCTGATGTATTGTTGTCGGCGAACCAAATCGCAGCTGCACTTGCTGCGGAAAAGATCAGTGTCAGCGCAATTTACCGAAACCTTTCTGACCTCGAGGCGGAAGGCAAGGTGCGCAGGACAAGTCAGAACAGAAAACGAGAAGTATATTTTCAATATATCGATGCTAAACATTGCAAGGATAGTTTACATTTAAACTGCCAGCGATGTGGGAGATCTTATCATTTAAGCACGGAGCTTGCGGAAGTGATAATAAAAGGACTTGCAAGCTCGGAGGATTTTCAAATAAACAAAGCAAATACCGTAATCTACGGGATCTGCAGTTCATGTTCCAAGTAAGTATGGGAGGAGGAAAGCATCATGACAAGAAAAAATAAGATCATCGCATTGGTTCTGGCTATTGCCGTTTTCTTTGCTATGATGCTTTCCGTAACTGTTATCACACACGATGCGGACCACGAATGTGTCGGTATCGAATGTCAGGTCTGTCAGCAGATGGAGTCTGCTCGCCGGAATCTTAAAATGCGTATGTCCGGTGCTTTAGTGATCGCTTTTGCACTCGCGTTGACATACACAAGCTATCGGTTTATCCATTGCTTTGCACAACATTTGGTGCAGGGCACCCTTATTGCGCTTAAAGTAGAACTTCTGAATTAAATAGATACTGCCACACAAGGGATAGGTCTACCCATTTTTTGAATGGGTGTCTTTCGGCTCTGCCGTCTCCCTTGTATTTTTGCGCCCTTTTGACAGAAACGGGATTGCCCTGTCATGCCCGCTGTATATCGTTATTGGGCTTCCCAAAGCAGTATTCTATTTTGATTCGGAGGTTTTATTTTTATGAAAAAGATTATTAGTCTTCTGGTTATGCTTTCTCTATTTGCCGGTTTACTGACCGGGTGTGGAACGGGAGCGCATTCTGCCGATAAGCTATCTATCGTTACTACCATTTTTCCGGAATATGACTGGGTGAAGCAAATTCTCGGGGATCAGATCGAAAATGCGCAGATCACACTGCTGCTCGATAACGGTGTGGATCTTCACAGCTATCAGCCCACGGCAGACGATATCGTTACAATATTCGCCTGCGATATGTTTGTTTATGTCGGCGGAGAATCGGACGAATGGGTGGATGACGTTCTTGCTCAAGCTGCAAATAAGGATATGATCGTTATCAAGCTTTTGGATGTGCTGGGTGATGCCGTCAAGGAGGAAGAGATCGTTGACGGCATGGAGCACGAAGAACACGAGGAAGAAGAAGCCCACGAATATGATGAACATGTTTGGCTTTCGCTCAGGAACGCAGAAACCGTATGCAGAGCCATCAACGAAAAAATATGTATGCTTGATCCGGAAAATGCGGATACGTATACCGCCAACACGGAAAGCTACTGCCAAAAGTTAATGGCGCTCGATGCAGATTATTCGGAAGCAGTTTCCGCGGCTTCGATGAATACGCTCCTGTTTGCTGACCGTTTTCCGTTCCGCTACCTTACAGATGACTACGGGATCGAATATTACGCAGCCTTCTCCGGCTGCTCAGCGGAAAGTGAAGCGAGCTTTGAAACCATTGTCTTTCTGGCCGGGAAAGTGGATGAACTCGGTCTTACCTCCGTTATCGCACTGAAAGGTTCTGACGGCGATATCGCCCAAACGATCATCAGTACCAGTACCGAAAAAAACGCCAAAATACTGTTTTTGGACTCCATGCAGACCACAACAGAAAAGGACGCTGACAGCGGCACGACATATCTTTCCGTTATGGAAAGCAACCTTGAAGCGCTGAAAGAAGCATTACAGTAAGGAGAAGAAAGATGGCGCAGCTAATTTGCCGAAATTTATCCCTCGGTTATGATGGGAAAGAAATTATCAATAACCTTAGTTTTTCTGTTCATGCGGGAGAGTATCTGTGCATTATCGGTGAAAACGGAAGCGGAAAAACGACTTTGATGAAGACCCTTTTGGGACTTCACAAGCCTATGGGCGGCACTGTTGAGATGGGAGACGGACTGCGGCAAAATGAGATCGGCTGTCTTCCGCAGCAGACAGTCGTTCAAAAGGATTTTCCGGCATCCGTTTATGAGATCGTGCTTTCTGGCTGTCAGGGCCGATGTGGCTCACGTCCCTTCTACAGCAAGGAGGAAAAGGCGCTTGCGTTTGATGCCATGAAAAAAATGAACATCACCCATCTGCAAAAATGCTGCTATCGGGAGCTTTCCGGCGGTCAGCAGCAGCGGGTCCTACTCGCACGGGCATTGTGTGCGACCGGAAAGCTTCTGCTGCTGGATGAGCCTGTTTCGGGACTCGATCCGAAGGTAACCCTTGAGATGTATCAGCTGATCGAGGTGCTGAACAAAAAAGATGGCATCACCGTTATTATGATCTCACACGATCTGCATGCCGCTATCACTTACGCAAGCCATATACTCTACATCGGCAAGGAAATATTCTTCGGAACAAAGGAAGAATATCTGGCAAGCAGTATTGCTAAAGGTCTTGTGCCCCCAAAAGGAGGTGAGCGGGAATGAATGCATTGCTTGAAAAACTCGCTCGTTATATGGAATTTCCGTTTGTAAGATACGCACTGATCGTGGGTGTTCTGATCTCTTTGTGTTCCGCTTTGCTTGGCGTTACACTGGTGCTCAAGCGCTTCTCGTTTATCGGAGACGGACTTTCCCATGTAGCTTTTGGCGCGATGTCTGTGACCGCCGTGGTTGGAATGACAAATGAAATGGTGGTCGTGTTGCCGGTTACCGTTCTTTGCGCCATCTTGCTCTTATGCACTGGTCAGAACACTAAGGTCAATGGAGACGCTGCCGTTGCAATGATCTCGGTTTCGGCACTTGCGATCGGATATATGCTGATGAGTATTTTCCCGTCGTCTTCCGGAAATGTAGCAGGAGATGTATGTACAACGCTGTTTGGCTCGACCTCTATTCTAACCTTGACCGAAACAGAGGTATGGCTGTGTGCCGGATTGTCCATAGCCGTTGTTATCGTATTTGTGCTTTGCTATAACAAGATATTCTGCATTACCTTTGATAAAGGCTTCTCTCAGGCGACCGGAACAAAGGTAAGGATATACAACCTCTTGCTCGCGACCGTCATTGCGGTGGTTATCGTGTTGGCGATGAATCTTGTGGGCTCTTTGCTTATTTCCGCACTTATCGTATTTCCTGCCCTTTCGGCAATGCGGGTATGCAAGAGTTTTAAGAGCGTAACGCTTTGTGCTGCCGTGATCTCCGTCTGCTGCTCGTGTATCGGCATCCTTGTGTCTATTCTTGCAGGCACGCCCGTCGGCTCCACCATTGTGATCGCGGATCTTGCCGTGTTTGGTGTGTTTACACTTATCAGCATAATAAAAGGGGGTACCAAAAAATGAAAAAGGTTCTTTGTATCATATTGACTCTGCTGGTAATGGCATCTGCTGCAGGCTGCGGAAATTCAAATAATGTGTCGCCTGATGCGGAAAGCTATGATGTGGATCTAACAGAATTAAGCAGCACAATGGTCTATTCCGAGGTGTACAATATGGTGACCTCTCCGGATAATTACCTCGGAAAGCAAATCAAGATGCGCGGCAGCTTTGGGGTGTATCAGGATCAAACCACAGGAAAGCTATATTATGCCTGCCTCATTGCGGATGCCACTTCATGCTGTTCGCAAGGCATCGAGTTTGTCTTGGAGGGCGATTATACTTATCCTGATGACTATCCGGAAATTAATTCGGTGATCACAGTCACGGGGACCTTTGATACCTATGAAGAAAACGGATACCGTTACTGCCAGTTGATAAACGCAAAAATGGAGTGACAAAATCGTATTGCCCTGTGAAAAGGGTGATACGCACGGAATCGGCGGGGATATACAGTAGGTGAATAATGAAATCCGCTGACGCGGATGAAATTAAATCCACCCATCCGGCGTCGAGCCGGATTTCATCCCCGCAGGGGATTTCATCATCGCAGATGATTTATCCCACCCGCCAGGGTGGATTTCGCTGAAAAGGCCACGGTTTTTTATCAAAACCGTGGCCTTTTCATGGGAATAATGAACAGGTTTCATGGCAGCACTTGCTTTTCCTGCGCTTCACCGTTAAGCCCCCTCCGCACTCTGTTACTGTTTTCGTACTTGCAACTCCTGCAAATCCGTTAC
>CAYVCR010000072.1:0-6719 GCA_964450205.1 uncultured Oscillospiraceae bacterium | reverse complement strand
CGATTTTTCGGTTTCAGACACCCCGGAGGGGTGTCCCTACGATTCTAAATTGGAAATTTTACCTTAGTGAGACAGCGCCTTTTTGTATTCGTTTGGTGTTGGTTGATAATTGACATTTTTTGTTGGTATGATATAGTAATAGCATGATTTTGATCTCATTGATCTGGGGGCTTTTGTATGTCTAAAACAGTTTTATTTCAGGGTGATTCTATTACGGATTGTGGCCGCAGTAAAGACGCAGACCGTCCATTGGGTCATGGCTATGCCACAATGGTGTCGGGTACGCTGCTTTTGGATTTTCCTGGTGAGTACCATTTTTTAAACCGCGGCATAAGTGGCAATCGCGTTGTTGATCTATATGCTAGAATTCGACAGGATATCATCAATCTGAAGCCGGATTATATAAGCATTCTCGTTGGTGTGAACGATGTCTGGCATGAATATACCCGACAGAATGGCGTTGCTGCTGCAAAATTTGAAATGGTCTACGGACTTCTGATCGAGGAGCTGCAGCAGGCCCTACCGGAACTCAAAATTATGATTTTGGAGCCTTTTGTTTTGCGTGGCAGCAAGACCTGCAATACAGAAGAACACCCCGATCGCTGGGAGCATTTTAAATCCGAGGTCCCCCTCCGTGCGCAAGCAGCTAAGCGCATCGCGGAGAAATTCGGCTTAGTATTTGTGCCGTTGCAGGCCATATTTGATGAGGCTGAACGAGTGGAGCCTGCAGAAGGATATTGGCTTGGCGACGGTGTGCACCCGACAGCTGCCGGTCATGAGCTGATCAAGCGGGAGTGGCTGAAGGGATTTGAACAGCTAACGCAGGCTTGATTTTCTGCGATGCTTGGGGTCGGCGTTGGCACGCAGCCCCAGAATCTTTTTTAGGGAAGTGAATAAATGTCTGCGCTGATATTACGTATCATTGCCTGCCTGGCGATGCTGTTGGATCACATAGGTTATTACAGTAATAATCTATTTCTGCGTGCCATTGGCCGTGTAGCTTTTCCGATCTTTGTATATTTGATCTGTAACGGATACAAGCATACTTCCTGTAAGTGGCGCTATGCGCTGCGGCTGGCGGTGTTTGCAGTGATCTCTCAGATCCCCTTTAGCCTGTTCTGTACCAATACCATTACATATATGCAAGGCAACGTGTTTATAACCCTTCTGATAGCTCTGCTGTGTATATGGGCAACGGACATGCTTCTACGCAACCGGGTTACTCGCTGGCTGTGCTGGCTGCCGATGGTCGTTATTGGAATCCTTTACCAGCTGGGGGTGCTCCGCTCGGATTATGGAGTCCGAGGCATTGTCCTTGCCATGGCTTTCTATCTGCTTGACGGCAGAGCGGTCTGGAAACGTATCCTGACGGTACTAGCCTGCCTGATCGCTGTCTTTTATAATCAGTTGATATCGGTTGGGTTGTCAGTGGTGACTGGTAGTTGGCACCCAATCGTTCTGAGCACTTGGGACTGGTGGCAGCTGTTTTCTTTGGGATCATTGCCGTTGATCTTCCTGTACAACGGGAAAAAGGGCCCGCAGCCTGCCAATAAGGTGTTGTCGAAGCTGACACAAATCGGTTTCTATCTGTTTTACCCGGCTCACATGCTTGTGCTGTGGCTGCTTGCGATCCTATAAAAGGGCGCGTTGCAAAATGCCAAAAATGTCCTTTAGAATTTGTAGGAGAGACGATTAGTCGCCCGTGGGCAGATACTATCCGCCCCTACATCCTGTGTATAGTTTTAGGGTGCGTTGCATTCATTTTGCAACGCACCCTTTTGTAGGTTCATAGGAATTCATTCAGAAGGATGATGATAGAATTGACCGGGTCGTCGGTGCGGCCTTTCCGGAAAAAGAGCAGCTGTCCCAGCTTGGGATGGTCGGGGGTTCGTATACACATCTCTGTGCAGGTGCGGTCCACCAGCATGGATACCTGCTCGGTGTAATCCACCGGCTGCATATCGGCGCAATCTTCAGAACTCATGGTATAGTGCAAAGTCAAAATATCGCCGTCCAGCACATATGTGCCGCTGCATTGGAAAACTTCTTCCAGCAGTCCCCATGTGTTTGTTTTTGCTATGCGGAGCTGTGTGTAGGTGAAATTGCCGTTCAGGTCAAAACTGTAATAGCCGGCATCGGTCATTAAGGTATAATTTTCGTCTTCCGGAATGAAGGACTCAGCAGCGGCGATCCAAACACCTTCCAGCTCTTCGCTGGAAACAGTCGCCAACGGTATAGTGCTCGACTCGGTTGCCTCGGTAGTTTCTTCGGTAGTTTCTTCGGTAGGCACAGGTGCTTCTGTGGTCTCGATAGTCGGATCGGCAGCGGGATCAACGGGCGGATCGGGCAAAAACAGATCAATGGCATCCCAAACGATCACGCCCAAAAGGAGAACAGCAACGAGAATGCTGATAATGACACCGGTTTTTGCGCGCCGTGCTGTCTTTTGCAGATCCTTGGCCCGGAAAATAAAAAAGACGATAATTGCAGGCAGTACCAGAAATACTAAAATCGCTGAGCAAATGATCAGCAGCAATAATTTGAACAATTCCATACAGCAGCCTCCTTTCTTTTATCTATGATATAAAGAAAATGAAGAAAAGTCAATGTTGAAAGAATCCGCCCCGCGCAAATACGCAGGGCGGAAAAGCTTAGTGTTCGAATGCTAAATGACCAAGAAGTACGTTGATAGGCACCTCAACCTCGGCCAAGCGCTGAAACAGGCAAAGCTGACCGAATCGGGGATGTTCCCCAGTCACGTTGGTCAAATCATCCAAACCGGGCTGGATATTAAATTGCTCGATTTCATCCATTGCTACTGGCTGTGATACCACATTCTGGATGGTTTCGTCCCATGCATACTTGTAGGTAGTGGTGTAGTGCAGGGTCACGATATTGCCCTCTTGCTGATAAGTACCCTCATAGAGCTTTTCGCCACCGCCCATATCAAACCAGCCGCCGCTTTCATAGGCAATGCAACGGGTTTCCAGGGAAAAAGTACCGTCTGCCCGGAATTCGTACCAACCGCCGTTTGCAAAAGCAGCGTAGAGGGTATCCGAGACTGTGTTTTCTTCCGGCGATCCAAGAATGACCCAGACGCCAACCAAGTCAGAGCTGCTGTTGGCGTTGTCTGGTTCGATGAAGACATCCTCCGGATCGGTCAGCTCCAGATCGTCGGGCGTGCCAACGATAACAGTCAAAGGCTGCTTGTGAAGTGTTACGAAGTAATAGGTGCCGACATCCGTTTCGCCGGTGTCGCTCACACTGGTGTCCACTATATGTGCAAACGCCATGACATACACATACTCCGGTGCAGTATCGTAAGGATAGTACACACTGTGGATGCCCTTGCCGCCGGAAACGATTTGGGTCAGCGGCTGGGCATGGCCCGTACCGGTCTGGGAGCCGTCCAGACTCAGATAGGTGGTGCAGTTAGCGCTTTCCACGCCGTAATCCAAGTATAGAATGTCCTGCTCCATATCCCAGTAAGCGGTGCTGCTGATCTTACCGCTGGCGGTAAAATAAGTCTGGATCCAGCTCTCATCCTGCCGTTCATCCGGAATCAGAGAGGAATCCAATGTAAAGGAGAAAGCTTCACCCTCGATTTCTGCGTAGCTTACGCAGCTTTCAAAATTGCCGGGCAGCTGCTGGGCATCCGCCAGGGTAGGGGTAAGCATACCTGCATCATTGAGCACATGCATGACCTGGTTTGTGGGCAGATCCTGACTGCTGTCAGGCAAAGCAATGGATGCTCTGGGGAAGAACAGGAGGATCATGACCAAAAGTACAGCCAAGCCGCCGCCAACTACCGCTATGATAACGCCGACACCGGCCTTCTTTTCTCCGGGCACTTCCTCCACGGGCGTAGCGCCAGTGTGCTTATACTGCCACTTCAGGAACTTGATGGGGATAAACAGTGCAAAAATGCTGAACGTGACAACGGTCAACAGTCCCCACAGCAGATATTTGCCGAAGAGCTGACCGCCCCGACCGGTGAAGCCCAGTTGAGTGCCGCTGATGTATGTATGCTTGGTGTCCCAGTTCAGGGTCATCCGCTTTGCCCAGGCGCTGCCAATTCCGAAGGTACATACGGTCAAAAGGCCTGCCAGCAGACGAATACCGATATATCCGCCCACACCGCCGGTAAAACGGCTGACAGCGCCGGTATCGTCATCAGCGTACACAGTGTGCTTGACAGTCCACTTTTTCATGTTCAGTCCCAGCCAAATACCGAAAATACCGAACGTAACAATGGTCAGCAGCCACCAAAGAATGTACTTGCCAAACAGCTGCGCGCCCTTGCCGGTGAATTTCAGCCGCCTGCCGTTGATGACTGTGTGCTTGCACTCCCAGCGCAAGAGCATGCATACCGCCGCGGGGTAGGCAAGACCCAAGGTGATGACAGTCAAAAATCTGGATACGATGATCCGGCCCAGCCGCTGCCAGAAATTACCGTCAAAGTAGGAGTTTTCTGTGGAAGGTAGAGAAACAGCATGAGACATGGGACAACCTCCTTAAATGATTTACGTTATTATAGCCTAAATGGTAAAAGATGTCAATTTACAGTATTCACAGGCTCGCCATTTAGGAAGCCCTCAATGCTGGCAGTAGTACAGGTGAGGATGCGCTTGCGGCTTTCGATGGGAGCCCAGGCCATGTGGGGCGTCAGAATGCAGTTGGGGGCAGAAAGCAGCGGGTTGTCTTCGTGTATCGGCTCGCTGCTGACCACGTCCGCGGCAAAGCCCCGGAGCTTGCCGGAATGCAGTGCGGCTGCCACAGTATTTTCGTCGATCAGAGGACCTCTGGCGGTGTTCAGCAGGATCGCACCGTCTTTCATGCGTGCAAGCGTCTGCGTGTTGATGATGCCCTCAGTCTGGGATGTCAACGGACAATGTAAAGACACAATATCGGATTCAGACAGCAGCGTGTCCAGATCCACATACCGACCAATGCTTTCCCCCTGGGGGCAGCGGCTGCGGTTATAGGCCAGCACTTTCATGCCAAAAGCGCGTGCGATCTGACCGACTGTCCTACCGATCCTGCCGAAACCGATGATGCCGATGGTCTTGCCCGCCAGCTCCAGCTGAGGTGTGTCCCAAAAGCAGAAGTCGGGGCAGCGGCACCAGGCTCCGTCATGGACCAGGGTGTTGTGATGGCTCACACGGTTGCACAGCTCCAAAAGCAGGCTGAAGGTAAACTGCGCCACGGCGTTGGTGCTGTAATCCGGCACATTGCAGACGGGGATGCCCCTTGCCCGGGCGGCTTCGCAATCTACCACATTGTAGCCGGTAGCCAGCACGCAGATCAGCTTGATGGTGGGACATTTGTCCAAAACCTCTGCGGTGATGGGTGTCTTGTTGATCAGAATAATATCAGCCCCCTGCAGGCGCTCCACTGCCAATTCTGCGGGAGTCCGGGGGTAGACCACCACCTGACCGTATTTTTCCAAGAAGTCCCAGCTCAGGTCGCCGGGGTTGACGGCGTTGCCGTCGGTGATCACGATTTTCATTGGATTGCTCCTTCCACTTGCAAAATAGCGCCGGATTTGTTAGGATACATATAACAACAGTAGGGCGGGGGCTTGCTCCCGCCGTGACGGGAGTCCAGTATGGAACTAGTTTATCAAGACCGGGATATCATAGTTTGTATCAAGCCGGCGGGGGTGCTGTCCACCGATGAGCCGGGCGGCTTGCCGGACTTGGTGCGGCAGGCACTGGGTGATCCGGGCGCCAATGTACGCACGGTCCACCGGTTGGACCGGGTGGTTTCGGGCCTTGTGGTCCTTGCCCGCTCCAAAAAGGCGGCGGCAGAGTTGTCCCGTCAGATCCGGGAAGACCGATTCGAAAAGGAATACATGGCAGTGGTCCACGGCAAATTAGCACCGGAAGGCACGTTCTGTGACCTGCTGCTGCGCAACAAAGAAGAGCGCAAGACCTACATCGTTACCACGCCCGGTAAGGACGTACAGGAGGCGATTTTGGATTATCAGCTGCTAGGCCATGCCGACGGCTTAAGCCGGGTGCAGATCCACCTGCGCACTGGAAGAACACACCAGATCCGCGCCCAGTTTTCCGGCAGAGGCCTGCCTCTGGTGGGGGATAAAAAGTACGGCCTCCAGGAAGAATGTGACATTGCACTGTGGTCCTGCCGCCTGTCTTTTGATCATCCCTGGACAGGCCAGCGGCTGGAATTTACCAAAGAGCCGCCCGCTGTTTATCCCTGGACAGTCTGCTGAAGCAGCTTCCCCAAAGCATGTATTATTGCGCGCTGTAGGAGCCGATGCCCACAGCGGCCCGGACGATACCATAACTATATCATATCAATATATGAAAAGCAAAGCCGAAAGGAGAAAACCGATGGCTAACTACGATTTTTTTCAGCATAAAGCATGTGAATACTTTCCCTGCCACGTAGGAGCAGATCCCGAGAAATTCAGCTGTCTGTTCTGCTATTGCCCTTTGTACGCCCTGGGCGACAAGTGCGGCGGCAACTTTACATACACAGAGCAGGGGATCAAGGATTGTTCTGCCTGCCTGAAACCCCACCGCCGGGAGAACTATCTGAAGATCATGGAAAAGATGCCCCAGATCATGGAGCTTGCAAAAAAACCGGACACGGAAAAGCCTTGATTTTTTGCTTGGGTACTGTTATAATAAGCCAGTCCACGGAGGAGTACTCAAGCTGGTCGAAGAGGCGTGACTCGAAATCTCGTAGGGCAT
>CAYVCR010000071.1:0-6773 GCA_964450205.1 uncultured Oscillospiraceae bacterium | reverse complement strand
GCCTCGATAACGTCCATCAATTCTTTCTTTTCTTCTGCACCGAATACATAAGATCCAGGACCGCCAGCCATAATAAATACCTCCAAAAATAATTATAGTTTTATAGCAATTTAAATGCGGACAAATTAAAAATGTGCTCAATTACGGGAGCACCCGTTCCGTCATGCGCGTGCGGAAACCGTCCATCGCACGCACGAAGCCCTCTGCATACTTGCAGCCAGCCTGCATACCGCGGAACTCAGACATTATACGGATCGTATCAAAGAAACGGTCCTGGTCATCACGCAGAGATGCATAGTTGTCGGCCATCCAAGCCTTCTGGCTTTCCATGCAGTTCAGCATCTTCATCTTGGTTTCGTAGAAATCCGTGATATCCACATAGTCTGTGGGCTGGAAATTCATACCGCAAACAGGCTCAAAATACCAGATGGAAGGAATCACATCATAGGGCTCCTCCTCTGTCTTCAGGTGTGCGATAGGAATCATAACAGCAATATCATTGACGATCTTGCTGGTCAGCTCATGATCGGGATTGTAGTCTACCGGGTTGTGGGTAAAGATCACATCGGCCTTACAATGACGAACCAGGTTGATGAATGCCAAGCGAACTTCCTTTGTCTCGTAGAACATTTCATCATCATAGTCCAGGCAAATGTACTCTGCACCGATAATTGCTGCAGAATTTGCTGCCTCCTGCTTGCGGATCGCCGCGATCTCTTCCATCGTATGGTGTGCCGAGCCAATATTACCGTTGGTAGCCGTAGCAATATAGACCTTATGGCCCTGAGATGCATACTTCGCCAAAGTACCGGCACACATGGTCTCGACATCGTCGGGATGTGCACCAATTGCAAGAATATTCATAGTGAACTCCTTTCTCGGTCAGATTTTAGAACGTCTGTTTTCCATGTACTTATCTGTTACAATAACTACTAAAAGGATCAAACCTTTAACAAAAGGCTGCAGTGCAGCAGGAATTGAGAACATCGTCATGGCATTATAAACGATGTTCATGAGCAGAACGCCCCATACGGTTTTAATAGCACCGCCCTTACCGCCAGCCATGGATGTACCACCAACAATAACCATGGGGATAACATTTAAGGGACCCTGTAAAGCTAAGTTGCCGGATGCAGAGAACTGACGGGTCATCATAACGACACCGGCAATAGCTGCAAACAGGCCCTGCATAATATATGCACTCCATACATAGCGGCTGGACTTCATACCAAGATTATCAGCTGCATGGATATTACCACCAACTAAGTACAAATTTCGACCATACTGCGTTTTGCGAAGTACAAATTCAACGATCAAAGCCAACAGCAGGAATAGCACAAAGGTAATCGGGATAATATTCAAGAGTTTTATATTATAAATTCCCAACAAAACAGGATGCTGCATAGCCACAGGTGTAGACTTTGTAATCGTCAGTGCAACGCCCTTGTAAACAAGCTGCATCGTCATGGAGACGATAAATGGAGACAGCCTGAAATTCGCTACGAAGAAACCTGTCAGAGCACCGCATGCACAGCCCAATACCAGTGCAGTTGCCAATGCAAGCACAAAGTTCATTTCGGCCTTCAGCATCATCATGAATACACAAGCGGTCAACGCGATAACCGAGCCAAAGGAAATATCCAGCTGACCTACCAGCAGAATGAACGTAAAACCGATTGCGGCAATACCATAGCCCGCTATAGAGTCAGCAATAGAATAAATATTGTATGCAGTCGCAAAGTTCGGCTTGATGATAGCCATTACAGCAAACAAAACAACAGCAAGCAGCGGGATTCGATAATCTGTAAATACTTTTTTAATCAGTTTCACATCGATCACCTCTTCTTCAAGCGGTCCAGATTGATTGCCAGCAGCAGAACAGCACCCTGAACAATATATCCAACAGCAGTACTCACGCTAAGCAGTTGCAGGATATTGGTAATCAGGCCAAAGGTAACAGCACCGATAAATACCTGCACCATACCGCCATGACCGCCGTAAAGCGCATTACCGCCAATGATAGAAATAACAGCACCGTTAAAGTCACCGCCGGTACCTGCTCCGTCAGATGCACTATTAAATCTTGCAGCGTAAAGAACGGCTGCCAAGCCGCAACACAAACCAGCTACGGCATAAGCAATCACCTTGATCCTGCCAACATTGACACCGGCAAGAAATGCAGAATGCTTGTTCGCACCTGTCAGCAGCATTTTTCTGCCAAAAGTGGTCTTCTTAATAATAATCTGCAAGATCACCATTACACCAATCCAAATCAGTGCACAGATGGGGAATCCCCACAGATCGCCTTGACCAAGCGCACGGAACCAGTCCTGATTCTCAGGAATCTGAACGCGAATGATCTCACTGCCATTGCAGTACCACTTAGCAAGCGCCTGCGCCATCATACCAGTAGCCAAGGTGATCATGAAGCCTTCACCGGAACCGCCACGGGTCAACTTCATCAGGAAGCCATTGACAAGGCCCATGGCAAGGCCTGCGGCCAATGCAACAATAATCGCAACCACACCGGAACCGGTAGATTTTTCAAAACCGATACATAGCACAGCACATAATGCCATGCAATGACCAATAGACAGGTCAAAGCCATTGACAAGCAGTGTCATGGTACAGGCAACTGCTAACATACCGTTGACCGTGATCTGGCGCAGCACGTTAAACAGGTTGCCGGTACTGAAGAAATTCTTAGATGTAAGCGCACCTACAATAATCAAAGTGAACATGAGCAGAATATTGGTATTATTCTTGAACCATTCACCGATGCTTTTTCCTGTAAGGCGCTTTGAAGTTGTATGACTCATAGTTACTCCTCCAAATCTTAATATACGCCAATTACAGGGCGTGGCGCATAACTTCCACAGCGTTAATATCATCGCCGGTCAGTTCTGCAACAATTTCATCGTCCTTCATGACAAGAACACGGTCACTCATACCCAAAACCTCAGGCAATTCGGAAGAAATCAAAATAATAGCTTTTCCCTGAGCTACAAGATCATTGATGATCTCGTAGATCTCGCGCTTGGCGCCAACGTCGATACCACGGGTAGGCTCGTCCATGATCAGAATATCCGGATCCGTATTCAACCACTTACTAACAACGACCTTTTGTTGGTTGCCGCCGGACAGATTGCCAACCTTCTGATTGCGATGAGGCGTTTTGATCCGAGTCTTTGCAATATAGATATCCGCTATTTCGTTTTCTTTCTTTACATTATTGAATATGCCCTTACGGATAGATGGCAGATTTGCGGCGACGATGTTGGATTTAACAGTAAAGTCCAGCGTCAGGCCTTCAACTTTTCTGTCCTCTGTCAAAAAGGCGATGCCATGTTTCTTCGCTGCGGCAGGATTGTTCAACTTCACTTTCTTTCCGGAAACGTATACATCCATGGTAAAAATGTAATCAACACCGAAGACAGCACGCATGATTTCCGTTCTGCCTGCGCCCACGAGGCCGGCAATGCCCAAAACCTCGCCTTTGTGCAGACTAAATGCCACGTCCTGCTTCCGGTCCTTACGGCACAGATGCTCAACGCGAAGCACTTCCTCACCAAGCTGCACACTCCGCTTGGGGTATGCGCTGTTGACCTCACGGCCAACCATCATTTCTACCAGCTCGTCAGAAGTTACGCTGGCAACATCTCTGGTGCCAATGATCTGACCGTCACGCATGACGGTAACAGTTTCACAGATCTCGAAGATCTCTTCCATGCGGTGGGAAATATATATAACAGCAATACCGCTCTTCTTCAGATCGCGGATGATCTCAAACAGAGCGTCCAGTTCCTTCTTCGTCAGTGTAGCAGAAGGCTCATCCATCAGGATGATCCGGGAATTGCGGCTGAGGGCCTTTGCAATTTCCACCATCTGCTTCTCGGCAACCGTCAGGTCACCGACCAATTTTCTGGGATCCACATCAAAACTGACGCGGTTCAGCAGTACCTTTGCCTTTTCGTTCAGTTCCTTCCAATTGACCAGCTTACCTCTTCCGGCAAGGCGGCCTGCAAAGATATTCTCCGCAATGGAAAGTTCATCGACCAAGTTCAGTTCCTGGAAGATGATAGTGATACCGTGTGCATCCGCAACCTGCGGATTGGTGATGTCCACTTCCTGACCGTCAATCAGAATCTGACCGCAGTCCTTCTTATAGTTACCGTTGAGAATCTTCATCAACGTGGATTTGCCGGCGCCATTTTCGCCGACCAGCGCACGAATCTCACCCTCAGCAACGCTGAAGCCAACGTTATCCAGCGCTTTCACGCCGGGGAAGGTCTTGCTGATTCCGCGCATTTCAAAGAAAATTTTATTATCCAAAACAGAGTCCCTTTCTTTTCAAAAGCCGGGTGCGAACACCCGGCTCCTGAAATCAAAAATTAAGTATTACGTTGAAAGGAAACTAATCGCAAATTAGTCGTGTGCAGCAGTGTCGACGTTGTCCTTGGTGACCAGTTCCATGCCCAGGTACTTCACGTGCTCAACGGTCTGACCCTCATTGACGGCCTTGATAACGTCCATAGCGTCACGGGAGAAGAAGCCAGCTGGATAGGTGATGGTGAACATAAACTTGTCGGACTTGATGTACTCGATGGACCACTCATAGAAGCCCTGAGAAGCGATCTTGCAAGTATCCGCCTTACCGGCAGCTTCGATTGCGTTCCAAACACCCTTGGACATGCCGTCGTCAGCAACCAGGAATGCAGTCAGGTCGGGGTGAGCAGTCAGGATGTTCTCAGCTGCGGTCTGGGCCTTCTGGGTATCCCAGTCGCAGTACTCGACAGCAACGATCTCGATATCGGGATACTGGTTCAGGACTTCTTCGAAGCCAGCAACACGCTGCATAGCATTGTCAGCGCCAGTCAGGCCGGAAATGAGGGCGACCTTGCCGCTTGTGCCGTTCATCTCAATGTAAGTCTCAGCCTGCAGGATGCCAGCTTCCTTCTGGCCGAACAGAACCTGATAGATGGAATCGGTAGCGACCTGCTCATTGGTGAAACCATAATGGTCAACAACAATGATGCCAGCCTGTGCAGCCTCGCCTACAACAGGAGCCAGAGCGGCCATGTCACAAGCCTGAATGGTCATAGCATCAAAGCCCTGAGAAATGATAGAACGAACCTGGTCGATCTGAGTGTTAGCGTCCTGCTTGGAATCAAAGATCTCGTAGGTCCAGCCCCACTCCTCACACTTCTCCGCGATCACTGCTTCGTACAGCTTGTTCCACTCGTTGTACTCAGCAACGCTGATAGCAACCTTGAACTCGCCGTCGTCCTTCTTGCCGCCACAGCCGGCGAAGATGCCCAGTGCCAGAACCAGCACCAGAGCGATTGCGATAATCTTCTTCATTGATATTTCCTCCATTTTACAATATATGTTAAAAGTACCTGCGGTACATCTAACCAAAGTTATGACGAGGTCAACAAATTGTGTTATAAGATAAAATCGCACACAAGATATATACAATATATAGTATATTGGATATAATTATAATAAACCAACTCGCGAAACATTTCAATATGCTTAAATATACAAATTTGATGATATAAATTTATCAAAAATGACAGGTTATTATTTTCTCCAACAACCAAATTAATTTATATTTCTCCGCAATTTTCTGGATTTTACACGGTGTACTCCCCCGTATTTCCCATTTTTACGATAAAAATGCCAGTTTTTCACTATGTTACTTCATTGTTGAACTTTCGGCGACAATCTTGCGATTTTATAATCTGTGCACCTGGTTTCTGCCGATATGCACATTATGCGCCGGTCATAAGACCGGCGCATTTCGTGGTACGTTTGAACTTAAAGACACGAATGAAATGTGCCTGAAAACCGAGGGGTTTCTTAAATATTATTATAAAAACAAAAAAGTGTCGTCGCTTCTATATCAAAAAAGCAAACATCATAATTTCCATATTTTTGATCATCAAGGTCAACATAAATGTACAAGTAATCATCCGAAATTACCGAAGAATCGAAATCATACCACATCAGCGCACGGATAGTTCTTCACAGCATAAATCTATGATCATCACAAAAAGCATGCCACTGCCCGTATTTTCCTTACAGATCAATAATTTTGTTCGTCAGTGATGTTACCATCCCCGTCATAGTAAGTGACTCCACTCTCATTACCGTTGTCATCAAAATGATATGCACTGTATTCACCGCTCGAATAATTGATTCTAACGCGACGACCGTTTTCATATTGATGCTCCGCCCACCAAAAGACCTCGCCGTTGTCATCATACTGTTCTTCCTTAAGAACACGATCTTCATTGTCAAAAGTAACAACGCTAAAAAGCTTACCGTCTAAATAATCATACATTTTATATGTAGTAAGCTCACCGCTATCATTATATAAGTTTTCTCGGATAAGGTTACTGTCCTCGTCGTATTCCTTAGCGGGCCTTTTTACAGTTTCCTCCTCTTCGGATGATGTTATCTCTTCACCGGAGTTATCCTCTTGCGAAAGTGAAACGGTTTCGTCGTTGTCATTATTTTTATCACCGCACCCCGAGAATGATGCGAGCACAAAAACAAAACAGAAACATAAGATCAAATCTTTTATTATATTTTTCATTTTTAAACACCTCTCATTTGATTATTTTTTGATTATTTATTATACCGCATCGGCAGTGGGGATGCAAGCTCGTTTGCACAAAGTGTAAAACGTTGGGCATAAGCCCCCATTGTTTACGGCTTTCGCCGTAATATCGTTTGTGCGTAGCACTACACTTTTTGCCGAAGGCAAC
>CAYVCR010000070.1:0-6887 GCA_964450205.1 uncultured Oscillospiraceae bacterium | reverse complement strand
CCGCCACCAACCGCCCCGACATTCTGGACCCCGCTCTGCTTCGACCCGGCCGTTTTGACCGGCAGATCCATGTGGGCGCACCTGATGTAAAGGGCCGTGAGGAGATCCTGAAGATCCACGCTAAGGGCAAGCGCCTTGCTGAGGATGTGGATCTGCATGTGGTGGCACTGACCACTGCAGGCTTTACTGGCGCAGATTTGAGCAATTTAATGAACGAGGCTGCCATTATGGCGGCCCGGGCAGACCGTCCGGTGCTGACCATGGATGATCTGAACGATGCCATGATGAAGATCATTGCCGGCCCCGAGAAACGCAGCCGTGTGCGGCTGCAGCGTGATCTGAAGATCACCGCCATTCATGAAGCCGGCCATGCGGTTGCGATGCACAGCCTGCCCACCCATGACCCGGTCCACCAGATCTCTGTGATCCCCAGAGGCCGTGCCCTGGGTCTGACCTGGAGTCGTCCCAAGGAGGACAGCGACCACCTGAGCCGCAACGAGATGTACGAGCAGATCGTGGGTCTGCTGGGCGGCCGTGTGGCGGAGGCGTTGTTCCTGCAGGATATCTCCACCGGTGCCTCCAACGATATTGACCGGGCCTCCAAGCTGGCCCGTGACATGGTTGCCCGCTACGGTATGTGCGAAAAGCTGGGCGCCGTGTCCTACACCGGCGGCGACGAGCTGTTCATTGGCCGTGACTACCAGTCCACCAAGAGCTACTCTGAGAAGTTTGCCGGCACCATCGACGATGAGGTCCAGGCGCTGATCAGTAAAGCCTATCAGCACTGTGAGGAGATCCTCCGCCGGGATGCGGACAAGATGAAGCAGGTGGTTGCGTTCCTGCTGGAAAATGAGACCATGAGCGGCGAGCAGTTTGCTGACTGCATGGCAGGACGTCCTATCCGTCAGGCTGCTCAGAAGACCTTCTTTGAGGCCTGCGCAGGGCAGAACGGCAAGACACCGGAGAAACCCACGGAAGACTAAAAAAGGCGCTGTCTCACTAAGGTAAAATTTCCAATTTAGAATCGTAGGGACACCCCTCCGGGGTGTCTGAAACCGAAAAATCGGCACAATTTGTGCCGATTTTTCCTTTTATTTGTGGTTTAGCGGACACCGCGGGAGCGGTGTCCCTACAAATAATCATTTTGAGACAGCCCCTTTTCATGGAGTTTACAGCGCATACAGCAGGATCGACAGAAATTGAAGCAGACTGCCGCCCAGCACGAAAACGTGGAACACCGAGTGAAACCAGGGCTTCTTGGAACCGATGCCGTACAGGATCGCACTGATGGTATATACGATGCCGCCGGACAGAAGCAGACCGAATCCGGGCACTGTCATGACTTCTATACATTTTCCCAGAAACACTGCAATGCTCCAACCCATGCCGATATAGCAGATCATAGAGAACGCCCGGTACTTTTTCAGATCGATGGCGGTCAGCACGGTAGCGACAATACACAGTCCCCACTGGACAGCCAGCAATCCCCAGGTGATCGCCGGGTATACCGGCAGGAACGCACTTAATAAAATAGGAGTGTAGGTACCAGAAATCAGACAGTAGATGGCACAGTGATCCAGTATCTGCATGACCTTCTTGCCCGTAGATGGCTTCAAACCGTGGTACACGCTGGAAATCGTATACAATGCGATCATGGTACAGCCAAAGATCACCGATCCGATCGTTTCGGCAGTGGTGTCTGCCCGCATTAGGCAAAGTACCAGAGCTACAACGCCAAGCACAGCGCCAATGATATGGGTGACCATGTTCGTGATCTCTTCGCCCCGGCAGTACGCCGGCAGCATACGGTCTTTAAGGGGAATGCGTTTTGTCATATAGATCCCGTCCTTTCGGAATCAATCATAACCGTTTGTTGCGGAAGAGTCACCCCACGAAACCGGGTTTTCGCTCTCCAAGCGGTAGAAAAAGTGCTCTCCTGCCCGTAGAATCGATATACTTTCAATGATTTTGACGAGTAGAGATGCTGTATAAAAGCATATAAATATGCAATATGCACAAAAACGGCTTGGATTTTTCTGCACCGAAACAAAATGTTTACGCGAAATTCACGTGCTTATTTTGGGATTGTGTGCTATAATATTAGTGGCAGCTACGGCTGCCAATGTATTGCAGCAAAGGAGCCGCTATGGATAATATTTTGTTTTTTTTAACACCGAAGGCTATGTGTGCTTTCGTGTATGATGATTATACAGTCCGGCAGGCGTTGGAGAAGATGGAGTCCGCAGGTTATGCGGCATTGCCGATTCTGGGCAAGCACGGCGAGTACCGGGGCACCCTGACTGAGGGCGATCTTCTGTGGGCGCTGAAAAATATGTGCTATATGGATATGCGCCAGGCGGAGGCAAGACGGATCATGGAGATCACCCGCCGCAAGGATAACGTGCCTGTCCGGGTCACCACCGGCATGCAGAATCTGGTGCAGCGCGCCAGCGCACAGAATTTTGTGCCGGTGGTGGACGATAAGGATACCTTCATCGGCATCATCACCCGAAGCGCTATCATCCGCTACTGTTCTCAGCAGCTGTTCCCCGAGGACTAAGTACATAAAAAAAGAGGACACGTCTGTCCTCTTTTTTTAGTTATTCACAATGTGGGCGCAGTTGGGACTTGACTCCGTCAGAGGCAGGAAAGTATAGCCGTTGGCCAGCCCCCAAACGATGATCCGTTCCACGGCATCTACGCTGAAGTCGTAAATATCGTGCTGCAGCACGATGGCAGTATCCTTGCCCTCGATGCCCTTGATCACATTTTCAAACACCTCATCTGCGGTGGTGGCACCACCGGCATCCTTGCTGTCTACGTTCCAATCAAAGTAGCGAAAGCCTTTTTCTATGACTGTCTGGGTGAGCCTGGTCATGATGCCTTTGTTATAATTCTTGCTGACCACATTGGAGCTGCCACCGGGGAAACGGAAGAGGTATGTAGTCTGTCCGGTATGCTCCTGGATGATGGACTGCATTCGGTACAGATCATTGAAGTAAGCCTCTTCGTTGGCGTAGATCTTGGCATAATTGTGGGTTGCGGTATGGATCGCTACGGTGTGGCCCTCGTTTGCGATCCGGCCAGCCAGGGAGATAGCGCCGGTGTTCACTAAGAAGAAGGAGGCCTTCACGTCGTATTTTGCAAGAATATCCAGCAATCGGCCGGTATGGGCACCGGGACCGTCGTCAAAGGTAAGATAGATGATTTTGCTGCTGGAGGCATCGGGGTTTTTCAAATTGATCTCAACATTTACGTTTCGGACAGTTGTTGTGGTATTGCCCCAGCGGTCTGTGACAGTATAGGTCAGCGGGTAGGTGCCGGGACGGTAAACGTCCACGGAGCCAGCTACATGTACCAGCTCGGTAAGATCACCGTCAACATTATCCTTGGCCCAATAGCCCGGATCCTGGAAGGGCTTGCCGCCCTGGACGGTCAAATCCGTCCCGCCTTCCAGCACCAGCTCCGGCGGCACAGGATCATCGAAGCGGATCTGACGCTGCGCAGTAGAGGTCAGACCGGCACTGTTGGTAACGGTGTAGGTAATGATACCGTTTTCCTCGGTGCGCTGTACCTGACCGGTCAGATCACCGTCATACCAGTCGAATGCGGTGTAGCCCTCTTCCTGATATGCTTCGTTGGGCAGGGTGTAGGCTAGCGGGTCGGAAACCAATGTGATCGCAGGTGCCAGAGATTCCACCACATGGACATCCCGGTAGCTTGTACGGACTTGGCTATGGAATTGGCTGCGGTAGCGCAGCCGGTAAACACCGGGCGTATCCGTATCCACCTGGCCCTTACAGATGACTGTCACGGCTGCGTCGTCACCCAAAAGATCGTGACCTTGGGCCTGTGCGCCGGGGTCAGTGAAGGCTTGTCCCAGCTCTACTGCCATGACCGGCTCGCCCGCCATGGTCATGGTCAGACTGTATCTGTGCTGTTGCAGCAGCACAAAGCCTGCGGTAGCGGCCAAAATAACAACGCACAATGGTGCGATCAGCCATAATATCCACTTTCTTTTCATAGTGCGGCCTCTTTTCGTATGATAGTGTCGATTATACCCTAAGCGGTCCGAAAAAGAAAGCAGGTTGTCGAAAAAAGTTGAAAAAAAGTCAGCACCCATTTGGGTGCTGACTTTTCATCTGATCTGTTAGGGCGTGACAATGGTATCTGCAGCGGAGATGCTTCCCATAATGTACTTCATAAGGTAATCTTGAGCACCCAGCTTGCTGTAATAGGCATCGTAAGCCTCCTGGTCAGCAAAGACGATGGAGGAAACCTCTGTAGTGGACCGCACATTGTGTCTGCTGCGTGCATAAATGCTGCGATCAGCGTCATTATAGTCCAGTGTGATCGTTGTGCCTTTTGCGATGGTCAGCGTCACGTTGCCCATTACATAATAGTCGGTGTCAAAGGAGCCGGAAGTTTCATTGTAGCAGCCGCCATACACCCGGCGGGAGATAGTACCGCCGGTCAGATTCACAGACACATCGCCGGTCTGAGAAGCTCTGTTGCTGCCGCCAAAGATCTGCTCAATATTGCCGCCGGAGAAATTGACGGTGGAATTGCCTATCTGGTGGGCTCTGTTGCTGCCGCCGAAAATACCCATAACAGTACCGCTGTCCATATTGACAGTAGTGCCGCCGGTAATTGTCATGTCGGGAATGGAAGTGCCGCCGTAGCCGCCGCCGTAAACCATGCAGACGCTGGCGTTGCCGGTAATGGTAACGTTGACCTTACCGCCAATGTTGCCGCCGTTGCTTCCGCCGTAAACGTTGTTGGTCAGATCGTGATCTGCCGTGTCCAGACCCGGATTGACGTTACCGCCAACGATCAGATCGACATCGCCGGTGATATCCGTCTGATAGCTGCCGCCGTAGATGGACGCATAACTGCCGCCCAGAATGGTCATGGTGGCGCTATCCAAGACAGTGCCGTTGCTACCACCGTACAGCTTGACAGGGTTGTTCATAGTCACGTTTTCATCGATGTACAGGGTGTTGCCGTTTGCCAGGATGATCTGATTTTCCCGGAACAGCAGTGCAACGCCCTCAAACCGCATGGGGTCTCTCAGGTTGATATCTTTCCCTGTGGGGTAGGCGCTGAAATCCAAAGAACCGCCGGAGATGGTCACGGACTTGCCCAGATCTTGAAAACGGAAGGTGTCTGCAACACTCACCGTGCCGGTCACATGGATGGTGCCGCCATCGGCAACACGTTTCAGCGCCGTCTCCAAAGTGGCATAGGGTGCATCAGCGGTGCCGTAGTTATTGTCGCTGCCGGCTTCAGACAGATAGACATTTTGGGAGGTACCACCAAAAATGTGGTACAGCAGATCGCGGACGGTCAATCCGCCTGCGGCAGCTTCCTGGTCGCCGTTGAGTTGACGCAAACCGGCTTTGGCTTCTGCGATCATCTGGGCGTCAAAGGCGGTGATCTTGCCGTCTCCGTTAACGTCACCTGTGGACACAGCAAAAGCGGTCAAGCCCAAGGCGAGGATCAAGGTCACAGTCAGCGCACCGATAAGCAAACCTACAAATTTTCTTTTCCTCATAATTCTTGGCCTCCTGAAAGTAAAAATCATACCGTGCGCGAGATCCGGTGTGCGGATACGCAATATACATTTTACTCTATAAAAGGGGAGTTTCACAGGATAATCATGACATCTTCAGCCGCCTATTCCGTTACAAGCGGCGGTACAGGCACATTTCATAACCAATTCCGTCTTCTTCGCCCTTTTGCAGTACCTCGGACAGTACCCATGCCGGATCCTCATCCAGATTGGGGAAGAAGGTGTCTGACTCCGGTGTGGCATGCACCTTGGTCACGTAAGCTGTGTCACACATGGGCAGCATCTGCGCATAGATGCTGCCGCCGCCGATGACCATGGCCCGGTCAGCGCCCTTGGCAAGCTGGGCCGCTTCTTCCGAATCGTGGCAAACGACCACACCGGGAATGTCGATATCCTGCCGGGTCAGCACCACGTTGACCCGGTTGCACAGGGGTCTGCCCCCCGGGAAATCCGCCAAGGTCTTTCGTCCTACGATCACCATAGCTCCCCGGGTGGTTTCCCGGAAAAATTTTCTGTCGGCTGATAAGGCCACCGGCTGGGTGCCGTCCTTGCCGATGCCCCAGTCGTCATATACTGCAACGATCAGTTCCATATGCTTACCTCAGATAGCCATGGGGATCTCAAAGTCAAAGGGGTGGAACTGATAATTTTCCACCGTGAAGCTGTTCTTGGTGAAGCCGTAGAAGTCGGTGACGGAGGGGTCCAGCGTCACCTTGGGGGCAGGGAAACCCTCCCGCCCGATCATGGCCTTCACCGCGGGAATGTGGCGGTCATAGATGTGACAGTCTGCGATCACGTGGACCAGTTCACCAGCTTCCAACCCGGACACCTGGGCGATCATCATGACCAGCATGGCGTACTGACATACGTTCCAGTTATTGGCGGTCAGCATATCCTGGCTGCGCTGATTGAGGATGGCGTTCAAGGTATTGCCGGAAACATTGAAAGTCATGGAGTAAGCGCAGGGATACAGATTCATCTCGTGCAGGTCTTCAAAGTTGTAGATGCTGGTCAGGATCCGGCGGGAGGCGGGGTTGTGCTTCAGGTCATACAGCACCCGGTCCACCTGGTCAAATTCGCCTTCCTTATACTGGTGCTTGATGCCCAGCTGATAGCCGTAGGCCTTGCCGATGGTGCCGTCCTCGCCTGCCCACTCGTCCCAGACATGGCTGCCCAGGTCGCAGATGCGGTTGGACTTCTTCTGCCAGATCCACAGCAGTTCGTCCACGGCACTCTTCCAGTAGGTACGGCGCAGGGTCATGATGGGGAATTCCTCGGCCAGGTTGTAGCGGTTGACCACGCCGAACTTCTTGAT
>CAYVCR010000069.1:0-6991 GCA_964450205.1 uncultured Oscillospiraceae bacterium | reverse complement strand
ACGGCCTGGATGCCATCCACGACACCGTCCATGAGATGGCCCGCGACGAAGCCCGACACGGCCGCGGCCTGGAAGGCCTGCTGAAGCGCTACTTTAAGTAATATGCGTTTCTCATCAGAGGATCTGTTGCAAGCAGCTGCACGGATGGAACAAAACCGTTGTGTACTGAAAAGCATACTTGATAATTTTCAAAGCGAACGTGATCTATTGTTCTCTGGGTTTGGTCTATCCGAACAAGATTGCTTCTGTGATGCTAAGCTAAAGGAAGCGATAATGTCACTGGATCAGTGTATTGACATTGCAGAATTGATTGGTAATCGTCTTTATCAAGTAGCAACTACAGCTGCTGTTCCAGATGATATTGCAGCCGCATTTAAGTAAGTTAAAAACCGACGATAACATTTACCGCCGGACCCCACTCCGGGGTTCGGCGGTATGTCTATACACATTCGGGGTGTGATATACATGAAGAAGACAATGAAAATAGTTTGTATCGTTTCCGGTAGTCTGCTTGGGTTGCTTCTTCAACTAACAGGACTGCTTTATGCGATGGCACCTATTCTATTTGCAATTCTCTATGCGCTGCTTTCCGTATTAACTATGGGGAATCTTTCAGAACCAACCGGACATTTAGATTATTCCAGTTACTGGACCTCGCCTATCTTTTTTATCACCCTGGTATGTACAACGATATTTATCAGTAGTTTAATTTGTTTTTTAATATTAAAGAAAAAACAAAGACAATAAATGTGAGGTGTTCTGAATGGAACGCAAAAGCGGACTGATCAGCGTGGTCCGGGCAGAAAAGGAATGTGACATTTACTGTCCTATCTGCGGCAAGACCCTCCACGTAAAGGCCGGAGATGTGATCCCCCGCTGCTGCGGCAAGCCCATGGAGCTGTTGAAATAATAACATTTTAGTGAAGGAGAATGATTATGAACGAAAAAATCGCTGCGCTGCTGAACGATCAGATTAATAAAGAGTTTTACAGCGCTTATTTGTATCTGGACATTGCCAATCATTACGACGAGCTGGATCTGGACGGCTACGCCAACTACTACATGATCCAGGCACAGGAGGAGCGGGATCACGCCCTGCTGTTTATGAAGTACATGCAGAATAACGGCCTGAAGGTTACTCTGGAAGCCATCGGCAAGCCGGATAAAGCCTTTGACAGCGTGCTGTCTCCGTTGGAGATCGCTGCTGAACACGAGCGCTATGTGACCGCCTTGATCAACAACATCTATCACGAGGCACACCAGGCCAAAGACTACCGGACCATGAAATTTCTGGACTGGTTTGTGGATGAGCAGATGGAAGAAGAGGAAAACGCCGACAAGATGATCAGCCGTTATAAGCTGTTCGGTAATGACCCCAAGGGTCTGTACCTGCTGGATCAGGAGTACGCCGCCCGGGCGTACACTGCCCCCAGCCTGGTCCTGTAATATTTTTCTGAAAAATAAGCACACTATCTTGGAAAGGAGGAATTCCTATGAAAAAAAAGATTCCCATTTTAATTGCCCTGGCGGTACTGACTGCAGCTGCGCTGCTGACAGCTTGTTCCCCCCGGCAGGTAGAACAGAAGCTGGATCAGATCGAAGATGCGGTAGAAAACCGCCTGGATACTGCAGAAGATGCTTTCAGCAATGCTGTACAGGAAGCCCTTCCCACCGTCACTGCAGCACCCAACACACTGACCGCCGAGGATGCCAAAGCCATTGCCATTGAGCACGCCGGCCTTTTGGGCCAGCAGGTCTCCCGCTTGCGGGCAGAATACGAGATCGACGACGGAGTTCCTCAGTATGATGTGGAATTCTACCACGATGGGATCGAGTACAGCTACGAGATCCACGCGGAAACCGGAAAGATCCTGTCCTTTGATAAGGATAGATAACACCTGAAACAGCGGGGCTTGTCCCCGCTGTTTTTTTGTGATACACTAAAGAAAAAGGAGGTTGTTACTATGAAAAAAGTATTTGTTTTTCTTCTGCTCCTTGCATTGACGGTCAGCCTGTTTGCCGGCTGCGGCAACAAGGCTTTCCTTGAGTCCGAGGATGCCCAGAAGATCGCGCTTGACGATCTTGGTATCAAAGAGAAGGATGCCGAAAGCATTCACATCCATGTAGGAGAAATGGAGGAAGGCCCGGCCTTCAGTGTCCATATCGCATATGACGGTCTGACCTATGAATATGTGATCCTGGCTGCCACCGGCGAGATCCTGACCGTCGGTACCGTAGAGGAATAAAAAACACCCGGAGAAATTCTGAAATTTGAAATTCTCCGGGTGTTTATTATTATTTTTTCTTTTTCAGCACGATGGCAGTGCGGTTGGGCAGATAGATCTGGAAGCCGATCTTGCCGTCTGCCTGCTTGGTAGCAGTATAGGTCTGATGATACACACGGCCCTGGCCGCCGAACTGATGATCGTCCGTGGAGAAAACAACTTCGTAATCGCCGGTCTCCGGCATGGTCACGAAATAACCGTCATAGGCATTGACCGGGTGGAAATTGAAGACAAACACAGCGCCGCCCTTTTTGTATACCAGCGTCTTGTCGGTGTTGTTCAGCTGCAGCTGCTTGTCGTGGCCGCCGATTACCTTCTGCTTCTTGGCCATTTCCACCATGGCCACTTCAAAGGCATGCAGATACTGATATTTTAAGTTGGGATTGTCTGCCAGACTCCATTGGCGGCGGCAGTAGTGATAGCTCCAGCCGTTGCCCTCTCTGGGGAAGTCGATCCACTCAGGATGGCCAAATTCGTTGCCCATAAAGGTCAGATATCCTTCGCCGCCCAGGCTCATGGTAACGAGCCGCAGCAGCTTGTGGATGGCCATGCCCCGCTCGATGGTCATATTCTGGTTATGGGTCTCCATGCCCCAGTACATCTCCTGGTCGCACAAGCGGAACATGATGGTCTTGTCACCCACCAGTGCCTGGTCGTGGGACTCGCAGTAGCCGATGATCTTCTCGTTGGGACGGCGATTGGTCAGCTCATAGTAGATTTTGTTCAGATCCCAATATTCATCCGGTGTTTCTTTTAAAAGGCGAATCCACATATCCGGCTCGCCCATGGCAAGGCGGTAATCAAAGCCGATGCCGCCCTCTTCGATAGGCAGGCACATGCCGGGCATGGCGGACATATCCTCAGCGATCAAAATGGCATTGGGATTGACCTGACGCACCATTTCCGTAGCCAGCTGCAGATAAGTAATGGCCTCCACGTCCGTATTCATAGAGAAGTACTTATCGTTGCTCGTAAAAGCCGTACCCAGACCATGGTCATGGTAGAGCATGGAGGTGATTCCGTCAAAACGGAAACCGTCAAAGTGATACTCGGTCTGCCAGAACTTCAGATTGGACAGCAGGAAATGGATCACCTGGTTTTTATCGTAGTTGAAGCACTTGGTGCCCCAGGCGCTGTGGTCACCCTTGACTCCCTCGTGGAAGAACTGATAGGAGGTGCCGTCAAATTCGTTCAGACCCTCCCGGGTGTTGGCGCTGGCATGGGAGTGCACCACATCCAGCAGCACTGCGATCCCCATTTTATGGGCGGTGTCGATCAGCTTTTTCAGCGCCTCCGGTCTGCCAAAGCGAGAGGAAGCCGCAAAGAAATTGGTGACCTGATAACCAAAGGAAGCATAGTAGGGATGCTCCATAATTGCCATGATCTGAATGGTATTGTAGCCCAGGGCCTTGATCCGGGGCAGTACGTGCTCCCGGAACTCATCGTAGGAGCCCACCTTGCCCTCTTCCTGAGCCATGCCAATATGGCACTCATAAATGAACAGATTGTTCTTTGGTACAAAGCCCTTATCCGTCCACTTAAAATCCTCCTGGGGATCGTAGATGGCGGCGCTCCAGCCGGTGGTCTGGGGATCCTGCACCACCCGGCGGGCATACAGGGGGATCCGCTCCAGCAGCTGTCCCTTATGCTCCACCACGGTCATGACCAGCATGCCGTCCCGCAGGGTATCCACACCGGGCAGGAACAACTCAAATACACCGTTTTCCAGCTTGGTCATAGGGTGTGCCTGCCGGTCCCAGTTGCAGAATTCGCCGGTCAGCCACAGCTTGTCCGCAGCCGGTGCCCACTCCCGGTAGTACCAACCATCTTTTGTCTTATGGAAGCCAAAATATTCGCTGCCATTGGCAAAATCCACCAATGTGCCGCCGCCCGGCAGCAGCTCCTTTTTTTTCTGTGCGTAGCGCTCCATACGCAGATCAATATCTTTTTCAAAGGGTGCCAAATTGGCATCATAGGTCAAGATCTTATGCTTCATCAGTCCTATCCTTCCTTTCGATAACATTCCATCATTACTTTACCCCTTATGGGACACTTCGTCAAGGAGAAAAAATATCCTCTCTTGCAAAGGCTTCTTTTTTGCTGTATACTGAAATCATCACAAAAGGAGGTACTTACCATGGATATCAAAGTACAACTGAAGGACAAGATCGACGACATTGTGAAAAAGATCAAGTCCGATAAAAATATCTCTGACAAGTTTCAAAAGGATCCCGTCAGCACCGTAGAGGAGCTGATCGGCATTGACCTGCCCAACGATCAGATCGAGGGTGTTGTGGACGCTATTAAGGCCAAGGTCAATCTGGACAAGATCGGTGACTCCCTGGGCGGTCTGGGTAAGCTGTTCGGTAAATAAAAAGAGATCGGCTGTGCTTTCGCACAGCCGATTTTTTAGGTTTTGCGGATAAACTTTTCCCTGCACTTAGGACAAGTGATCGAGATTTTTCCCTTCTTGCGGGGCACACGCACTTGCTGCTTACAGCGGGGGCAATCAAAATACCGATGCTCCCGATCCTGAAAGCGCTGGATCAGCATCAAAAATTTACGGTTTTCCTGGTAACGCTTGTAGGTATTGCGGGAAAGACAGCGGAAAATAGACCAAAACAGGAAAATATATGACACAGCTGTCAGAGCAAGTCTGACATAAATATACTTTCCGAAAAACATGGCCACAATACAGAACACAAGGCCAATGCCCAGTAAAAGCATATTCAACTTATCGTTGCCGTAACGACCTGCCATAAAGCGCTGCATGGTCCTACGAAGCCATTGTCCGAAGCGTTTCATAAAATCTCCTTAGAATGTTTTGATATTCCTATTATATTGCAAATCATAAGGATTTCAACACATACGCATGATTGTTTACGGAATTTTTAAAACTCCGGAATAAATGCGCTGTCCGCAGCAGCAGCCTCCTGGGTAAAGCCCTCCAGTTCATTTAAGTACATCCAGCTGAGCACAGCCTGGTACTCTTCCTCAGTAATTGTGCGGTCAAAGGGTGCTGTCATTCCGGGCAAGGGAGTATACTGGCGCATCAGACTGACCAGCACCTGGCCGGGGGTAAAGGTATCGCTGATCCAGTCCAGGACCTTCAGAGAATTCTCTACATGACCGGGCAGGACCAGATGGCGGATGATCACGCCCCGGACTACCTTATCCCCCTGCCACTTTACAGGCCCGACCTGGGCTGCCATCTCTTTGATTGCCGCAGAAGCCACCGGAAAATAGTCTGCCGCACCGGAAAGCCGGGCAGCCAGCTTGCTGCCTGCATACTTCATATCCGGCAGATAGACATCCACCTTACCGGCAAGGGCCCGGATGGTTTCCGTCCGCTCGTAACCGCCGCAGTTATACACCACCGGCACCGACAGTTTCTTTTCAAGGGCCGGCAGAATGGTGGGCAGATAATGGGTAGGCGTCACCAGGTCAATATTTTCTGCACCCCGGGCGATCAGATCCTCCATGATCTGCCGCAGCTGGGCAGAATTTACTCTTTGGCCCACAGGGTCACCGCTGATGGCCCGATTCTGACAATATACACAGCCCAGGGTACAGCCGCCAAAAAAGATGGCACCGCTGCCGCCGCTGCCTGCCAGGGCAGGCTCCTCCCACTGATGGAGCATGGTCTTGGCAATCAACGCCGTATCCGGACAGCCGCAGAAGCCGGTTACTCCAGCCGTCCGGTCCACGCCGCACTGCCGGGGACATAAGGTGCAGTTTTGATAGTCCATAGGATCACTTCCTTTTTCTTATCATAACACTTTTTATCCATATTCTCAACCTGCTTTACAGCCGTAAAAAAATCGGCTGTATTCTTTTTATTTTATTATAATGTATCAGCGCAAAAATCTCTTGTTTTTTATTAGAAAATGTGATAAAATTTACGGTGAGATAATAGCGCCCATTTACCAATAAAAATGCAGCAAAAAATGGCGTTTTAATAGGTCAAAGAAGCAGAAAGGAGACCGTTTTTATGTACTCGTCCGACTATGTATGGGCTAAGATCATCAATTACTTGGAGGAGCACCTGACGGCCGCTACCGCATCGTCCTTTTTTGACGATGCCAAGGTCATTGAGCTCAGTGAGGAGCAGCTGATTTTGTACTCCCCCTCCGATTTTCGGCGGGATATTATCCGCCGCCGTTTTACCGACTATATTCAGGACGCACTGAAGGATATTTTCAGCTCGGATGCCAAGCTGGTTGTGTTTGGTGACGAGGAGCTGGCCGCCTACAACTCCAAGGGCAAGCAGGTCACCTCCATGGACTTTAATCCCCAGTTCTCCTTCGACAGCTTCGTGGTAGGTCCCTCCAACCGGTTTGCTCACGGTGCCGCCATCGCAGTCACCAACAATCCCGGCCAGGTATACAATCCCCTGTTTATCTACGGCCCTCCCGGCATTGGCAAGACCCATCTGCTGTACGCCATTGCAAACGGGATCCGTAAGAATAATCCCAGTGCCCGGATCGTGTATATCAAGGGTGATGAATTCACCAACGAGCTGATCACCGCCATCCGTGACGGTAAGAATATTGAATTTCGCAGCAAATACCGGGAAGCTGACCTGTTCTTGATCGATGATATCCAGTTTATCGCTGGTAAGGAATCTACTCAGGAGGAGTTCTTCCACACCTTCAATAAGCTCTATGAAGAGCATAAGCAGATCGTCATGACCTCCGACCGAAAGC
>CAYVCR010000068.1:0-7110 GCA_964450205.1 uncultured Oscillospiraceae bacterium | reverse complement strand
AGACCCGCTACACCTCCGGCACTGTTTTCCACGCCTTCCTGGGCGAGAAGCTGCCTGACTGGCAGGCTGCTGCAGCCTTGGTCCGTAAGATCGCTGAGAACTTCAAGCTGCCTTACTACACCATGAGCCCCACCTATTCTGTCTGTGCTGAGCATGGCTACCTGACCGGCGAGCAGTACACCTGCCCCCACTGCGGTAAGAAGACCGAGGTCTACAGCCGTATCACCGGCTACTACCGCCCGGTGCAGAACTGGAACGACGGCAAGAGCCAGGAGTTCAAGGACCGCAAGGTCTACAATGTGGGCAATTCTGTCCTGCGTTCCACTGTCAAGGTTGAGGAAGCGTCTCCGGTGGTGGTGGAGGAAGCACCCGTGGCAGCACCTGCAGTGGCAGGCAAGGCCATCCTGTTCTCCCGTCTGACCTGCCCCAACTGCCGCGTAGCAGAGGGCCTGCTATCTAAGGCCGGCGTGCAGTATGAAAAGCTGATCGCCGACGAGAACGTGGACCTGTGCCGTCAGTACGGCGTCAAGGGTGCACCCACTCTGGTGATCGTGGGCGGTGAAAACCACGTCAACTATTACAGCGTGCCCGAGATCAAGAAGTACCTGGCAAGCCTGTAAACAAATCAAAACAGCCGAGCGTTATGCTCGGCTGTTTCAGCAAATATTCGTAGGGGGCGAACTGCGTTCGCTCGCGGGCGGTCACAGACCGCCCCTACGTTATCTTAAGGAAGTGTTTTTATGTACGATATCATCATTGTCGGTGGCGGCCCGGCAGGACTGACCGCTGCCGTGTATGCCCTGCGGGCAGGCAAGACCGTGCTGGTCATCGAGAAGAACAGCTTCGGCGGCCAGATCGCCTTTTCCCCCAAGGTGGAGAATATTCCCGGCACCATCCAGATCAGCGGCGCGGCCTTTGCTGACCAGCTGGTGGAGCAGGCCATGAACCTGGGCGCCGAGGTAGAGCTGGAGAAGGTCATCAAGGTGGAAAAGACTGATGGCATTTTCAAGGTCTGCACAGAAGAGGAGAGCACCTATGAGGGCCGCGCGGTGATCCTGGCACTGGGCGTGAAGCACCGCACCCTGGGCCTGCCCGGGGAGACTGAGCTGATCGGCAACGGCATCTCCTTCTGTGCGGTCTGCGACGGCGCGTTCTACACCGGCCAGGATGTGGCCATGATCGGCGGCGGTAACTCTGCTTTGCAGGAGGCGCTGCTGCTCAGCGAGGTGTGCAACAAGGTCACCGTCGTGCAGAATCTGGCTTTCTTTACCGGTGAACAGAAGTTGGCCGATGCCCTGGTCCAGAAGGACAATGTGGAAGTGATCTTCAGCACTGTGGTGGCTGGCTATGAGACAGAAAACGGCACCTTGACCGGCCTGCAGCTGCGCAATGAGGAAACCGGGGAGGCGTCCCGTATTTCTGTGGACGGTGCCTTTCTGGCAGTTGGCCTGCAACCGGAGAACGATGCCTTTGCAGAGTATGCAAAACTTAACGACTGGGGATATTTCGATTCCGGCGAGGACTGCTGTACCGCTACAGAGGGCATCTTCGTGGCCGGCGACTGCCGCAGCAAGCGGATCCGCCAGGTTGTCACTGCCTCTGCTGACGGTGCTGTGGCCGCCATGGCTGCCTGCCGGTACCTGGACTGAGGAAAAATATAGTTTACAACCGCCTTTTTTCCTGTTATAATGCAGAAAAAGGTGAGGTGAGCGTTATGCACATTGGAAAATACAGAATAGCCGGTGTGGTGGTACAGATCGAATCCATCCACGACGAAGTACATATCATGTGCCAGAAGTACCGCTGTGCAGACGACACAGCTGCACAGATCAGCGTGCACACGACCCAGAAGGATATTGATGCCGAGCAGATCAAAAGTGATCAGGAAGCTGCTTTGGAGGGCGTTTCTGCTGCACAGTACTCCGCAGCTTATCTGGAAACGCTGGCTGTCTACCGGAAAATAGCAAAGGCTATGCTCATGGAGCATGATATTTTGCTATTCCACGGCTCGGCCGTTGCCGTAGATGACAGAGCAGTGCTGTTCACCGCCAAAAGCGGCACCGGCAAGTCTACCCACACTGCGTTGTGGCGGGAGATGCTGGGAGAGCGCTGCTATATGGTCAATGACGACAAGCCTTTGCTGCGCGTGAGCGAGGCTGAAACAGAGGTTTGCGGTACCCCCTGGAACGGCAAGCACCACCTGGGCACTAACTGCATCGTTCCGCTGAAGGCGATCTGCATTCTGGAGCGTGGTCAGACCAACCAGATCCAGGAGCTTGTGCCTAAGGAAGCGCTGCCTATGCTTATGCAGCAGAGTTACCGGCCGGACAATTCCCATACCATGCTGCAGCTGCTGAAGGTAATCGATAAGATGGCTAAGAATGTGAAGTTCTATCGCCTGCAGTGCAATATGGATCAGTCGGCTGCAAAGCTGTCCTTTGAGACCATGCTTGGTGAATAACGATAAGGCGCTGTCTCACTAAGGTAAAAATTCCAATTTAGAATCGTAGGGATACCCCTCCGGGGTGTCTGAAACCGAAAAATCGGCACAAATTGTGCCGATTTTTCCTTTTGTTTGTGGTTTAGCGGACACCGCGGGAGCGATGTCCCTACAAACTAATCATTTTGAGACAGCCCCGTTTATATGAAAACTCAGTTTATTCCGCACCAAGCATGATCTGCAGGATCTCCACATCAGTGGCGTGCATACCCTCACGGCCCACACGGCCTACGCTTTCAATGGTGCCCTCTACGTTGTCCATTACAAGACCTTCGCCGGGCTGGAAGGCCATGCCCCGGACGCTCATCTCGTAGCCGGTCAGGGCGCAGTCCACAGCAGTGGCGATCTTGGCGGCGCAGGAGGACTTGGCACCGTCGCAGACCATGCCGCCTACGGTGGCGATGGTGTTGGTGACGGTATCAGCCACCCGGCGATAGATCTCCTCGTTGGACAGCTCCTCGCCCAGCAGATAGGCCAGAGCAGCACCGGAGCCGCAGGCAGCGCTGACGGCACCGCAGTAGGCACTCAGACTTCCAATGTACTGTTTCTGATGGATGGCGATCAGGTTGCTCACAGCCAGTGCCCGGACCATCCGGTCCCGGCTGATGCCGTAGATGTCGGCATAGACCTTGATGGGCAGGGAAACCGTCAGACCTTGGTTGCCGCTTCCGGAGTTGATGACCACAGGCATGGCACAGCCGTTCATACGGGCATCACTGCCGGCGGCAGCATAGGCCTTGGCGATGGTGCGCACGGTATCTTTGTTGTGCTCCTTGACCGTGGAGAGCAAAGTCTTGCCCACCTGTGCGCCGTAGTCCTTCTCAAGACCCTCCTTGGCGATGGTCAGGTTGCACTGCAGCTGATATTTCAGAAGCTCCATGATCTCCGGGTCGGAGAGATTGTCACCGTAGGCAATGATGTCCGCAATGTTCAGCAGAGCCTTGTCCGGATCGTCCTTCACAGGGATCTCGGCGCAGGAGCTTTCCTGCTGGAAGAGCACTTCTCTGTTGCGCTCGATACGGGTGATGTTCTTGTGGTAGTTGCGGATCTCCACCACTGCCTCTTCTTCACCGGCAGTCAACCGGATGAGGATGTACAGATTCTCCACATTCTGCACCAGGCTGCAGCTGCAGAAGCCCCGCTCCAAAAGACCCTTGGCCTCGGCAATGTGGGCAGGTGTTACAGACTCCAGCACTTCCAGATCCCGGTTGGCATCGCCGCCCAGAATACCTAGTGTGGCAGCCACATCGATACCCTTCATGCCGCCGGAGTTGGGGACGGTGACACCCATCACGTTTTTGACAATATTGCCGCTGCAGGCTACCCGACAGCTCTGAGGCATTGTGCCCAGAATCTCCCGGCACTTGGCGGCAGCGTAGGCAATGGCGATAGGCTCGGTACAGCCCATGGCGGCCACAAGCTCCTTCTTCAAAATCCGGCTGTATGCGTCCACAATCGTCTGATCCATACAGATAGACCTCTTTCTTTCGATATTTTCTCCATTATACAACCAATCAAGGGAAAATACAACAGAATTTGTGAGAACAAATAAATTCGCCATAGACAAAAAGGGTATTCTTCGCTATAATATTGTCAAATTACCCCTCAAAGGAGATACCTATGGCTTTGAAGAATCTGTTTAAAAAGAACGAAGAAAAGGAAGTGCGCCCGGTCAACCCCAATACGCTTTTGGGCATCCGTGCCTTGGCGGTGGGGTATCTGATCTACTGCCTGTGGCAGATCGTGAAGATGTTCATTGAGGGTGGGGAGGAGGCTCCCAGCATCTGGCTGCTGCTTCTGGCAATCGTGGTGCTGGGCGGCGGTGCTGTGTGGATCGCTGTGATGACGATTCTGAAGCTCAAGCAGCTGCGGGAAGAGGAGCGTGCCCGTCTGGATGAGGAGGACGCGGAAAATGCCCGTTTGGCCGCGGAGACGGAGGAAGTGCCCGAAAACATGGAAGAGGATGAAGCGGTGCTCTCCGAAGACAACGAATAAATGCTTCCGTCGGAATGTAATGACATTCCGACGGCGTATTTGTCACCACAAATTTTACGTATCAAGCTTGTAAAACACAGGCCTTGTCCTGAAAAAACTGACACGATTTGGGGAAAATGATAAAAGCAGGGGAAAGATACCCGGAAGGAACACGACATGGCGATTTTGCAAGCAAGTGATGGCCCAGCTTCCTATGTGCTGCTTTGTCTGTGACTACGGTCACAACGCCCCGGATGCAGACTTTTTGGAGAAGACCCATTTTGAGGTCGATCACCGCATCCGTCAAAAGGATCCGGACCTGCCCTTTATTATGATCTCTAAGCCCGATTACCGGCAGAATCAGTGGGACCGCCGCAGCATCGTGATGGAATCCTATCAACGGGCTCTGGCGGAAGGAGACCGAAACGTGTACTTCCTGGACGGCGCTGCATTCTTTGCCGGTGACGAGCGGGAGGCCTGCACGGCTGATGCACCCACCCTAACGACTTGGTCTTGTACCGCATGGCACAGGGTATGGTGCATATTCTGCGACGGATCCTCTATGGCGGTGGTCGGTACTGATAGAAAAAAGAATTGAAAAAAATATCAGTGTATTGTATAATGATCTCAATGTTGCAAGTTATAGGGAGGACTCTGCCATGAGAAAACCATTTGGTGTACTGCCCACCGGTGAGCAGGCATCCTTGTATACCATTTCCTGCGGCCTTATGTCTGCAGAAATTTCCGATTACGGTGCTACCCTGGTGCGGCTGTATGTGCCCGATACCAAGGGCCAGCTGGCCGACGTGGTGCTGGGCTTTGACGATTGCAATGGCTACCGGACCAGCACGACCTATTTTGGCGCTACCGTGGGCAGAAATGCCAATCGTGTCGGCGGTGCCAAATTCACCATGAACGGCAAGGAAGTCAAGCTGGCAGTCAATGACAATCAAAACAATCTGCACAGCGGGCCCGACAGCTATGCTTATCGGCTCTGGAAGGTGGAAAAGCACGAGGCCTCTGCCATCACCTTCAGCCTGCACAGTCCCAACGGCGACCAGGGCTTCCCCGGCAACGCACAGGTGTTCGTCAAGTATTCCCTGGAATCCGGTGGCGTACTGAAGTTGACTTATGATGCAGTCAGCGATATGGACACGGTCTTTAATCTGACCAACCATACCTACTTCAATCTGGCAGGTCACGACAAGCCGGAGCTGGCCATGGGCCAGATCCTGACCATGCCCGCCCGTTTCTTCAATGCCGATGATGCCCAGAGCATCCCCACCGGCGAGCTGCGCAGTGTAGTAGGTACGCCCATGGACTTCCGGACACCCAAGCCTATCGGCAGAGACCTGGGCGAGGATTACGATGCGTTGAAGCTCCAGGGCGGCTATGACCATAACTTTGAAATTTTTACTGATCCCGGTGCTATTTTGTCGGATCCCGTTTCCGGCCGTACCATGGCAGTGTCTACCGACTGCCCCGGTGTCCAGTTCTACTCCGGCAACTTCCTGGCGGGCGAAACCGGTAAGGACGGTGTGTCCTACTGCTACCGTGGCGGCATTGCTCTGGAGACCCAGTACTATCCAGACTCCGTCAACCACTCTGAATGGCCCCAGCCCTTCTGCAAGGCCGGCCAGCGCTACCACAGCGTCACCAAGTATATCTTCAAATAAGAGGCCACAAAAGCCGCCAACCGTCAAAATGCGAATTTTGATGATTGGCGGTTTTGATTTTTACGTGTCATTGCGAGCCGATTATCAAATCGGCGTGGCAATCCGTTTTCTTTCCCTTTTCTTGCTTCGCAAGGCATTTTGACTTGCTGCGCAACTGGCTCTCTACCGTACTTATGTACGCCGACGAGCGCCAGAGGCTTGTCTTGACGGCTTTATTGACCTCTTTTTGCACACCTTACCCATGGCGGCATAAACTGTCTTATAAGCGATCACGCTTATTATGGAACAGGAGGTATCACCATGAGTGAGAATTGTCAGGGCAGCGTGCGCTGCAGCTGCGACGATCTGCGCGAGGCGCTTTCCATCCACACCCGAAAGATCACAGACAGCTGCCGGGATAAAGACTGTATCGAGGATCTTCGGGTCTATCTTACCAGAAGCTCCCAAACGGTGCTGGACAGCAGCGCCGGGGCAAGGGTCCGCTGTGCGGATCTCATTTATACCTACATTGACGTGGAGCCGGTGGCCTTTGACCGGAATCACTACTGCATCGACGTGACCTTCTATTACAGGGTCCTGGCGGATGCTACCGTGGGTAGCTCCCGGCCTGCTGCCCTGTACGGTCTGGCGGTGTTCTCCAAGCGGGCGGTGCTGTGCGGTGAGGACAGCCGTGCCCACATCTTCACCAGCGATACGGTGCTGAACGGTGCTGACGGCATCAGTCGCTACAGCGCCAACCGACCCACCGCCGTGGTGGAGGTCACTGACACCAATTCGCAAAGCACAAAACCAACCCATATCCAAAACGCAGACCAGTTAATATTTTTGCCGCAAACGGAAAAAATATTAATCAGATCTGCGTATTTACTTGATTTCGGCAAAGTGTTCTGCTATAATGCAGTTAAGAAAAAGTCCGGTTGCGGCGAAAATATTAAGTGGAGGCTATTATGGAAATTAAAC
>CAYVCR010000067.1:0-7124 GCA_964450205.1 uncultured Oscillospiraceae bacterium | reverse complement strand
GCCATCTTGGGGTTCCAGCGGCGGGTCTGGTGACCGAAGTGTACGCCGGCCTCCAACAGTTGCTTCATAGATACAACAGCCATTTTTGATTTTCTCCTTTTTGTTTGTTCCTCCACCCCGATCATCTCGCACTGTCCGTTCATTAAGAACACTTGGAGGTACGATCACCGGGTGTGTGGTGTAGATTACTACGAGATAAAAATTCTCGTGCCGAATCATTATAATGGAACAAGGTCCATTTTGCAAGTAGTTTTTCCAAAAAAATTGAGAAATATTCCCATATTTTTCAAGAAAATGAAAGGGCGGAAAGACTCCGCCCCTGCATTTATCCGAAAAACAGTCCTGCCTTACCCCGGGGGACACGGCATTCATCCGGTTTGATATCCACTAAGACGATGTCCGGCCCGATTTTTTTAATGCAGTGCCAGGGGATCACGAAATCATCCCGCCGTCCCCAGAGTCCGAAAAACCGGCAGGGGCCGGGCACGATGATGGCTACGATATGGCCCTCCGGCAGCTCGATCCGGGCATCGGCGATATACCCCAGCCGCCGTCCGTCACAGATGGCGATGACCTCCTTGCAGTGCAGGTCTGTGAATTTGACAGACATAAACATTCCTCCCGGCCTTATCATTTATATATAGTATGCGCCGGTAAGGGCAGGTATGTTTTCAAATTTCGGTTTATGGAGGTGTTAAAAAAACACCTCGATAAACCGTAGGGGTCGATGCCCACATCGACCCGGCGGTAATATGTTGTTTGCAATGTATTTTGGCGAATACGATCGTGTAGCAAACGGGCGGATGTAGGCATCCGCCCCTACGATGTGATACGATAGACTGCTGGAATTTAGGAAACTGTAAAGGACTTGCGCATGGTATTAATGGCGCCTTTTTCCAGCCGGGAGACCTGGGCCTGGGAGATCCCCAGACGGTCGGCCACCTCCATCTGGGTCTTGCCGCCCACGAACCGCAGGGATAGGATCTGCTTTTCCCGATCCCCCAGATTCTGAAAGGCAGACCGCAGAGCGATCCGCTCCAGCCAGTTCTCGTCGGTGTTCTTGTGATCCCGGACCTGATCCATCACCGTCAGCGGGTCGCCGCCGTCGGTATATACCGGCTCGTGCAGACTCACCGGTGCGCAGACCGCATCCAGTGCCTCTGCCACATCTGCAACAGGCAATTCCAGCTCTGTGGCGATCTCCTCAATGGTAGGCTCCCGGCCCAGCCGCAGGAGCATGGCCTCCTTGCATTGGAGTACCTTGTAAGCCACGTCCCGGATGGAACGGGATACCCGAATGGCTGAGTTATCCCGCAGATACCGGCGCACCTCGCCAGCGATCATGGGGACACCGTAGGTGGAAAAGCGGACCTGCTTGGTGGGATCAAAATTGGCAATGGCCTTCATCAGACCGATGCAGCCTACCTGGAACAGGTCATCGGGACTTTCGCCCCGCTTGTCAAATCGCTGGATCACGGAAAGGACAAGCCGCAAATTTCCCTCGATGAGGGCCTGCCGGGCCTGTTCGTCGCCCTTGCTTGCGCGTAATAGAAGGGAATCCATTTCTGCCTGGGACAAAACCTTTAGCCGGGCGGTGTTTACACCGCAGATCTCTACTTTACCCTGCATGGTGCCTCCTGCGTACATCAAAGCTAACTACAGTATTGCCGCTGGGCCTCAAATCATACGAAAAAGATGTTTGTGGAAATTCTACAAAAATCCTGGAGCGCGGGGCACAGACAGCAGAAAAAATCCGTCTCCAAAGGAGCTGTTTTTAACTTTTTCGGCAAAAATTATTCGCGAAATCAGCAGGAAATACGGCGACATAACACGAACCATAACGGAAAAAAACAGACATTATGCAAAGCTGTATTCACCCCTATACAAGCGGGGCGTGCCTGGGTAAAACCGGAAAATAGCTGTTGAAAACGCGGAGTTTTCCACATTATCCACAGACTTTTCCACAGCCTGCTTCCACAAAAACTAAAATTGGGGCGTATGCATTTTAGTTGACATAATTGTCTTCGACGATTTCCGATCTTTTCCAAACTTTTTCGCCATACAATAAATTGCCAAGGGGTCAAAACGACAGATAAAAAATAGTACTTGACAACCTAAAAACGGAAAGCTATCCACGGATCTCATACCACATATTGGGTTTTAAAGGGCGGAAAAACAACAGGTATGGTGGTCTGAGGAAGAACATGAAAAAAATTAAAAAAAGGTATTGATTTTCTTGACTATCCGCGCTATAATGGGTAAACGCATGAGAAAATACACAGAACAGGAGGTGTGACCATGCCCAACATTAAGTCCTCTAAGAAGGATGTTATCGCTTCCAAGATCGCTTACGAGAAGAACAAGGCTGCCAAGTCTGCGCTGAAGACTGCTGTTAAGAAGTTCGAGGCTGCTCTGGCTGAAGGCGACCGTGCTGCTGCTGAAGTGGCTTACAAGGCCGCTGTGCAGAAGGTTGACCGCGCTGCCCTGAAGGGTCTGATGCACAAGAACACTGCTGCCCGCAAGAAGAGCAGCATGACTCTGCAGCTGAACAAGCTGGCCTGATCTCTCTGAAAATATCTCCTTCCGAACTTGCTCGGAGGGAGTTTTTTCATTTTATGGGCAGCCGATCTTTTCGCACATCTGTGCAGGACAGAAGGCTCGTAATACACAAAGTATGACTTCGCCTTCTGTTCTTTCATCTGTACGAAAATCTCTGGCTGCCAGCAGCGGATCTTTTCTATAACTATGCGCCTGCATGATGCCGCGCTTTTCTCCCGACAAAACGATCATAAGGGGGAATTTGTGTAGCAATCTTTTTTTATCTGTGTTATACTTTTCCAAAAGGAGGTGAGACCATGGCGAGGCTCAGTGACCCTGTTACCATGCTAAAAGGTGTTGGCCCTACCAAGGCAAAGCAATTCGCGCAGCTGAATATTTTTACCCTGGGCGATCTGATCTGTCATTTTCCCAGAGCCTATGAGGACCGGACCCGGCTTGTGACCATCGACAAGCTGGAAGCGGATGTACCGGCCTGCTTCAAGGCCATGGTCATGAACACCCCCCGGACGCATCATGTCCGCAAGGGCCTGGATCTGACGCGCGTACAGATCGCTGACCATACGGCCCGGCTGACCCTGACCTTTTTTAATAGTAAGTACGCAGCTGAGCAGCTGCAGTACGGCACGGAATATATTTTCTATGGGGCTCTCTCCGGGGATTACAGCGGCTACGGCATGACAAATCCGGTCTTCGAGCGGCTGGACAGCGCGCCGGTGACCACCCGGCGGGTACTGCCGATCTATCCGCTGACTGCCGGCCTTTCCAACGCCGCCATGCTCAAGGCGGTGCGGCAGGCCTTGGCTATTTGTGATGTGCCGGCGGAGATCCTGCCGGAGTCAGTGCGGCGGCAGTACGGCATCCTGCCTGCAGAGCGGGCCTATTATGCCATCCACGAGCCTGCCTCTATGGAGGAGGCGGAGATGGCCAAGAAGCGGCTGATCTTCGAGGAATTCTTTGTGTTCTCTGCGGGCCTTTCCCTGATGCGGGCGGCCCGGGCACAGAAAAAAACGATACCTTATAAAAATTGCGACTTATCCGGCTTCTACAGCCGTCTGCCCTTTACCCTGACCGGGGCTCAGAGCCGGGCCATCGGCGAGATCGCTGCAGACCTGCAGCGGGGCGCGCCTATGAATCGCCTGGTACAAGGTGACGTGGGCAGCGGCAAGACCATGGTGGCGGCAGCGGCGGCCTGCTTAGCTATTCAAAACGGCAAGCAGGCGGCGCTGATGGCACCTACGGAAATTTTAGCGGAGCAGCATTTTGCTTCTCTCAGCAAGCTGCTGACCCCCTTGGGAATTGCTGTCTGCCTGCTTACCGGCTCCATGACCGCAAAGCAGAAGACCCAGACCCGTACCGCTATCGAGCAAGGCCAGGTCCAGCTGGTCATCGGCACCCATGCGCTGGTGTCCGATACGACCATATTCCATGACCTGGGTCTGGTGATCACCGATGAGCAGCACCGTTTCGGCGTGGGCCAGCGGGCAAAGCTGTCGGCCAAGGGCGAGGATCCTCATCTGCTGGTTATGTCGGCTACGCCTATTCCCAGGACGCTGGCACTTTTGATGTACGGCGACCTGGAGGTCTCTGTTCTGGACGAGCTGCCTCCCGGCAGAGAGCCGGTGGATACGTTCCTGGTGGGCGAGAGCTACCGGGCCCGGATCAATGCCTTTATCCGCAAGCAGGTGACGGAGGGACATCAGTGCTTTGTGGTCTGCCCGGCGGTGGAAGAAAACGATGGAATGGACATCAAAGCGGCCACGGTCTGGGCGGAAATGCTGCAGAAGACGGTGTTTCCCGATCTGCGGATCGCCCTGCTCCACGGCCAGATGAAGGGCGCGGAAAAGGAGGCGGCCATGGCTGCCTTTGCCCGGGGTGAGGCAGATGTGATGGTGGCCACCACGGTCATCGAGGTGGGCGTGGATGTACCCAACGCCACACTGATGGTCATTGAGGATGCGGACCGTTTTGGCCTGTCCCAGCTCCATCAGCTCCGGGGCCGTGTAGGCCGGGGCGACGCCAAGAGCTACTGCATCCTGACCTCCCACAACAAAAATGCCGAAACGCTGCAGCGGCTGAAGGCCCTGTGCAAGACCACTGACGGCTTTAAGATCGCAGAAGAGGATCTGCAGCTGCGCGGCCCCGGCGACTTCTTTGGCAATCGCCAAAGCGGCCTGCCGGTGTTCCGGGTAGCAAGCCTGAGCTGTGATCTGCAGACCCTGAAGCTGGCCCAGCAGGCATCTGCCCAATGGATCGAAACAGAGGGCACTGCCGATACGCCTGAGGGCCGGGCGTTGCGCGCCCGGATCGGCGACCTGTTTACCCGTGCCGAAGGCACTATGAATTAACGATAAAGAGGTAATTAACGTGAAGCTCACATTTGTTGGCGATATTATGTGCGAGCCTCCTGTATGGAAGGGTGCAAAGCAGAAAGACGGCAGCTACGATTTCCGCTATGTATTCCAGCATGCCCAGAGCTTGCTGGACGAGGCGGACTACCTGGTGGGCAATCTGGAGACCCCCCTGGCAGGTGAAGAAGTCAAGTACTCGGAGACTTATCTGTGCTTCAATGCACCGGACGCATATGCCGACGCGGTGAAGCAGGCGGGCTTCGACCTGATCTCTACCTCCAATAACCATATCTTCGACCGTGGCTACGCGGGCATGGAGCGCACCATCCGTGTGCTGGACGAAAAGGGCATCCCCCACCACGGCAGCTTCCTGCCCGGCACAGAGCGCACCGAGGCCCACTATGCCCAGGTGGGCGACACCAAGGTGGCCATCATCGCTTATACCTACGCCACGAATTACAAGGGCAGCGGCGGCATGTATTTGGCTGAGGGTGAATATGCTGGCACTGTGAATCTGCTGCGTCCCCAGACGGCCAAGACCTATCTGCCCGGCACATGGATGGGTAAGACAAAGTTCGACAAGCTGACCCAGAAGTTCCTGTCCTTCAATGTCCGTGGCAAGATCAAGCGGTTCTTCGGCAAGGATTGCAGCGCGCCCCGCTGTGACGATTACCTGGACGAAGAGATCACCGCACCCTACGTGGAGCAGCTGCAAGCGGACATCCGCAAGGCAAAGCAAAACGCCGATCTGGTGCTGTTCTACCCCCACATGGGCGGTCAGTTCTCCCACAGGGTAGGCAACTTCTCCCGCTACATCGCCGAAAAGGCGGTGGAGGCTGGCGCCGACGCGGTGATCGCCTCCCACTCCCACGTGGTACAGCTGATCGAGCAGCTGAACGGCGTCCTGTGTGTCAACTCCCTGGGCAACTTCAACATGACCCCCGACTCTGGTGTGGTCTCCCTGGATCACCGTTCCGGCTTCGGCATCGCGCTGCATCTGTACATCGAAGAAAAGCAGCTGAAGAAAGCCACCTTCTCCATCATCGCAAACGTTTGGGAGGGCAAGGGCATTGCCGGCTGCCCGGTGGATGTGCGCTGCCGGCAGGTCAAAGGCAAAAAGCTGCAGAAGCTGGAAGAGGATGTGCGGTATGTGTACAACATCGTCACAGGCAAGGAACTGACCGGCGAAGTCTTCAGGCACGAATACGAATTATAATAACAAAGCGCAGGCCACGCAAAGGCCTGCGCTTTTGGCATACATATTAAAAATGGAACGTTTCTTTAATACAATTTTAACAATCTTTGGGCAGTTAGGAGAAATTAAGATTTTCTAAAGAGAAAATTTCGGTAAATTACGGAAAAGTTACAGAAGATTTCAAATAATGGTTGTAAATTTGATTAAAATGATGTAAAATAGTACAACTGATAAAATGCAAAAATACATATATTATGTTTTGTGGAGGAATCCTATCATGGAAAAACCAATCGTATTGGTAATCATGGACGGTGTTGGCAAGGGTGACGGCGGCAGCGGTGACGCTGTTGTGGTTGCCAAGACGCCCACGCTGGATCATCTGCTTTCTACCTGCCCCCATACTTACCTGAAGGCCCACGGCACGGCTGTTGGTCTGCCCTCCGATGAAGACATGGGAAACTCCGAGGTTGGCCACAACGCCCTCGGCTGCGGCCAGGTCTACTCCCAGGGCGCCAAGCTGGTGGGTGAATCGATCGAGAATGGTACACTGTTCGCGTCCGGCACCTGGTGCGAGCTGGTGGAAAATGCCAAGGCAAATAGAGCCATGCACTTCCTTGGCCTTTTGTCCGACGGCAATGTCCATAGTAACATCGCCCATCTGATCGCGCTGCTGAAGGCTGCCAAGACTGCCGGTGTGCAGAAGGCATACTGCCACATCCTGCTGGATGGCCGTGACGTGCCTGCCACCTCTGCGCTGGAGTATGTGGGTCAGCTGGAGGCTGTTTTGGCTGAGCTACGCGGTGAGGGCTTTGATTACGCCATCGCCTCCGGCGGCGGCCGCATGCAGGTGACCATGGACCGTTATGAGGCCAACTGGGGCATGGTGGAGGCCGGCTGGCGTACCCATGTCCAGGGCATTGGCCGTCAGTTCGCATCTGCCGCGGAGGCTATCGAGACCTACCGTGCTGAGACCGGCTGCATCGACCAGGATCTGCCCGCCTTCGTGGTGGCAAGAAACGGCG
>CAYVCR010000066.1:0-7250 GCA_964450205.1 uncultured Oscillospiraceae bacterium | reverse complement strand
GCCCAACGTAAAGAACTACAACATTGCCGTGAAAAAGCGGGGCGACAAGATGATCTTCCTGCGCAAGATCGTTCCCGGTGCAACCGATGACAGTTTTGGTGTGGAGGTCGCCAAGCTGGCTGGCCTGCCGAACAGTGTGGTAAACCGGGCAAGAGAAATCCTTGCCGAGCTGGAGAGCCAGGATCCGCAGCGGCCCGTCCGGGTCCGGGAAGATCCGGATGATCAGGTCAGTATGCTGGATCTGACCGGCCAGCAGGTCTGCGCGGCACTGGAGGCCATCAGCGTCGAGACTCTCACACCCATTGAAGCCATGAACGAGCTGTACAAGCTCAAGAAAATGTTACAATGACCATTTCCTTAACAAAAAAAGAGCAGAAGCTGGGCTGGGTCTTTCTGGCCGCCCAACTGCTGCTTCTGCCTATGGTGCTGCAAAGTACCAATGATTTTTTCCGGCTGGAGCTTTCCGCTGCCGAGCTGAATTTCACCATGTTCTGCATCAATTTTGTGCTGACGGTGTTTATCTTCCGGCGGTTTCTGTGGGAAAGCGCAAAGCTGTCCCTGGGCTCTGTCTGGCGCACTCTGCGCTGGGCTGGCATCGGCTTTGCTATCTACTACGCCGCTATGACTCTGCTGAGCTTTGCTTTCAGCCGGATCGCACCGGATTTTATCAACGCCAACGACCAGAGCATCCAGGCGATGACAAATGACCGGTATGTGCTGATGGCGATCGGCACGATCCTGCTGGTACCAATTACCGAAGAGACCTTGTACCGGGCTCTGATCTTCGGTACGCTGCGCCGCACAAACCGGATCCTTGCCTACGCCGTATCCACCGTGGCCTTCAGCGCCCTGCACATAGTCAGCTACATTGGCAGCCAGTCACCGCTGATGCTGTTGCTGAGCTTTGTGCAGTATCTGCCTGCCGGGATCGCGCTGGCTCTGGCCTACGATAAGGCAGATTCTATCTGGGCCAGCATTCTGATCCATATGACCGTCAATCAAATCGGCATTCTTTCCGTGAGGTGACATTATGCCTAAAATCATACAATTATCTCCCCACGTGGCCAATCTGATCGCTGCCGGTGAGGTCGTGGAGCGGCCTGCCAGTGTGGTCAAGGAGCTGCTGGAAAACGCCGTAGATGCGGGCGCTTCCCAGGTGACTGTAGAGATCCGGGACGGCGGTATGACCTTCCTGCGGGTCACCGACAACGGCTGTGGCATGAGCTTGCAGGACGCGCGGACCGCATTTCTGCGCCATGCCACCTCCAAGCTGCGTACCGCCGACGACCTGGCCGCCATCGTCACCATGGGTTTCCGTGGCGAGGCACTGGCCGCCATCGCCTCTGTCAGCCGCATTGACCTTTTGACCAAGACCGCCGGTGCCATCAGCGGCACCAGCCTTAGCCTGGAAGCAGGTAATATTACCGAGGAATCTGAGGCAGGCTGTCCCGACGGCACTACCATCATCGTGCGGGATCTGTTCTTCAACACCCCTGCCAGAATGAAATTTATGAAATCCGACTCCGTGGAGGGCGGCAGAGTGGCCTCTGTGGTACAGCTGCAGGCGTTGGCACACCCGGAGGTGGCCATTCGATTCCTGCGGGACGGCAAGGAGGTCCTTTCCTCCCCCGGCACCGGCTCATTGGAGGCAGCTGTCTACTCCGTTTACGGCAGGGACAGCGGCCGCATGATCCCTGTGGAGAGCCGTTGGGAGAGTTACAGCTTGTCAGGCTTTATCTCCAAGCCTACCGACGCGCGCCCCAGCCGAGCACTGCAGACCTTCTTTGTAAACGGAAGACCTGTCAAGTCTGCCCTGCTGATCAAGGCATTGGAGGAAGCCTACCGCAACCAGATCATGGTGGGCAAATTTCCCGCCTGTGTGCTGCACCTGCAGCTGCCAGCTTCTGCGGTGGATGTGAACGTACACCCTGCCAAGACAGAAGTGAAATTCCTGAACGAGAAGGCAGTCTTTGACTGTGTTCACTACGGTGCGCTGGGTGCACTGAACAAGGCCCCTGACAGGCCCCAGGTCCAGTTCAAGCCTGCTCCCCAGCCTGCTGCGCCTGTGCAGAAAGCACCCCTGCCCCCTGCGCCGACTGCGCCCAAGCAGGAAAACTTCTTCCGCACCATGACTGCCCAGGAGTTCAAGAATTTTTCCGCAGCCATTGCCGACGCCCCCCAACCCAGTCCTATCGCTGCTGCGGCTGTGGCCGCCGCTGTGGAGCGTTCCGCACCCCAGCCGGTCAAGGAGCAGGTCATCCTGCCCAAGGCCGAGCCTGTACAGGAAGAGCCGGAGCAGCAGGTGCTTCCCATGCCCAAGGAGATCCCCTGGCGCATGGTGGGCGAGCTATACAACAGTTACATCCTGGTGGAGCAGGGCGAGGAGGCCTATCTGATCGATAAGCATGCCGCCCACGAGCGGATCCTGTTTGAAAAACTCAAGGAAAAGCAAGAAGCCATCAGCGCCCAGACCCTGCTGACACCCATCAGCTGCAGGCTCAGTCCGGAATGCGCGGGGATCCTGCTTGCCAACAAGCCGCTTTTGGATGAATTGGGTTTTGAGATCGATGAATTCAGCGACAGCAAGGTGCTGATCCGTCAGATCCCCATGGATCTGGCCCCAGACGATGCAGCCGATGCTTTGGATGCGCTGGCAGCGGATCTGCTGAACGGCCGCCGAGAGAGCAAGGACACTGTCCGGGACGAGCTGCTGCATACCGTTGCCTGCAAGGCCGCCATCAAGGCTGGCTGGCACACCGATGAAAAAGAGCTGCATGTATTGGTCAAGCAGGTCATGTCCCGGGATGATCTGAAGCACTGTCCCCACGGCAGGCCCATCTGCATCACATTAAGCAAAAAACAGCTGGAAAAGCAATTTAAGAGGTAATATCTATGAAAAACAATCTGAAGCTGCATTTATGGATCAGTCATCTGATCATGATCGTGGGTGTTGTGCTGGCAATTGCCGGTGTGATCCTGAATCAGGGCAACGAGGGTGTCCACTATCTGGTGTGGGTCGCTGTGGCCGTTGTCTTTGGGTCCGTATTGTATAAGGCATTTACACTCAAGTGCCCCCACTGCGGCGCGTTCCTGCCCGCCAAGTACAAGCTGCCGGATACCTGCCCCAACTGTAACAAGTCCGTTTTTGAGGAGGAAATCACCCATGAAGAAGCTGACGCCTAAGGTCCATATGACCATCGCCAACGTGCTCATGGGTGCCGGTGTGGTGTACAACCTGGCAGACATGGTCATCAACGGCATGACCCTCAAGTGGGTCCCCACCATCATTGCCGTGGCGCTGGTAGCTGCCGGTGCTGTGTGGCGCTACACCCTGGTCAAGTGCCCCCACTGCGGCGATAAGTTCAAGGGCATCCACAGCAAGCTGCCCGACCGCTGCCCTAACTGCAACGAACGATTGGACAAGCTGCCTGAAGCATGATGGATAGAATTATCTGTGTAGCCGGGCCGACTGCCTCCGGAAAGACGGCCCTTGCCATCGCGCTGGCCAAGCTCTATGACGGCGAAGTGGTATCCTGCGACTCCATGCAGGTCTACCGGGGCATGGACATCGGCACTGCCAAGCCTACCCGTGAGGAGATGGACGGCATCGTCCACCACATGCTGGATGTGGCTGACCCCCGGGAGGATTTCTCCGTCAGCCGCTACTGTGAGCTGGCCTCGCCCATCGTGGACGATATTATTTCCCGGGGAAAGACTGCCATCGTCGCCGGCGGCACCGGCCTTTATATGGATGCTCTGATCCGGGGAAACGCCTTTGCCCCCTACCCTTCCACAGGCATGCGGGAAAAGCTGGAACAGCAGGCAGATCGTGACGGCATGGAAGCCATGCTGGCGCTGCTTGCCGCTATCGATCCGCCTACCGCTGCTCGGCTCCATCTTGCGGACCGGAAACGGATCCTGCGGGCGCTGGAAGTTTACTACGAAACAGGAGAAACCATCACCGCCCACAACGAAAAGACCCAGCTGCTGCCGCCCCGGTATCAGCCGGTATGGTTTGCCCTGGAGGATGAAAACCGGCAGGATCTGTATGACCGGATCGACCGGCGTGTGGATATCATGCTGGAGCTGGGACTGATCGACGAGATCCGTGCCCTGCTGGAGGCGGGCATTCCTGAAAAATGCACGGCCCTGCAGGCCATCGGCTACAAGGAATTTATCGGCGCGCTAAAGGGCGAATGTACCATCACTGAGGCAACTGCCCAAGTGCAGCAGTCCTCCCGCCGGTACGCCAAGCGCCAGCTGACCTGGTTCCGCCGCAACGATGCCCTCCACTGGCTGCGCAGAGCACCCGGCGAAGGCACAAAAGAAATTGTTGCTGCGGCGCGACCGTTTCTTACAGAATTTGACAAGTGAATCGTGTTAGGATATATGTATCCCTAAGTTCGCAGAAAGAAGGAATACATATGTCAGAAACAATCAATTTACAGGATGCCGTTTTACGGGAGGTAAAACGGGACAAGGTGCCCGTGACCTTATTTCTCATGAACGGCTTCCAGCTCCGGGGGACCATCACAGGCTTTGACAGCTTTGTGGTAGTGTTGGTAACAGACGGCAAGCAGCAGATGATCTATAAGCATGCCATCTCCACTTTAGTGCCCATCCGGCCTTTGAAAGCCGCAGAAACGACTGCATAGCAAAAGGGCGACGGAGCAATGCTTCGCCGCCTTTTTCTTTGGGCGGCGCAGCGCCGACGCGACACGATCACGTGAACACACAAAAAAGAAAGAGGTTATCCAATCATGTCCATTGCTGAGAATATTGCCCGGATCCGGGCAGAAATCGCCGAGGCTGCCATTGCCGCAGGCCGCAGGCCCGAGGATATCACCCTGTGCGCCGCCACCAAGATGAACGATGCCGACGCCGTCCGGCAGGCCATTGCCGCCGGTGTAGACTGCTGCGGCGAAAACCGGGTCCAGGAGCTTGTGAAGAAGCTCTCTGAAAATGCCTATGAGGGCGCACCGGTCCATTTCATCGGCCATCTGCAGACCAATAAGGTCAAGCAGGTGGTGGGTAAAGTGGATCTGATCCAGAGTGTAGATTCTGTCCGTCTGCTGGAGGCCATTGCCAAGGAAGCTGCCAAGCTGGGCATCTGCCAGGATATTTTGCTGGAAGTAAACATCGGCGGTGAGGACAGCAAGACCGGCTGTGACCGGGAAGAGCTGTCCAAACTCCTGGAGAAAGCAGGCGAATTTGACTCCATTCGGGTCCGCGGACTCATGACGATCCCCCCAATTTGCGAAAATTCTGCAGATTCTGTCAATTTTTTTCAAGAAATGTGCAACCTTTCTGTTGACATAACGGCAAAAAAATACGATAATGTATGGGTAGATATATTGTCCATGGGTATGTCCGGAGATTACCGGGAGGCTATCGCCTGCGGAAGCACCATGATCCGTGTGGGCACCGCCATCTTCGGCGCCAGGGACTATCATTAATTCTCATCAATCGATGCGAACATATTTAGGAGGAAACAGAAAAATGAGTTTTTGGGACAAAGTCAAGGATTTTACCCGCCCCTACGCTGACGAAGAATACGATGATTACGATGACGAGATGGACACCTTCGAGGAAGAAGAGCAGGATACCGCTCCCCGGGGTCGTCGCACTTCTCCTTTCGCTTCTGCCGTGAAGGATGAGGAACCTGCCTCCGCACCTTCCGCCAGCACCTCCGGCAGCTTCAGCGGCCAGGTGTTGAATATGAATGCCGGCAAGCAGGAGGTCGTCCTGTTCCATGCCAAGACCTTTGACGATGCCGCCAAGGCAGCTGACGAGCTGCGCAAGAGAAAGGCTGTCATCCTGAACATGGAGAACGTGGACAAGGCTCTGACCCGCCGCGTGGTGGACTTCCTGTCCGGTGCCGTGTACGCCCTGGATGGCTCTGTCAAGAAGATCGCACAGTCCACTTACCTGTTCTGCCCCCACAACATGGCTGTGGTGGGTGACTTGGAGCACATCCAGATCGAAGCCGTGCAGGCATAAGTCAGTAGAGAAAGGACGTAACTATGTTTACACCGCAACAGATCGATCAGGTCTCCTTCAGCCGCGCCACCTTCGGTGGTTACGACATGCAGTCCGTGGACGAGTTCCTGGAGCCGCTGACCGAGGACTATATCACCCTGTATAAGGAAAATGCGCTGCTCAAGAGCAAGATGAAGGTGCTGGTCAGCAAGCTGGAGGAATACCGCAATAACGAAGCCAGCATGAAGGATGCTATCGTCAATGCCCAGAAGACCTGTGATATGATGGTCAAGGAGGCAGAGGCCAAGTGCACCAAGATGCTTACCGATGCCAATGCAGCAGCTGCTGAAAATGCCAAGAATGCCGACGCACTGATCGCCGCCGAGAACGCCCGTGTAGACGATGCGCGCCGTACCGCCTGCGCCAAGATCGAGGCCCTGGAGGATCAGCTGTACTCCTGCATCAAGGCCCTGCAGCGCATCAAGGAGAACAACAAGCCCGCTCCCACCGGCGCATTCGATTATGACCGTGCCGAGGGCCACACCCGGGCCATCTCCACCGATGCTGTAGCTGACGAGATCTCTGCCAACCTGCAGGCACTGGTGGGCACCACCGATGACGAGCCTCCCATCTCTGAGGCAAAGCATCCTGTGTCCGACACCACCGGCAAGTTCGACAAGCTGATGTTCGGCCCCAACTATAACCCCACTGATAAATAAGAAATGCATAGATGAGGACAGGTGACCTGTTCTAACCGCTTCCAGAGAGCTGCCGGATGGTGCAAGGCAGCAAGCGGCAGCCGGTCATATCCCCTCGGAGCTGCGCACCGAACCCTTTGGGCAGTAGGCTGCGCCGGGCGCGCCCGATACCGCGCACACGAGTGCCAGCCACAGGCTGGAATAAGAGTGGTACCGCAGAGGTAACTTACGCCTTTGTCTCTTGATTGTTCAAGGGACAAAGGCTTATTTTTATGCTTTCACGGCGGGAGCAAGCCCCCGCACTACATTACAATAGGAAAGGATCGATCACCGATGGAATACAAGAACACCATCATCACCCCGAAGACCGGTTTCCCCATGAAGGCCGGTCTGCCTGCCCGGGAGCCCGGTATGCTGGAAAAGTGGCAGGAAATGGATCTGTACAACGCCATGCTGGAGAAGAACAAGGACCTGCCCCCCTTCGTGCTCCACGACGGCCCTCCCTTCTCTAACGGCTATATCCACATGGGTCACGCCCTGAACAAGACCCTAAAGGACTTCATTGTCCGCAGC
>CAYVCR010000065.1:0-7292 GCA_964450205.1 uncultured Oscillospiraceae bacterium | reverse complement strand
AGATCCCCGAGCCCTTCGTTCCCAAGGTGGGAGCAAGAATCATGAGCCTGACCAATCCTACCGCCAAGATGTCCAAGTCTGAAAATGAGGATACCGGCCGTGTGCTGCTGATGGATGCCCCCGAGGTGGTCATGAAGCAGTTCAAGCGGGCCATCACCGACTCCGATACCGAGAATTGTGTCCGCTATGACAAGGAGAACAAGCCCGGCGTCGCCAACCTGATGACCATCTACTCCGCCGTTACCGGTAAGACCTACGAGGAGATCGAGAACGAGTTCATCGGCTGCGGCTACGGCAAGTTCAAGCCTGTTGTGGGCGAGGCCGTGGTGGAGCACCTGCGTCCCATCCGCGAGGAGTCCCTGCGGCTGATGAAGGACAAAGCTTACCTGGAGAGCGTCTACCGTGCCGGTGCCGAGAAGGCAAGCTACGTGGCAGAAAAGACCCTGCGCAAGGTCTATAAAAAGGTCGGCTTCGTCGCCAAGTAAATTGAAAGGCTACCCTGTGGGGTAGCCTTTTTCACATCATGAAATACAATGCGATCGTCAGCAGCGCATTGTTTCTGTCCTCTTCGCAATCGCCTGCCATCAAAAGCAACAGCAGGATCACGATCAGATCCCCGGTATCAAAATCCTTTGGCAGCAGCTGCCGCAGGAAACCACCCACCTTCTCCTCCTGTCTGGACAGACTGGATGACTTCTGCTGCGGCGTATACTCCTGCGTTGGCGGTGGTGGGCAGGGGGTCGGCTCTGGCCTCTGCTGATGCGGTGCCGGACGCTGTGGCCGTGGCTCAGCGACCCGGCTGCGACGGTAGGAGCCGTCGGATTGGGGTACATAACGGTTATACATATTTGTCACCTGCTTGCGGGGGAGGTCCCTAGAAATGCAGTGGCCAGGCCCGCCATTTTGGCGGCCCGCATGGCCCGTTCCAGCTTCCAGATCCGCCGGTTGCTTAAGTAGGGACGCAGGGCTTTCAGTAAAAGCTGCTGGTTGTTGTCGATCCTGCTGCTTTGTGCCATGCCTGTCAGCCTTTGGAGCATCGCAGGATCCAGATCCGGAAAAGGGGGCGATGCTTCCTGTCTGGGCGCTTCCTGTTTTACACCACCGTCATTCTGGTTAAAATTCTGGGCAAAGGCCATGATCTTCTGCATCATCTCCGGGTTGCTCAGAATGGCACCCAGCTTGGATTCCATATCGTCCATAGCCTATTCTCCCAGCTGCTTTACCAGTGCCTGTGCCTCCGGAGAGGAAAGCAGCGCATTGAGTGTTTGTGCTGCGCTCGCGAAATCACCGGCGGCGGCTTGACTGGCTGCCTGCTGTACCCGATCGCTGTCGGACTGCTGCAGCATGGCGAGAAGCTGCTGCCCGGCAGGGCTTTTTGCCAGTCGCATGACCTCCTCCATGGAAAAATCCTGAGAATTTTTCTGCATTGGATTGCCTCCTGCTCAAAATAATGTTACAATACACTATATGCAGCAAACGTACAGCAGGTGAACTATGAAAATACTTGTCTTATCCGATTCCCATGCAGGCCTTAGCTTTATGCGCCGGTGTATCCGGGCAGTGAAGCCGGATGCGGTTGTCCACTTGGGCGATCACTACGATGACGGCGAAGCCATGGCCGAGGAAAATCCCCATATCGTATTCCACCAGGTACCGGGTAATTGCGACCGTTACCGCTGCCCGCCCGGTGCTGTGGAGGTGCGCAGCTATCCCATCGGCGGCGTGTGGTTCCACATGACCCACGGCCACCGTCACGGCGTGAAAATGGGGATCGGCGCTCTTCTTGCGGACGCAAGAAAAATGGGCGCACAGGTAGTCCTGTACGGCCACACCCATCGGGTGGACTGTCACCAGGAGCCGGATGGCTTGTGGGTCATGAATCCGGGCAGCTGCGGCTCCATGAGCGGCAGTGCCGGTATTATCAAAATTGAAGACAGCGAGGTCACGGCCTGCTACTTTATCACGCAGGCAGATTTGGAGGAAATGCCATGATTTTAACCATCGATATTGGGAACTCTAATATTGTCCTGGGTGGCGTCCGGGATGACGAGATCGTTTTTGAAGCAAGACTTCGCACGGATTCCACCAAGACCTCCGATCAGTACTGCGTGGATCTGAAGATCCTGCTGGATGTATACGGTGTCCAGGCCGAAGACGTGGAGGGTACGATCATTGCCTCGGTTGTACCGCAGGTCCTCAACTCTGTACAGACTGCCATTAAGAAACTCACCGGCAAGCAGAGTCTGGTGGTAGGCCCCGGCTTGAAGACCGGCCTGAACATCCGCCTGGAGAATCCCAGTCAGACCGGCGCTGACCTGGTGGTCGGCGCGGTGGCTGCCCTGCGGGAGCACAAGCCGCCTATGATCATCATCGACATGGGCACAGCCACCACCATGACGGTGCTGGATGAGACCGGCGCGCTGGTAGGCGGCTGTATCTGCCCCGGTGTCAAGATCTCTATGGACGCGCTGACTGAGCGCACGGCACTGCTGCCGGGCTTGCAGCTGGATCAGCCGAAAAAGGCCATTGGCCGCAATACCATCGACTGTATGCGCAGTGGCATTATGATGGGTACTGCCTGTATGCTGGACGGTATGGTGGAGCGGATGGAGCAGGAACTGGGCAGCAAGACCACGGTGGTGGTCACCGGCGGCATCGCAAAGTTTGTGGTGCCCATGTGTAAGACCCCAATGATCTATGATAAGGACCTGTTGGTCAAGGGGCTTGCGGCTCTGTACCGGGAGAATAAAGCCTTACGCCAGCGCTAACAGGAACAGCAGCATGGCTGCCACCCCTGCGCCGATTGCGGCCATCAGCAGAAGGTCCAGCACCTTGTTGGCGATTTGCCGGCGGGTAGCGGCATTGGGATAGGGAACGGATGCCTTGCGGATCGTGGTGGTTTTCATGTTGTTGTCCTCCTTGTGTTTTTTGGATGCCTTAAGGATACAACACAAACTGTCCCAAAAAACGGACATTAAGCTTATGCTTGCAAAATTTAAAGGGTTGCCAAGCCTGCAGATGTGTGTTATTATGATAAAAACTTTTATGGAGGTGGCTTATGAGCGAGAATAAGAAAACCTTTGGCGCTGTTATGAAAGAAATAGGCCGCTGGATCTATAAGCTGCGCAGTGTGCTGCTGGCGATCCCTGTTGCGGTGTGTGCGATCATTTTGGCGGTTCGGAATATGGCACAGCTGCCGGAGCAGGTCGGTATCAATCTGCTGGCCTCCGGTGAGTTTCAGATGATGATCGGCCGCCCTGTGGCCGTATTGGTGCCTATGGTGGTAACTGTGTTCTGCCTGCTTCTGATGTTCTGCTCCCGCAAGGTGCTGTATCCCTGGCTGATCAGTCTGTTTTCTTTGGTTTTGCCTTATGTGCTGCTGCTGACCAACATGGCTGTATAATACTGTAATCGCGCTGCTTCTTCGGAAAGCAGCGCGATTTTTCAGGTATTTGTTCACAATTTGGTAACAAAATCGTTGACAAGTAAGCTTGGGGCAGTTACAATAAAATCCATAAGGAGCATAGCTCTGGAAAAATAAGGGAGGAAACTGTATGAATTGTTCAAAGTGCGGAACGGTCAACGAAAAGAATGCTGCCTTCTGTGCAGAATGCGGCGTTAAGCTTGAGACTGAGATTCCCCACGTCCAGATCCCGGTGCCTCCGATACCGCCCATTCCTCAGCCTGTCAATCTTCGTGTGCCCCCAATGCCCGTCAAGCAGGAGATTCCGGAGGAGTATAAGCCGCTGTCTGCGTGGGGCTATGTTGGCTGGCGTCTGCTGTTTATGCTTCCCTTTGCCGGCTTTGTCCTGCTGATCGTTATGTCCTTTGCGCCTCGAAATAAGAGCCTCAAGAGCTTCGCGCGTTCCTATTGGTGTATGGCGCTGCTTGTCCTGGCCGTAGCGATTGTTATTGTAATCATTGTAGTTGCTGCTGGTGTAGGCATCAACGAACTGATGCAGAATTTATCCTAAATAATAAAAGCCACCCCTCTTGGGGTGGTTTTTTACGTTGTCAATGGGCTATGAAAAAGATATTTTCGCGGATTTGTGTATGACTTCGAACTCTCACACTTTTTTAGTGAAATCGTTCGCTTGCACTCACGGTGAAATAATTCACTTCGTGAATTGTGAAGTTTTCTGCTATCGCAGAAAGTGAAATGAAATAAATCCACCCACGCCCGCAGCCATTTTTCATTGCGAAGCAATATTTCACACGCGCAAACGTATTTCACAAATCCCGCAAGGGATCTATTTCGTTGAAAAGAAACACCCTTTGACTGGTAGACAAAGGGTGTTTCTTTTCTGGCACGCCAGAAGGGATTCGAACCCCCGACCTTCCGCTTAGGAGGCGGATGCTCTATCCAGCTGAGCTACTGGCGCATGCTCCATAGCATTGTACAAAAAAATGCAGCGGGTGTCAATGCTAATCACAGTACAGGATCAGACAAACAAATGCAGAGCGGATATCAAACTCCTGTTACTTAAGTACCCGGATGACCATTTTTGTAGTCTGGTCAATACCTCGTGAATGCGTAACGATGCAGCGTCTGCGGACGTACTCTTGCAGACATGCCTTTGATTGGATGTCTGCAGGAGAGAAGCAGTAAATATCTGTTGCCTGATTTATCTGTCCTAAATTGATTAAACTGCGTATATTATGCATTTTATAAAAATCGATCATAATATCATAGCGCGGATCATCTTTAAAAAGCTCAGGTAAATGGTCAGCAGTAATCAGTGCCTGAATCTGCTCTTGCCACGGCAGGTCTTTGGTATGGAATAAAATGTCTGCGTTTTGTCTGACAAAATCATAATACATCTCGACTAGACGATTGGAAGGGTACTTTTCGCTTATGTACTGATAGACTGGCTGCAACAGCGTCCAGGTTTGAATGAAATGTACAAAGTAACGCAGTTTATCCCGCAATTGTGTTTTATATTCCCAGAATTGAGAAAATATGGAAGGATGTGCATCGATCATATCCTTACATTCTTCCAACGCATAGGAGCCAGAAATGTTGGAATAGTTGTCTGCGGGAGTCAAGCTGGACAAGTATTTTAATGTCATCTCAGTGCCGGGGAGGAATGTACATAGATGGAGCGCAGGCTTGAGATGCTTCAACTTGATGCATTCTGCGAGCAAGGCGATAGTCTGAGAGATATCTTCTTCGCTTTCTTCGGGGAAACCAAAAATGAAAGAGGTGGTTACCTTACAACCTTTGGAATCAATGTACGACAGCAGCTCAAGGGCATTATCAAGATTTAGCTTTTTGTTGATGCTTTTCTGCATGCGCGCAGAACCGGTTTCAATACCTAAAAAGATACCTACCATACCGGCGTCCACCATAGTGTCGATTAAATCTTTGTCGATGCAGTCGAGCCGGGCGCTACATCTCCATGTGATCGGAAAGTTTAATTGTTTGATCAGCTTGCAGGTTTCTGTCACTTTAGCGCGGTTCATTGTAAACATGTCATGATCAAACAAGAAGTAAGAAACGCCAAATTGTTCATGTGCGTCTTTGATTTCGGCCACAATGCGTTGGGGGCTTTTTAAGCGGTATTTTCTGCCCCAGAAGCTTTTTGTGCTGCAATAGGTACAGCCAAACGGACAGCCGCGTCCCACATCGATTTGGAACGGATTTGAAAGATCCATTGCTTTGTCCGAATGGTAAAGGGAATAGTCGATGTTGGGCAAGCTGTCCAGATCCTGTATCAATTCTGGGCGCGGATTCGCAACGGTTTTTCCGTCATGCCTGTAAACTAGACCAGGAACGGATAGATCTGGCATGCCCTTTAACAAGGACAGGAAAAAGGGATAAACCGTATTCTCACCCTCGCCACAGCATATGTAATCCACATACGGCATATTGCTGATCGTTTGGTACGCGGTGATATCTGCCTGCGGACCACCGAAAACAATGTAGGCCTGCAGGTGCTGCTTCAGCTGTTCGGCGAGTTTCAAAACAAGATGGTAATTATCACATCTTGTGTAGAAGGAAACGATTTTAGGTTGCTCCTGGCTTATTATGTTGGTGGCGTTATTTAGAAAAGCCGTGAAACCATCAGCAAGACCAAATCGCACAAGCGGTATGATTTTGGTGTTCAAACCGTTGCTACGAAGAATGGTGGCTAACAGCAAAGTGCCGACAGATTCAGATGAAAAGTCATTATCCATACGAGGAGAGATAAATAGAATATCAGTCATTGTAACTCCTATCTGTGTTGTTACATAAATACGAATATATTCATGATATCATGGTTTTAATTATTGTCAAGTAAACACATGTGGCATTTTGGCCAGATATTTTGTAATCAGCAGAACGCATTTCACGTGCTTTTTTCGCATGGCAGGCATATACTGCTAAGAGTACTCAAAAAGAAAGGAGGTTATCCTAATGCGGGAAACCAACGATCCTTATGCTGATTTAGAGGATCTGATTTTTGATGAGGACGCAGGCCGTCCCAGCGAAAGATAAGAGAATCCACCTATTTTTGCGATTTCCCCTTTACAGAACGGCAAATTTCCGTTATAATATGCGCGGAAATTTAGGAAACGAGGGTTATCACCCATGAATATCGAATTTGATGTATATAAGCAGAAGCTGAACGATTGTAAGCCTGCTCTGGACGGCCTGGCCGATTCTCTGAATCTGGAGGGCCTGCGCAATGAGCTGGAGCGCTACCAGGCCATGCAGGAGGCTCCCGGCTTTTGGGACGATCCGGATAAGAGTCAGAAGATCGTTGTGAAGGCAAAGCTGGTGGAATCCAAGATCGCTAAGTATGCAGCCATGGTATCCTCCTGGGAGGATATGATGACCATCTGTGAGATGGCCGCTGAGGAAGATGATGACTCTATGCTCGACGAGCTGAAGGAAGGCTTTCAGAAACTCAGCGAGGAGATGGAGCGCTGCCGTCTGGAGACACTGCTTACCGGCAATTATGATGGCAACAATGCTATGGTATCCTTCCAGGCCGGTGCCGGTGGTACTGAGGCACAGGATTGGTGCCAGATGCTTTATCGTATGTACACCCGCTGGGCAGAGGCTCACGGCTACACCTATAAGATCATGGACTACCAGGAGGGCGAAGAAGCAGGCCTCAAGTCTGCCGATATCCTCATTGAGGGCGATAATGCCTACGGCTTCCTGAAGGGTGAGAACGGTGTCCACCGCCTGGTGCGTGTATCTCCCTTTGATGCCAATGCCCGCCGCCAGACCTCTTTTGCTGCTGTGGAAGTGATTCCCGACATCCAGGATGACAGCAACGACGTGGAGATCAAATCGGAGGATT
>CAYVCR010000064.1:0-7484 GCA_964450205.1 uncultured Oscillospiraceae bacterium | reverse complement strand
GTGCCGGATAACGACCCGGAGACCTTTGCTATGCTGGCAGAGGGCAAGACTCAGGGCGTTTTTCAGCTGGAATCTGCCGGTATCACCGGTGTATGTGTGAACATGAAGCCGACTTCCATTGAAGATATGACGGCTATCGTGGCGCTGTACCGCCCGGGCCCCATGGACTCGATCCCCACGTTTATTGCCAACAAGCTGGACCATCGGAAGATCCGCTATAAGACACCGCTTTTGGAGCCGATCCTCCGCGTTACCTACGGCTGTATCGTCTACCAGGAGCAGGTTATCGAGATATTCCGTTCTTTGGGTGGCTATACAATGGGCCAGGCGGATAATATTCGCCGTGCTATCTCCAAAAAGAAAATGAAGGTCATCGAGGCGGAGCGTAAGGTCTTCGTCTATGGCGACGAAAAGCAGGGAATCAGCGGCGCTATGGCTAAGGGAGTCAGTGAATCCGTTGCCCAGTCCATCTATGATGAGATCGTTGCCTTTGCCAACTATGCCTTTAACAAGGCCCATGCTGTTTGTTACGCAGTGGTCTCTTATCAAACGGCATATCTGAAATGCCATTATCCCAGGCAGTACATGGCCGCGCTGATGACCTCAGTGCTGGACTCTGCGACCAAGATCTCTGGTTACATTGCGGAATGCAAGGAGATGGGGATCCCGGTATTACCTCCGGATGTGAATCACTCGGATGTGAACTTTGCTGTGGAAGGTGATGCCATCCGTTTTGGCCTTGGCGCAGTCAAGAGTGTCGGCCGTGGCTTGATCCGCTCTATGGTCGCCAAGCGTAATGAGGGCGGCCCGTTCAAGTCTCTGGAAGATTTTATCCAGCGGATGGGAGAGGGCGAGCTGAATAAACGTGCAGTCGAGAATTTCATCAAATGTGGTGCAATGGATTGCTTCGGTTATCACCGCAGTGAGCTTCTGGCAGTATACGACACCATGATGGATTCCATTGCAGCGTCCCGCAAACGGAATTTGGAAGGCCAGATGGGCCTGTTCGCTATGCTTCAGGAGGAAGATCAGACAGCGGCTATTCCGATTCCAAAGCTGGCTGAAATGAATAAGGCAGACCTAATGCTTATGGAGAAGGAGACAACAGGCATTTACCTGTCTGGTCATCCTATGGACGATTACCGGGCATATTTGCGCAACACAAAGGTCGTGCCGATCGCATCGTTGTTGGATGAGGAAAGCACCTATCAGGACGATCAGATCGTCAGTGTTGCAGGTATCATCCAAACCATGAAGATGAAGACAACACGCAATAATTCTATGATGGCATATATCACTGTCGAGGATGACACGGCTGCCATTGAAATGCTGGTGTTTTCCAATGTTATTAAGGAATATGGCGGTTACATTGGTGAGAACCTGCCTGTTGTGATTACCGGCAGACTTTCCCTGCGGGACGATAAGGAGCCACAGATCATTGTGAACCGCGCAAGGCCCATCAGCGATTTCCAAACACAAAGGGCTATCCCTGAGGATATAAAGCAGGAACGTACGACTCTGTATCTGCGCCTTCCTACCCAGGAGGACAAGCTTTTTGGGAAAGTGCGGGCCATTCTGAACATGTTCCCCGGCGACAAGCAGGCAGTTGTCTATTTTGCAGATACAAAGCAGCGCCGAGGCACAAAATGTGCGCTGGACAGAACCATGATCCAGGAACTGGAAAATGTTTTGGGAAAAGAGAATGTTGTGCTGAAATAGCTTTTCTTTTGAAGGGCAATATGTTATACTGTTTTGAAGGGGGTGCTGCCATGGGCAAGATGATAAAATGCATATGTCTGCTGCTGGCAGTACTTCTTTTGACCGGCTGCATGCGCACAGTGGACGAAATGTACTATCCGCCCAAACGGTCGGATGACTACAACGATCTGCAGTCAGCGATCGATAGTGCAATGTCCGGTCTTGAGTATTGCGCACCGCTGTCTGGTGAAAATCAGCAGGCTGTCCAGAATGCTGATTTGGATGGCGACGGCACGCAGGAGTACCTGCTTTTTGCAAAGGGAAGCTCCGAGCATCCGCTGCGGATCCTGGTTTTCCGGCAGAACGATGAAACCTTTGAACATGTACAGACGATCGAGAGTACCGGTGCGGCTTTCGAACAGGTCGAGTATGCAAGAATGGATAATGAGGGCGGTGTGGAGATCGTTGTTGGCAGCCAGGTGGCGGACCAGGTCGTCCGTTCCGTCTCTGTTTACAGATTTGATGAAAACATGGAAGTTTCCACTCTGGTGACTACGAACTGCTCTAAATTTTTGACAGTTGATCTGGATGCAGATGGCAGTACAGAACTGTTTGTGCTGCGGCCAGGTCAAACCGATGCTGACAACGGTATTGCGGAGTTCTATGGGATCGAAAACGGGATTCTGGAAAGATCCAACGAAATCAGCATGTCCGAATCCGCTGACAAGCTCAAGCGTGTTCTTGTGGGCAAGCTCCACGGTGGCGAGCCGGCTGTCTATGTTGCCAGTGCAGTTGAGGATACCATGCTGATTACTGATGTGTATACCTGCCGGAATGGCGCCCTTGTCAACGTCAGCTTTTCCAACGAATCGGGCACCAGTGTCAGGACGATGCGCAACTATTATGTGTATGCAGACGATATTGATAATGACAGTGTCGTGGAGCTGCCATCGCTGATCACCATGAAGCCTATGGAAAGCAGCAGCGGTACAGAGCGTCATGACCTGATCCGCTGGTACGCCATGAAAGCGGATGGTTCTGAGGTGGACAAGATGTTTACCTACCATAATTTCGTGGGAGGCTGGTACTTTGAATTGGAGAGCCAGTGGGCATCCCAACTGACAGTGCGGCAGCAGAACAGTCAGTATGAATTCCATTTATGGAATGAATCCTTCACGGATACCATAAGGATTCTTACGATTACCGCACAAAGCGGGCAAAGCCGAACAGAGCAGAGCGGTGAAGAGGATAGCTTTATTGTATATTCAACTGAATCGGTGACTTTTTGGGCGACTTTGGCCCAGGAAGCATACAATTACGGCATTACCCAGGATGTAATCATAAAAAGATTCCATTTGATCCAGCGGGATTGGAAAACGGGAGAGACATAAAATGAAAAAAGTATTGATTCTGGAAGACGAAGTGAATATTCGCAGCTTTGTGGTGATCAACCTTAAGCGCGCTGGCTATGAGGCCATCGAGGCAGGCACCGGCATGGAGGCGCTGGACAAGCTGCGGGAGAATCCGGATATCGGTGTTGCGATTCTGGATATTATGCTGCCGGACATTGACGGGTTTGAGGTCTGCCGGCGCATCCGTGCGACCAGCAAGCAGATCGGTATTATTATGCTGACGGCTCGTACTCAGGAAATGGATAAGGTCACCGGTCTAATGACGGGTGCTGATGATTATGTGACGAAACCCTTTTCACCAGCAGAGCTGACGGCACGCATCGATGCGCTGTATCGCCGTATCGGTGGCGATAATGGCATGGATACCGAGCTTTTAGCACAGGGCCCGTTTGTGATGAATACAAGAAACCATACCTTGGAAAAATCTGGAAACCGGATCCGTTTGACCCAGGTGGAGTACTCCATTTTGAAGCTGTTTATGCAGAATCCCGGCCGCGCGCTGTCCAGAGAAGATATCTTGGCAGCTGTTTGGGGCCGTGATTACGAGGGCGAACTGAAGATCGTTGACGTGAATATTCGCCGTCTGCGCATCAAGATCGAGGACGATACTGCCAATCCCACTTACATTACCACCGTATGGGGATTTGGCTATAAGTGGGGAGCATGATCTAACCACCGACTAACAGGGAAGGAGGAGTAGCATTGATCAAAATCAAAGGCCTGCGCAAGCGTTGGATGTTCAATACATTGGGTATCCTGAGCGCACTGGGCCTGGTGTGTGTGCTGATCGTTACTGCCGTATTTGCGGTGTATTATTACTCCTCCATGGAGTCGGATATGCGCTACCGCGCGAGAACGACTACTGATTTTTTTGCAGACTATCTGAATCAAGACTATAATCAGTTTTATCAGTCTTGCATTACTTATGCGCAAACCTTTGAGGACCGCAATTCTTTGGAACTGCAGTTTATTAACTCACAAGGACGTATCGTGGCTTCCTCCTACGGCAAATGGGCGGGGCCGTCACCAACAACATCAGATATTTCCCTGGCGGTGGAAACGAAGCAGATCCAGCCTTATATCGGCGAGGATCCGCTTACCGGTGAACGGATCATGGCGGTATCCAGCCCGATGATCTATGTGAATGGTGAGGTGATCGGCGTGCTGCGCTATGTGACCTCGACCAAGATCATGGACAGGCAGATATTGATCATTGCGGGCATCGCTTTTGCGGCGTTGCTGCTGGTGATGGGTATCGTCCTTTTGAGCAGTAATTATTATATTCGCTCGATTCTTGTGCCCTTATCGCAGATCGTTGATAAGGCAAAAATGATCACCAGCGGCAGCTATGGCAGCCAGATACAGACACGATATGATGATGAGGTGGGTGAGCTGGCGCAGACTATCAATGAGATGTCCATCCAGCTGAATCAGAACGAAAAGATGCAGACGGAATTTATTTCCTCTCTTTCCCATGAATTGCGCACACCTTTGACTGCAATTACCGGTTGGAGCGAAACGCTACTCAGCTCCGAGGAGCTGGATGATGGTACCCGACGTGGTGTGAAGATCATCCACCGGGAAGGTCAGCGACTGACAGAAATGGTGTTGGAGCTGTTAGATTTCACCAGGATCCAAAGTGATCGTATGACGCTGAACATGGAACTGACTGACATTCGTGCAGAATTTGAGGATACAGTATTTATGTATGGCAGCCGCCTTGCACAGGACGGAATCGAACTGGAATATATCGAAAGTGAAGACGACATTCCGGAAATTTCCTGTGATCCCAAACGTCTGCGCCAGGTGTTTTTGAATATTATGGACAATGCCGCCAAGCATGGCGGCGAAGGGAAGCGGATCGAAGCTACTATGAAAAGGGATAAAGACGATGTGATCGTCTGTATTCGGGACTTTGGCCCCGGTATCCCTGAGGATGAGCTCCCGCTAGTAAAAAAGAAATTCTACAAGGGCAGCTCTAAGGCCCGCGGGTCCGGTATCGGACTTGCTGTCTGCGATGAGATCGTGGAGATGCATGGCGGTGAACTGATCCTTGAAAATGCGCCGGAAGGTGGCACCTTGGTTACGGTGCGGCTGCCGGCATCTGTGTGAGGAAATGAATACTATGGCAACTGAAAACAAAGAAAAATTCAAAACAACTATTGGCGGTCAAGCCTTGATCGAAGGCATTATGATGCGCGGTCCTAAGCTGGATGCGATCGCGACCCGTGGCGCAGATGGCTTGCATGTGGAGACTACCCCACGTAAACTTCACCCTAAGAACTCGGTCCTGTCCTGGCCGTTGATTCGCGGCGCTGTCAATTTTTTTGATGCACAGGTGACGGGTGTCAAGGCACTGATGCGCTCTGCGGATCTGTCGCCTGAGGAGAGCCAGCAGGAACCCTCCAAGCTGGATAAGTGGCTGGAGGAGAAACTGGGAGATAAGAAGTTTCAAAATCTTGTGATTGGTTTGGCCGTGGCAATGGGCCTGCTGATGTCTATCGGTTTATTCTTCCTGTTGCCAATGGTGATCGGCAGTGTCTTTGATCGCTGGATCGAAAGCCAGCTGCTGCTGAATCTTCTGGAGGGCGCAGTCAGAATCCTCATTTTTGTTGCGTACCTTCTGCTGGTTTCTCGCATGAAGGAAATGAAACGCGTTTTTTCCTATCACGGAGCAGAGCACAAAACCATCCGCTGCTATGAGGCCGGATTGCCTCTGACTGTAGAAAATGTTCGGGCTCAGACCAGAAAACATCCTCGCTGTGGCACCAGCTTCCTGCTTGTCGTTATGATCCTGTCGATCCTGGTGTTTTCTATTGGCTCGTCTCTCTTGCTTACGATCGTCCCGGAGGTTGCCCTCCTTAAGGACAGCTCACCTCTGCTGTATAAGGTCACCATGATTGGCTTTAAGCTGTTGCTGCTGCCGGTCATCGTTGCGATCGGCTATGAGCTCAACCGCCTGATCGGACGGCATGATAACTGGTTCACCCGAATTTTGACGGCTCCCGGCCAGTGGTTCCAGAATTTTACCACCTTTGAGCCGGATGACTCCATGATCGAGGTCGGTATTGCTGCTCTTCAGGCTGTTATTCCCGAAGAAGAGGGGTCAGACCGTTGGTAAAGCAGATTTCTGAATTGTACCGGGAAGCGCGTCGTGCTTTCATGAGGCAGGAAAATGAGAATTATGCAAGTATGCTGGCCCGCAGTCTTTTGTGCCATGTAACCGGTAAGACGCAAGAGCAGGTTTTGGCAGACAAGGACATGTTTGTTGGTGATGAAGTATGTGAGGCAATGTCCCATGCAGTACAGCGGGTCCTGAATGGTGAGCCGCTTGCCTACGTGCTGGGCCAGTGGGATTTTTACGGCATGACGCTCCACGTGGATCAGAACGTGTTGATCCCCAGAGATGACACTTGTGCAGTGACTGCATTGGCGATCCGGCAGGGACTGTTTCTGAGCAGCTCACCCCGCATTTTGGATCTGTGTACCGGCTCCGGCTGTATTGGGCTTGCGGTGGCAAGCCGCGTGAAGGACGCCAAGGTGACATTGGCAGATATTTCCAAGGAAGCCTTGGCGGTGGCGAAGAAAAATGTCACGCAGCAGAAACTTTCTGGTCGCGTTTCCTGCATACAGGCGGATGCACTGAAACCACCTGCACCGTTTCTTGGTAAATTTGATATGATCATCTCCAATCCGCCTTACATCACAACTGCGGAAATGCAGGAGCTGCCCGGCAGTGTGAAGGATTATGAGCCCCACTTGGCTTTGCATGGCGGCAGTGATGGCCTTGACTTTTACAGAGCCATCGCAAAAAACTTTTCAGAGGCATTAAAACCCGGTGGATACCTGTGCTTTGAATTTGGTATGGGTCAGGGGGATGATGTTTGTGCGATCCTGGAAGAAAATGGGCATACCGTACTGGAGCGTTCCAGAGACTATAATGACAGAGAAAGGGCAGTTCTTGCCCAAAGGAAGGAAAGTTGATATGGCTACGAAAAAGACAGTCTATGAAGCACCCACCCCGGCAACTGATAAGAAGAAGGCCTTGCAGACTGCGATCTCTCAGATCGAAAAGAATTTTGGTAAAGGTACCGTTATGCGCCTGGGTGACCGCCCTGAAATGAATGTGGAGGCGATTCCTACCGGTTCCTTGGCACTGGATGCTGCGCTGGGTATTGGCGGCGTGCCCAAGGGGCGTATTATTGAGATCTATGGCCCTGAATCTTCCGGTAAGACCACCCTTGCACTGCACATTTTGGCAGAGGCTCAGAAGATGGGCGGCGAGGTAGCTTTCGTTGACGCAGAGCATGCTTTGGATCCTGTCTATGCAGCTGCGTTGGGTGTTGACACCGACAATATGCTGGTTTCTCAGCC
>CAYVCR010000063.1:0-7561 GCA_964450205.1 uncultured Oscillospiraceae bacterium | reverse complement strand
ATCATCTCTAATTCCATTTTTTAGCGCTCGAAAGAGAGCTTACTTCAGTGCGCCCATTTTACAGCAGAACATTTTTTCTGCTTTAGGGCTTGACTTTTAATAGTTAGTCACCTCACATCCGAACCATTGGTATACAACGATTGACACTTTCACATATTTATGATACTATTTTACAGGATTATTCTTAAAAAACAAGTACGCACATTTATGTACCAAACTATCCTTTTTGATACTGTAAGGAGGTCGTTATGAGCAACACTTGTCCCGTTGAAGCCACCTTAGAGCTGATCGGCGGCAAATATAAGGCGTTGATTCTTTGGCACTTGTCTGAAGGGACGCTGCGCTTCTCCGAACTGAAAAAACTAATTGCCAGTGCTACGCCTAAAATGCTGACACAGCAGTTGCGCGAGCTGGAGACGCATCTGCTGATTCATCGCGAGGTCTATCCAGTCATTCCGCCGAAGGTAGAGTACTCTCTCACAGAACGCGGCAGAAGTCTGATGCCAGTGCTCATCGCCATGCGGGATTGGGGCGCAGGCTATATGCGTTCACAGGAGCAGGAACCCTGCTGCTTTATGATGAATTCTCCTTCTGCTTGAAATTAATCCATTTTGCATAACCGAAAGGAGTTATCTATATGAAAATCAAAATTACATCCGACAGTACCTGTGATCTTTCCAAGGAATTAATTGAAAAGTATGACATTGGTATCATCCCCTTAATTATCATCAAAGACAGCGTAGAACATCGTGATGGCGTAGACATTGTACCTGCTGATATTTTTGCGCATGTGGCTGCCGGCGGTGATCTCTGCTCTACTGCTGCTCTCGGTGTCGGTGAGTATCAGGATTATTTTTCCAAGTTTACAAGTGAGTATGATGGTGTTCTGCACATCAATATTGGCTCCTCTTTCTCTTCTTGCTACCAGAATGCATGCCTGGCTGCGGGTGACTACGATAATGTAAAAGCTGTCGATTCTATGAATCTGTCCACCGGCCAGGGCCTTGTTGTTTTGAAGGCCTGCGAATTGGCACAGACCTGTCAGTCTCTGGAGGAACTGCATGAACAGGTCCAGGCCTTTACTGCTCGTGTCGAGGCCAGCTTCCTTCTGGATCAGCTGAAGTACATGGTCAAGGGAGGCCGTTGCTCTTCGGCCACCGCGTTGGGTGCTAACCTGCTGAATCTCAAGCCCTGTATTGAGGTCAAAAACGGCAAAATGTCAGTTGTAAAAAAGTATCGTGGTAACTACGCCAAGTGTCTTGCCACCTATGTAAAGGACCGACTGACCAACCGGGAGGATCTGGACAAATGGACACTGTTTGTTACCAACACGCCTGTGACTGACGAGTGTAGAAAAGCAGTTGCAGATGCTGTTGCCAGCTGCGAACCCTTTGACAATACCTACTGGACAGAAGCCGGCTGTACGGTTTCCTGCCACTGTGGCCCCGGTACTTTAGGCGTTTTGTTTGTAAGAAAGTAAAACTTTTCACCGCCGGAATTACCGGCGGTGATTTTTTGCTTGCTATTTATCACGACTGTGTTATACTGATTTCGTGCAAAACAAGAAAGAGGATACATCTATGGATTACAGCACATTACTGGATTTATCTGCCGAACTCGGCTACAGACTGGCGATGGCCGGTGCTGAAACCTTCCGCGTGGAAGAAAGTATCGAACGTGTTCTGGCCGCTTACGGCATTGCATCCGAAGTGTTTGTGATTCCCAATTGCCTTCACGTGAGCATTGAAACAGCCGATGGCACGCCAATGACCCGCATGCGCCGAATCGGTCACCATGCCCACAATCTGGATGCCGTGGAGCGTTACAGCAATCTAAGTCGTCGGATCTGTGCCGAAAAACCTGAGCCGGAAGAAATACGTTCTTGGTTAAAAACAACACAGGATTCCTGCTTGCAGTATAAATTCCCTGTCTATTTGATTGGCAGCTTTTTTGCTTCGGCGGGTTTTGCAGTTTTCTTTGGCGGCACATTGTTGGACGCTGCCTGGGCTGGCGTCTGCGGCGTGCTGGTGGGCGTTGTTGGGCATTTTCTCAGCTTAAAGAAGGTTAATGCCTTCTTTACAACAATCGCCTCCGCCTTCTTGATGGCACTGGTAGCGTACGCCATAGGCGCACTTGGCATTACACATAATACGGACACCGTAGTAATCGGCGCTCTGATGCTCCTCGTACCGGGACTGCTGTTCACCAACGCCATGCGTGACATCATTTTTGGTGATACTAATTCTGGTACAAACCGCATCGTTCAGGTTTTACTGATCGCTGCAGCCATTGCGCTTGGTACCGGCGTAGCATGGAATCTGGCCGAAATACTTTGGGTCATTCCTGCAAATTCAGAGCCAATTGCCTATTCCTCTGCAATCCAATGCATCGCATCGATGGTGGGCTGTGCAGGCTTTATCTTGATATTTAATATTCACGGAATGGGCGTGCTTCTGTGTACGCTGGGCGGTGGTCTTACCTGGGTCGCATATTGTGTTACGGTGTTTCTGGGCGGCAGCGAGCTGTTGGGATACTTTATTGGTGGTGTTGTGGCAGCAATTTATGCAGAGGTCATGGCGCGTGTTAGAAAATACCCGGCCATCTCTTATCTTGTTGTTTCCATTTTCCCGCTGATTCCCGGCGCTGGCATCTACTATGCTACCGGTTATTTGGTACGGAATGATATGACAATGTTTGCAGAAAAAAGTACGCAAACAATCGCGATCGCAGGTGTTATCGCGGTTGGCATTCTGATGGTATCCACCATCGTCCGCCTCTGGAGCGTTTGGAAACAGCATAGAGCACATAAAAAAGAGCTTCGGTGATCCGAAGCTCTTTTTTGATTACTTATTCTTTTGTTTTGCAGCCTTCTTCTCTGCCTTTGCCTTTGCCTTCTCTTCCTGACGCTTCTTAGCTTCAGCCTTTGCTGCTTCAGCGGCAGTCTCATTGGTAGAGATGGCCCACTTGGCAAACTCAACACGAACCTGGTCTGCACCGGTCTCCAGAACGAACTTGTCATCCTTCACGCTGACGACAGTACCAACGATACCACCAATCGTGGTAACCTGGTCACCGGTCCGGACATTGGAGCGCATCTGCTCCGCTTCCTTTTTGCGCTTGTTCTCGGGACGGATCAGCAGGAAATAAAACACACCGATCATTACGACCAGCATAAGAACGGTACCAAGCATGCTACCGCCTTCGCCGCTGACACCAGACAGACCTGTCAAATAATTCATCATAATTAACTGCTCCTTCGCTAGTTTTAATTGTCGCGATTATTATAACATTGAAAAATTAAAATGCAAGGAATATTTATATTCTGCGGCTTAATTTCTCAGAATGTTCACATCTAAACGCCTCAAAAGTACCGTTGTCCAACGCATCTCTGATTTTTTCCATTAGTTTGTTGTAGAAATACAGATTATGCATGACTGACAGGCGCATGGCCAGCATTTCCTCTGCAACAAAAAGATGTCTTATATATGCTCTGGAATAGCGACGGCAGACCGGGCAATCACAGTTTGGATCGATTGGCTGCAGATCCTTTGCATATTTGGCATTTTTCAGATTGATGGCTCCATCCCAGGTAAACAGGCGGGCATGCCGGGCATTTCTTGCTGGCATAACGCAGTCGAAGAAGTCTACACCGCGTGCCACAGCCTCGATAATATTGGTAGGCGTTCCCACACCCATCAAATAACGGGTCTTCTCCTTGGGCATGTGCGGCTCAACCGCTTCAATAATGTCATACATCTCCTGTGCGGTTTCGCCCACAGCGAGTCCACCTATGGCGTAGCCGGGCAGATCCAGATCGGCGATCCGCTTCATGTGATCAATTCGAATGTCCGCATAGGTGCCGCCCTGGTTGATACCCCAGAGCATTTGCTCTTTATTGACAGTATCGGGCAATGCATTCAGACGGCCATTCTCCGCCTTACACCGCTGGAGCCAGCGATAGGTTCTGTCAACGCTCTGCTTTACATACTCGCGAGGCGCAGGATTCTCGATACACTCATCGAACGCCATGCAAATGTCTGAACCCAGGTTAGACTGAATCTGCATGCTCTCCTCAGGCCCCATAAATATTTTGTGACCATCAATATGAGATGCGAAGGTCACACCTTCCTCCTTGATCTTCCGTAAGGATGCCAGAGAAAAAACTTGGAAGCCACCGGAATCCGTAAGGATCGGTCCATCCCAGGTCATAAATTTATGCAGGCCGCCGCACTCTTTGACCAGCTGATCACCGGGACGCAGATGGAGATGGTAGGTATTGCTCAATTCCACCTGGCAGCCGATGTCCTTAAGGTCCTTTGCACTCAAAGCGCCCTTGATGGCACCTTGCGTACCAACATTCATAAATACCGGTGTTTGGACAGTGCCATGCGCGCAAGTAAACACACCGCGGCGAGCCTTTCCTTCGGTTTTTAAAAGTTCAAACATACATTACCTCTTTATTAAATAAATAAGAATCCGATAATCGGACCTAGAAATATTGCAATGTAGATCAATGTGATCCAGGGCTGGTAGTCCAAATAGAAGCCCCGGAAGCTTAAGCTCCACGGGTGCTTGATCAGCACCCAGCCAAATACATCAAATACGATGCAAATACCTGCCCAGATCCCACCTGTGATTACAGCCTCACCAATAGTTGGTGCAGGAATATTACGCATGTACAACCACCCAAAGAAAGAAAATAAAATGATATTATACAGTGGATGCCAGGGTTTTGTCTTTTCATACCCCTCACCCATACTGTTTTCATCCATTGGCTTCATGTGCAATGCGTAAATATTGAAAACTGTGTGCGCAATGCCGACTAACGTCACCAGGATATAGCAGCTCCAAAACAGGAGCATAGAGCGGCCAAATTCTTGCATAATATCACCCTACATAATGCACATCGCGTCGCCGTAGTTTACGGCATATATGATTTCGAATAAATATTCGTAGGGGCGTTCTGCGAACGCCCGTGGGCGAACACAGTTCGCCCCTACAGATTCCAACATCCTTTAACCTATATACATCGCATCTCCAAAGGAGAAGAATCTGTAACGTTCCTTTACTGCTTCGTTATAAGCATTCAGAACATTTTCACGTCCGGCAAATGCAGAAACAAGCATAACAAGTGTACTTTCCGGCAGGTGGAAATTTGTGATCAAGCCATCCATCGCTTTAAATTTATAACCGGGGTAAATGAAAATCTCCGTCCAGCAGCTTTTTTCTTCAAATGTGCCGTCTTCATTTACAAGAGACTCCAGTGTGCGGCAAGAGGTAGTTCCGACGCAAATGATACGTCCACCATCAGCGCGGGTCTGATTTAACATCTCGGCGGTTTCGGAACTTAGCATGCACAGCTCAGAATGCATGTGATGATCTGTTATCTCGTCCGCCTTAACAGGTCTGAAAGTACCCAGACCCACATGGAGAGTGACAAAAGCGGTACAGACACCTTTACTGCGAATCTGCTGCAACAGTTCGTTGGTAAAATGCAGTCCTGCAGTAGGAGCAGCAGCTGAACCTATTGCTTTAGAGTAGACTGTCTGATAGCGCTCCTGATCCTGCAGCTCTGCCTTAATATAAGGCGGCAATGGCATTTTACCTAGTCGCTCCAAAACTTCCAGAAAAATACCATCATAATGGAAAGTAACGATCCGATTGCCATCTTCCTTGACCTGAGTGATCGTGGCAGTTAGCTCTCCGTCGCCAAATATCACCTGCTGGCCTTCCTGCAGCTTTTTGCCGGGTTTTGCCAGGCACTCCCACTGTTTATCCCCTAAATCCTTTAAAAGCAGCAACTCTACAGCACCGCCCGTGGGGCGGTGTCCCAAAAGTCTTGCGGGCAGGACTCTGGAATCGTTCATCACCAGGCAATCGCCAGGCTGAAGGTAATCCACAATATCAAAAAAATGTCGGTGTGCAACCTGACCGGTCGTCCGATCCAGAACACACAAACGGGAAGCATCCCGCTGCTGCAACGGTGTCTGTGCGATCAGTTCCTCCGGCAGATCATACCAAAAATCATGGGTTTTCAAAGCGTATCCTCCCACTAACAGGAATTATTTTTCTTAGTATAGACGATTTCTCGCGCTTTTGCAACACGCAAATCTGTCGCATAGCGCATAGATTGGCTTGGAGGTATGGTAGTATGAAAAATCCAGTGTTTACAGGCACTTGCACAGCCCTTGTCACACCATTTTTGAACGGCAGCATCAACTATCCAATGGCAGAGCTGCTGCTACGCAGACAAATTGATGCCGGCGTGTCCGCCGTTGTATTGGCGGGCACGACCGGCGAATCACCTACACTCAGCGATGAAGAAAAAATACAGTTGTTCAAACGCTGCAAGGCATATGCTGGTGACCGCTGTACAATTATAGCAGGTACCGGCTCAAATGCTACAGATCACGCAGTAGCCTTAAGTCAAGCAGCAGAAAAAGCCGGTGTAGATGCTCTTTTAGTAGTATCGCCTTATTATAACAAATCCACACCGGATGGCCTGATTGCCCATTATCTGTCTATCGCAAATGCTGTCAGCATTCCCATTATTTTGTATAACGTTCCATCACGAACTGGTATTGACATCCCTGTCGAGGTCTACAAACAGCTATCCGCAATTCCAAACATTGTCGGTGTTAAGGAAGCAAGCGCAGACATTACCAAGGTCGCACGGATACGCAAAGAATGTCCGCCGGATTTTTACGTATGGGCAGGTAATGATGACCAAATTGTTCCTGTTACATCACTTGGTGGAAAGGGCGTCATATCCGTTCTTTCAAATGTCTGTCCTGCTGAAACAGAAGCCGTGGTGCAAAGCGCCCTCTCTGGGGATTTCAACACCGCTGCCATGTTGCAGTGTCAGCTGATGCCACTGATAGAATTGCTGTTTTGCGAGGTCAATCCTGTTCCCGTAAAGGCCGCAATGAAAATGATCGGCTATGACTGCGGTGAATGTCGTCTGCCGCTGGTAAGCCTCTCCAGGGTCAACAAGAAGAAACTTGAAAAATACTTTACATAGGAAGAGGGCGGCTCAGCCGCCCTCAATGATTAAGCCAGAATTGCCTTGTGAAATACCTTTTTGCCCTTACGGATCTTAACGCCTTCTGTGAGCATTTCATTCGTTACCGTAAAGGTATGATCCGGAACCTTTTCGTCGTTGACAAAGACACCGCCCTGCTGGACAAGTCTGCGGGCTTCGCCATTAGAGCCAGCCAGCTTGCAAGTAACCATCAAATTCAAAATGCCGATTTTTCCGTCAGTCAGCTTGTCCGCAGTGATCTCCGTTGTAGGCATATTCGCATCGTCTCCACCACCCACGAACAGAGCCTTAGCCGCAGCCTGGGCCTTATTGGCCTCATCCTCGCCGTGGACAAGCTTGGTCAGCTCATAAGCAAGGATATCCTTCGCAGTGTTGAGCTGTGCATCCTTCCAATCAGACATAGCCTCAATTTCTTCCATAGGCAGGAATGTCAGCATACGGATGCACTTAAGAACATCGGCATCGCCGACATTTCGCCAGTACTGATAGAAATCAAAGGGACTGGTCTTATTGGGATCC
>CAYVCR010000062.1:0-7614 GCA_964450205.1 uncultured Oscillospiraceae bacterium | reverse complement strand
ATTCCAACACTCTCGCAAGTGCGCTCCCGTATTATAACCTCCTGGCCGGTTTTTGTCAACATCTTTTTGATTTTCCGTGCGTTGCCGCAAGAGGTTGTGTTCTTAAAAAAAGTATGGTATACTGACATTAGAAAACTGAAAGGAAAAAGACTGTATGGCTCGTTTTTTTGTAAGACCGGAAGAAATGCAACCAGGTTTTTTGGTGCTGACAGGGGAGAATGCCGCCCATGCAAAGGTGTTGCGCTTAAAGAACGGGGAAGAAGTTCTTGTGTGTGACGGTCAGGGTAATGAATGCGTTTGTACGGTTAGCGATGTGAGTTCCGGTCAGATTAGTCTTGTGGTTAAGAGCAGGCAGTCTTCATCCGCGGAGGCGGCAGTGCGGGTCAGTATATACATGGCATTTCCCAAGGCTGACAAGCTGGAGCATGTGATACAAAAGGCAACAGAATTGGGTGCTTATGAGATCGTGGCGTTCCCGTCTGCCAGATGTATTTCCAAACCCGATGAGAAAAGTCTGCAGAAGAAACTGGAGCGTTGGCAGAAGGTTGCGGCATCCGCAGCTGAGCAGTCTGGCAGAGGAAGGATTCCGCAGGTGCTAACAGTTGCCAGCTACCAGGAGGCGCTGGCGCGTGCAGCACAGGCTGATAAAGCAATCCTATTCTATGAAAACGAGCGCGCAACGACTCTGCGTATGGCGCTTGAAGAAAAAACGTTCCAATCGATCAGCCTGCTGACAGGCCCGGAGGGCGGCTTGGAGCCGATTGAAGTGGAGAAGGCCAAGAACGCAGGCTTGCAGATCTGCACCCTTGGCAGCCGCATCCTGCGCTGTGAGACGGCACCTTTATGTGCCCTGTCTGCAGTTATGTATGCAAGTGGAGAGTTTTAAAAAAAGCGAGCGCCATTATGCATAGATAAACAGTGCTACGATAAAATCTTTTCTATGCCCGTTAATGACTTGCTTGTATCGCTTTTAACTTTTTATGAGAAAGATGGTGCTTAAATGAAAAACAATCGATATTTCAGCGCACGGATCCTTTCCGTGATGTTAACGATCGCCCTGACGTTCTGTCTTGCCGGTTGTGGCGGAATCAATGGAGGAACCGAGTTTGAGGTGGTTTCTGCCATCGACCTTGCCTCGGTGACTGAGGAAGACGGCTTTGTCCGTTTTACCGCCGTTGGAGCGGACGGCATAACCATCCGTTTCCAGGGCGTTGGCATCGAAGTGACAGAGGATGCCATTGTGATGAATCGGGGGGCAAGGCTGTTCTCTCTGGATTATATGGGGCAGCTGACGGGTTTTTCCCTGAAATCCAGCTCCGAGGATTGCTGGATCAGCTTTGGTTTCGCCTTTTCCTCTGTTCCTTCGGTGAATGACATCACCGGGCTCACTGCAGCCATGCCCCTCTCCGTTCTTGCGGGTAAGGATACCATCGATCTTCTGCCCTATCATACCGGATTTCTGGTGCTGCAGGCAAACTCCACCAATGCTGAACCCCTCGTCATCGAGAAGCTGACGCTGCATCTGGATACAGATGTCCCCCAGACCCTGTTGGAAGAACTGGCGACCGACTCCGAAGCCTACCTCCTGCTGCAGGGACATGCCATTGACTGGAGCGGAAGCGAAAATCTGGTGCCAGCGGTCAATATTGAACAATTGGCGTTGGAGAAGATCGAGGAGTCCAATGTCCTGCGCAGCGACATCATTGCGGGGATCGATCACAGCAGCATCGTGCTTGATGGTACCACGACTTTCTTCTCCTCCACCATGTCCGATGGCGCTGTGGTGCGCTTTGAGGCGGAACATATTGATATCAGCGAAGCCGGCATCACCATCTACCCTGACAGCGTCGTGACCTCTCTCGATGCAGTGGGAAAGATATACGCATACTTCCCCACCGTTGAAAACTGGGAAGACTTCGCTGACGACTATGAGAACTGGCTTGATGTGGGCTATGGGTACACATATTCCGCGTCTAAAACAAGCGTAGCGCGCGCGGAAGAGGTACATACCTGGAGCATGTTCGGTTTACCGGCACGTATGCTCGACGGTCAGTGTGTTATAAGCACCGTCACGCATGACCCCAACTTCGTCTACATGAAAGGTGATCTTATTAACAACACCAAGAGTTTTGTTGTGAGCGGCCTTGAGGTGTGCTACGATCCCACCGAAAAGGTCACCGCGGTAACCGACATCACGCTGAATTCCGAGTTTGCCGCTTCCTATCTGGAAGGAGAGCTCTATGATACCTCCGTGGAGCAAAGCGCCGATCGGGAGAGCAAGGCTATGTCGTTCTACCTGATTCTCAAGCAGGATACAGAGCTGGCTGACCTGGAAATCGACGGCAGGGCGATCTCTTTCGTACCAAAAGAGTTTTATGAAGTTGGCCCATTGCGGGATGCGGCGGGCAACGAGCTGGATAAGGCCACCGCGTTGGTGGAGCAGGGCTGTACACTGGAAATTACAGTGGGAGATTATACGCTCCAGATGGAGTTGCCCGTGCTGGAACGCTACGACGGCGCCCAGACGATGAATGATCTGGTTCCCTATGCATATCCCCGGGCCCTGGGCGACCTCAACACCCTGGTGGTCCCCGTCATTTGGGCCGATCAGACCAACATGGCAAACAATGATACCCTGAAGCTCTTCCGGGAGGGCATCGGCCGCATCGTAGATGAAAACGGTACCGTCACCGACTATTCCGTCACCACCGATGAAAAATTCTCCCTCAGCGAATACTATGACATCGCCTCCTACGGCAAGATGAAGATCACCTCCTTCATGACCGACTGGTATTATTCCGGCCTGAACTATGCCGATGAAGAGGGCAGCTATGCCGACGACGTTTTTGTCAACAGCATTGTAAATTGGGTGCGGGAGACCTATCCCGATCTGGATTGGAGCAAGTACGATCAGGATGCCAACGGCTACATCGATTCCATGATCCTACTGATCTCCACGCCTGAGACTGTGGAATCTTATTTTCCCTTCAGTTTTGCCGGTGCCTACAACAATATGTGCAGCTATTTCGGTGACGAAGCCGGAACGGCGGACGCGCCCAGGGCGAACAGCTACTCCTCTGTGAGCTATCACTTGATCCTGAATGATTATTCCGCCATTATTCATGAATTTGCACATGGTCTGGGTCTTATCGATTATTACGATGTTAACTATTCCGGCATTGATGCTGTTGGTTCCTTCGATATGCAGTCTGCATCCCTCGGAGACTGGAATGCTTACTCAAAGTATGCGGTAGGCTGGATGGATCCCCAGGTCGTTCAGGGACTTGCCAGCGGCGAGAGCGTGGAGTACACCATCGGTTCCTCCGCCCTTACTGACGATGTGATCATCATTCCCGCAGCAGGTGCGGAATTTGACGGCCCCTTCGGCGAGTATGTGATGATCGATCTGTTCTCGGATGCCGGCGTCAATGAATATGATGCGGATCTCTATAATCTGGAAGATGTAGCAGGCGTTCGTATCAGTCATGTCAACGCCAACATGGAAAAACGTACGGAGTTGAAGGATTCTGTCACCAATCCCGGCGAAAGTGCGGAGTACACCATCGGCACCGTCCACATCGCCAACGAATTTAAGGGCACCGAAACGGACAGATACAACATAGAGGTCATACAGGCCGGCGGCAGTAACACGTTCACCTGTGCGAACGATCCGGACAGACTATTCTCGATGCTGACGGCAGATGACCTGTTCTACGCCGGAGACACATTCCAGGTGGAGGACTATTCCGAGTTCTTCTACGAAGGTCTCATGGACAACGGTTCTGTCTTTGGCTACACGGTAGAAATCATCCGTGTTGGGACTGATGCAAATGGTGATCCCAGCGCTACCATCCGCATCACTGCCCAATAAGATTTGCTGAAAAACCACTCGAAAGGGTGGTTTTTCTTTGCCTTGATCCGTATCGAATCCAAAAGAAAAACGGGTATGCAATTGCTGTGCTTGATGAAATACTGTCCTCAAGAGAGAACGGATGAATACGCAAAGCGGCGCAACGAATCAGTTGCGCCGCTTTGCGATTATTGAATTGTTTTCTTGTTAAGAAGCACCTTATGGCACTCACTTTTGTCGTCTGTTTTACTTGTGATATTTGCTACCTGCTTGTATGGCTTCGGCACGGTAAATTTGTTCCAACACCATAATGCGAGCCAGATGGTGGGGGAAAGTCATAGGACTCATTGACAGCTGAAAGTCAGCCTTTTCCTTGATCTTTGACGCAATTCCAAAGGATGAGCCGATCAAAAAACACAGACTGCTTTTTCCGGACACTTTGACATTATGAAGCTTGTCCGCCAAAGCCTCCGATGACAGCAGTTTGCCTTCCGGTGTCAGCACACAGAACCAGCTGCCTTTTGGTATCTTAGTCAGTATCAAGTCAGCTTCCTTTTCCAGCCCTGCTGAAATCTCGGCAGGGGAGGGACTCTCGGGAAGCCGTACTTCCGGAAGCTCTAACAGCTTAAATTGACAATACCCTTTCAGCCGCTTTTCATACTCTGCAGCAGCATCAAGATAGAAACGTTCTTTCAGCTTACCCATGGCAATGACTGTGATTTCCAGCATTCGATCACCTCCCAAACACTATACCACAGCATGCGTTGAAAATCAAACTGCATAAAACATCTTTTTTGTCAAATGCTGTGTAGGAGGTGTTTATATGAAAAAAGAACAGGGGACTTTCCAGGACAGAAAAATCGTTTCAGATCCTAATGGCAGCTATACCGGAAGACCGCAGGATAAAACTGAAAAACCAATACAGGATGCGGATGACTTGTAAATTATGAATGCCCAACCTTCAGGGTTGGGCATTTCGCTTAAGGGGCTTTTTTGTTTTGCTGATATTTTCTGCGTGTTGCCATTCCACCGCGTATATGTCGCTGGGCTTTGTTTTCGTCCAGTACTTGACGCACTTGTCGATAAAGGCGTTTATTATACTGGGGTAGTCGTTGAGAAAGATCCTTATGTACGGTAGACTTGGATATGCCAAAATGCTTTGCGGCAGTCCGGACAGTAGCGCCGGTTTCAATAATGTACACAGCCAGTTCGCAGGCCCTCTCTTCGATCGTGACTGCCATATATTTCCCTCCCTGCTGTGTGCTACCATGAAAAAGTTATGATTTCTTTAAGAGGAATATGCCTTCTTGACAGCAGGAAGTTTAGACAGTAAAATAAATTTGATGTAGAGGCAGAGGTGTTTGACTATGATATTATTCCACAATGATTATAACGAGATCTGCCATCCTGCAGTATTGTCTAAACTGAATGCAGCAGCAGGTGTCCAAATGCCCGGGTATGGGATGGATGATAGTTGTGCAAGGGCATCGTGCTTGATCAAGCAAAAGTGCGGCAGAGAAGATGTTGCCGTACACTTTTTGGTGGGTGGGACGCAGACAAATCTGACGGTGATAGCAGCTGCCTTGCGTCCTCATCAGGCAGTCATTTCAGCTGATTCCGGCCATGTGAATGTACATGAAACCGGCGCCATTGAAGCGACAGGCCATAAGGTTATTCTACTGCCCGGCGTAGACGGTAAAATTTCACCTGAACAGATTGAAATGAAGGTGTTGAGTCAGAGACTTTCTATGGATGCCGAGCATATAGCGCAGCCAAAGCTTGTGTATATTTCCAATCCCACAGAAGTAGGCACCACATATTCACTGACAGAGTTGACAGAAATCTCTGCAGTATGCAGAAAATATGGGCTATATCTGTTTGTGGACGGTGCCCGGCTTGGTTATGCATTAGCTTCATCCGGATATGATGTCACACTTGCAGATCTCACAAGACTGACAGATGTGTTCTATATTGGCGGCACAAAAGTCGGGGCCATGTGCGGGGAAGCAGCTGTGATTTCCAATCCGTTGATAGCGGAAGATTTTCGTTACCTGATGAAGCAGCGCGGAGGCATGTTGGCAAAGGGGTGGCTTTTAGGACTGCAGTTTGAAGCCCTGTTTGAAGATGATCTGTATTTTAGGATTGCCGGACACGCAAATGACCTTGCTGATCGCTTACGAGAAACCCTCTCAGACCTGGGCTATCCGCTGGTAGGTGCCAATAAGACAAATCAAGTGTTTGTGACTCTCCCGGATGCTATATTGGAGGAGTTAGGAAAATCCTTTACGTATGCAAATTGGGAGCGCATCGACGATACGCATACGACTGTCCGCTTTTGTACTAGCTGGGCTACAACGGTAGAAAATATGGATGCGTTGTGTATGGCATTAAGACAACTGACCCATAAGCACTCAATGTAGAGAAAGGAGAGAGAGAATTGCCTGAAATCAACAAGAAAACACTAAAAAAGGTCTTCCTTGTGGTAGCTGCGTGCATTGTTCTTTATTGGCTGCTTCATGAGACAGAGAGAGTGAAGAGCGTTTTTAACGTTATCAGCAGCATCTTTAATCCTTTCGTTTTGGGTGCGGCGCTGGCGTTTGTTCTGAACGTTCCCATGCGCGCCTTCGAGAAACTACTGAAATTTGTTAAGCAAGATAAATTTCGCAGAGCACTTGCAATCGTTTTAACGCTTGTCGCGTTTTTATTGATCTTAGGTGCCGTGAGCGTGCTTCTTACATTTGCGATTATAGATGCTTACAATGCATTGGAATCCAAGCTCCGTGACTATGAATTCTTGAATACTTTTATAGCAAAGCTACAGCCGTTGCTTTCACTGGATTTGGACAGCGTGGATCTGGAAAGTTTTGGATTTAGTGAATTTATGGTACTTGCGGAGCAAGTGGTCGATAAGGTCGGCAGCAGCATTTCTGCAATCGTCAGCGGCGCATTCTCAACAGTGGGCAAAATCGGTACGGCAGTTGTAAACTTTGTGATCGCTATCGTTTTTGCGTTGTATTGCCTGGGTCAAAAAGAGACTCTGGCACGCCAAGGCAGAAAACTGTTGTATGCTTTTGTTCCGGAAAAATTTGCGGACGAGACTGTCCGAATTTTGCGCCTGTCCAATTCTACCTTCTCTAATTTCTTATCTGGCCAGTGCATTGAAGTATGCATTTTAGGCTGCATGTTCGCGATAACCATGGCGATCTTTAAGATGCCGTTTATTGCATTGATCAGCATCCTGATTGCTGTAACAGCATTCATACCCATAGTTGGTGCTTTTGCAGGCTGTATTATCGGTGCGTTCCTGATTCTTATGAAGAATCCGGATAATCCAATGCAGGCTGTGATCTTTGTGATAATGTTCCTTGTTTTGCAGCAGATCGAGGGTAATTTGATTTATCCCCGAGTTGTAGGCAACTCTGTTGGCTTGTCTGGTATGTGGGTGCTACTGGCGATCGCGATCGGTGGAAAGCTGTTCGGCGTTGTGGGTATGTTCTTAATGATTCCTTTTACCTCGGTGCTTTACACGATTCTTCAGGAGAAGACCCATAAGCGACTGGAACAGAAAAAAATGGACCCGGATAAACTTAAGGCACAGCCGCCGGAATTGCGATCGTATATGAAAGATAATGTGGAATCAAGGAAAGCAATGCGTGCGTTCCGAAAAAAGTTTCTGCGCAAAAAAGAAAACAAAATGAAGGACAATAATGAATCATAACCACCGGCCGTGCCGGTGGTATGCACAGGCCCCCTTAGGGCCTTTT
>CAYVCR010000061.1:0-7726 GCA_964450205.1 uncultured Oscillospiraceae bacterium | reverse complement strand
TGATTGAGTTGATTATCCTGTATAATAAGCTCTCCTTCAATGATTTGTGCCGAGGCGTTATCCAGTTCGTTGATAAAAGCAGCGGTTATTGCCGCAATATAGACGGAGACCATTACTGCGACCGCAATCAAAATGGTTCTAAGAACCTTTCTGCGTATTTTCAAACTGCGCAGAAGGTCCTGCGTATCCATTTCGTCAATATAGGTAGCGGCGATTTGCTGCGGTGTGCCAAACCATTGTTCAATTTCAGAAAGCTTGTAGGAGGGATTCAACGCTAGCCGATCCTGTATTGTACTATCAATTCTTTGGATAATACTCTTTTTAATTTTACCGGAACAGGGCAACCATTTGCGAATGTGTCGATAATACCGTTTTAACAGTTTGTTTTGTTTATTCATAGTTCCGTTTCTCCAATGATTTGATAGACACCGCGTGTAATTTCTTGGTATTCCCGAATCAGTTCCTGCAGCTTTATTCTGCCAGAATTCTCAAGATGGTAATAAATGCGTGTCATTCGCTTACCGGCCGGCACTTTTCTGTCAGAGATATAACCATGCTCCAATAATTTATATAACACAGGGTAAAGCGATCCTTCCTGTGTAACGATCCGGCCACCGCTGGCATTCTGCGTTTCTTGTACAAGTTGATAACCGTACATATCTTCCTTGTTAAGTAGGGAAAGTATGATAAGGGACATGACACCTCGCCGAAAACTGTTCTGCCCATGATCAGTGCCCATTGGAATCACCTTCTTTTACTAGTGTAATATACTTATAACATAAAAATATTTATAATACAATACCTAGATTATAAAAATAATAATTGACAAAGGCATTGAGTTGTGTCATACTATACTTAGAAACAATCAAATTGAGGAGAATTAACATGAAATATTCATTATGGAGGGACAGAATTAAAGCAAGTATATAGTGCTCTCGGAGATAGCGTGTTATCGCTGTTACCGGAGCGTACAAGGTAAGTTGAGTCGTGTTTGTGAAGGGGATGAATCATCCATGATTAAAAATCGATTTGTTGATTGGTTTGGAATCTGCATACTTCTAGTGGCTTGTGTTTTGGGGATAGCTTGCTTGTTCGTTGGACATGAAACATATTTGATTTGCAGGTGGGTGGTTTTAATATGCGCAGTTGCTGGCGGTGCATTGAATCTTTATTCTTCCTACTGCCCACATTGCAAAAAATTTAAGGTTCCTGTACGTTTGTTTTCAAATAAAAGCAAAGAATGCAAAAATTGTGGTGCTGTATTTGTGTATAAAGATGTAATTAAGAAAGGAAATAACCACGAAAAAACTTAAGTTCGTATCTGTTTTGCTAGTTGTTGCAGTCCTATTGCAGATACTCTCACCGGTAGCACTAGCTTCTCAAAACTTTGACATGAATGATGTTTGTAGAGTTGATAACATTCGGGTGTATGGCTTTGAAGATAGTGAAATGATCTATAATTTGTTGATTGACACAGATAAGAACAGCGGACAATTTGCAGTTAAATACAAGGATACCCCAGACATGTTGTATGAATAAGTAGGCTGTTATACTGTATGCGTTATGCAGTCAGTGGGGTCTGGTTATGGTGGAACAACAGTAAATGTGCACGATTGGAACAATTTAATTGAAAAATGGGGGTACGCATAATGGTTAGACGCAAACTGAGCATTGGACTTTGTGTATTACTTTTGATGGCGCTTTTGCTGGTCGGATGCGATGAACCAACCCTTCAGGTGCATCAAATCACAGCAGACCGGTTTGCGCTGACAACATCGCAGGAAGATCTGCAGACAGTAAGTGACCTGATTGTGGTGTTTACGCCTGAAACACAGGAAAATGTTCTCCAATACTACAACGATGGCTTGGTTGCTTTTGGCTATACCAAGACCGTAGGAACTGTAGAACAGGTGCTGAAAGGAAATGTAACTGAGGGAGAAGAAATTTGCATTACAGAGGAATGTTATACCATTCAATCTGATACTGACCTGTGGACGCAAGGTGGATATCTTCCGATGAGGACAGAGGGGAAATATCTACTTTTCCTGAAAGCCTATGATTCTAACGATCCGGATTATGCAGGTATGTACTTTCCGGTGGATTTGGAATACGGAAAGTACACACTGGACACAAACGGAACGTCTGCGTGGTTTATGAGCCGGGCGGATCGGTTTGAAGTTGCAGAAACAGGAGATTTGAATAAATATGCACAGTGGCGGGAGTATGTGTTTGAACTGTACCCGGAGCTGAATCATTAAGAAAGGGCCGCAGAGATTTTCTCTGCGGCTTTTTTCTGTTGTGGACATTTTCCTCGTCCTGTGATATGATTTTAGAAAACCCGTGAAGGAGAATTTCCATGGTTGCACAGAAGCTGGCAGGCCTTCAGCCTGCAAATGTTTTTGCTTATTTTGAAAAGATTTGTTCCATTCCCCACGGCAGTGGCAACACCAAGTCCATTAGCGATTATCTGGTGTCTTTTGCTAAGGAGCATGACCTGCGCTATATCCAGGACAGCCTTAACAATGTGATTATTTTCGGTGAGGGCACCTGTGGCATGGAAGACCGTGAGCCGGTGATCCTCCAGGGCCATATGGATATGGTCTGCGAGAAGGATGAAACCTGCTCCATCGATATGCAGACTCAGGGCCTGGATGTGACCCACGACGGCAAGTATGTATATGCCAACGGCACCACCCTGGGCGGCGACGACGGCATCGCTGTTGCCTATGCACTGGCACTGCTTGCAGATAAGACCGTTGCGCACCCGCCCCTGGAGGTAGTCATCACCGTAGATGAGGAGACCGGCATGTTCGGCGCGGCAGGCATCGACCTGTCTATGCTGAAGGGCCGTAAGCTCCTGAACATCGATTCCGAGGAAGAGGGCATCTTTACTGTGTCCTGTGCAGGCGGTGCCCGGGGCACCATCCGCCTGCCTCTGGAGCGCCGCGCGGTCTACGGCCCCTGTGTCCGCCTGACGGTTGAGGGCCTGCAAGGCGGCCACTCCGGGGTGGAGATCCACAAAAACCGGGCCAATGCCAACAAGGTCATGGGCCTGTTTTTGGAGCGTATTCAGAAGCTGATGCCCCTGTGTATCACCAAGCTCCAGGGCGGCGCCAAGGACAATGCCATTCCCCGTTCCTGCCAGGTGACTCTGGTGGCCCTGGGCATGTATATCGAGCGGATCAACGACATCGCGGCCCAGCTGCAGCAGGAGATCCGGGAGCAGTACGATGAGCCGGAAGCCATCGTCCGCGGTGACGACGTGGATGCTTTGGGCGGCAACGCGCTGACTGCTGAGTGCACCAATAAGGTCATCGGCCTGCTGAATGCCGCGCCCAATGGGATCCAGGCCTGGAGCCAGGATATTGAGGGCCTGGTGCAGACCAGCTTGAATCTGGGCGTTGCAGAGCTGGACGAGGACCTGCGGCTGACCTTTGCGGTCCGTAGCAGCGTCAACAAGGAAAAGCGGGAGCTGCTGGATCGGCTGGCGGAATTGGCCAAGTTCTACGATGGCTCTTACAGCGAAATGGGCGAGTACCCTGCCTGGGAGTATAAGCAGGATTCTGCCCTGCGGGATACTATGGTGCAGGTCTATACCGACATGTTTGGTGCTGCGCCTGAAGTGGTTGCCATCCATGCGGGCCTGGAGTGCGGCCTGCTTAGCGAGAAAGTACCGAATCTGGACTGTGTCTCCATCGGTCCTCAGATGCACGATATCCACACCAGCCGGGAACGCCTGGACATTGCCTCCACCGAGCGTACCTGGAACTTCCTGCTGGAAGTGCTGAAGCAGCTATAAATAAAATGACCTGCCTCGGCAGGTCATTTTTTATATACCAGGCCGGTCAGCCAGAAAATATCCTCTTTTCCAAGCACCCGGAATAAGAATAAAAGACACCCCAGGATGGCCAAATATGCGGCCGCTTGAAGGGAAACGGCCTGCAGATGCGAAGCGCCCCAGACTGCCAGCCCGGTGGAAAGCCCTGCCAATAGAGAAACAGAAAATTGGACGCGTAAATGGGTGATCTTCAGCAATCTGCGTAGGCTAAGTATGAAGTTCAGCAGGTGGGTCACAAGAAAACTCCAAAAATATCCGTCCATACCGTACCGGGGCAGAAGCACAAACAGAAACGCCACGTCCATCAGGGAAGTCAAAATATTATACCGCACACAGGCCTTCTGCTGTCCGAGCCCCTTCGTCATGGCATCGGTGATGGCGTCGCAGTACAGCACCGGCACTAAAAAGGCAAAACGGCGCAGGTAATTGCCTGCCTCCGGGCTGTCATACAGGGCAAGGCACAGGGGCTCTGCAAGCAGTACCATCAGACCACAGAACAGGCATCCGTACAGCAGCGCCACCCGCAAGCTGCGCCGCACCAGATAACCGATGCGCTGTTGGCTGCCGGCTGCTGCGCACCTGGCAAGCTCCGGGATCAGCAGTTCTGCCAGACCGTAGAGAATGGCAGCAGGAAACATCAGCACAGGAAACACCATCCCTGTGACCATACCGAAGGCGGCCAGAGGATTGTCCGTGCCTGGATACAGTGCCAGTCGCCTTGGTACCATCAGGTTTTCCGCTGTGGAGATCCCGGACTTCAGATCATCCGCCAGCGCCAGCGGAACGGCAGCCTGCAAAAGTCGGCTGCGTACCGGGATTCGTGGCCCCGGCTGTACCTGTTCCCGCACCCGCAGGACTACCAATGCGCACAACGTCATACATGCTGCGATGCTGCTGCCCAGGATCACGCTCAGGCAGGCCTTGGGCGCATCTGTGCCAGCCCAAAAGGTCAGCAGCAACATAGTGACAGCCATGGATAAAAGCTGCTCAGCCACCTCTACAGCGGCCAGCGTGCCGATCCGGTTGGCAGCGGTAAAATATCCGGTCATCACCCCACACAGGCAGCTGACCGGCAGAAAGCAGGCATACAGCCGGATCGCACCGACGGTGCGTGCATCTCCGATCCAGTGCTTGGCCAGAAGGGGTGCGCCCAGATACAGTCCCAGGCAGATCACGCCGCTGCAGATCACACTGTAACCGATACACCCGGACAGTACCCAGATCACATTACCAGGCCGTTTTTTTCCCAGTTCCTCTGCTGTCAGATACATGGTGGCGGTACGAATGCCCGCCATACCTGCGGTCATTGCCAGCATACCCACAGACATGACAAGCTGCAGCAGTCCGATCCCTTCGGCACCGATCCTGCCGGATAAATACACCTGAAAGGATGTCCCTACCAACCGTAGCAGCAGATTAACGCCGGTCAGCATCAGGGCGCTGTAAAATATGGGTATTTTTCTGCGCAAAAAGAATCCCCCCTCGTCCACAGTCTATGTGGACAAGGGGGAATTTTTAACCTGCATTGACCTCGTTGCAATAAATCGCTAGGGGGCACTCTGCACACTTAGGATTGCGGGCAGTACACAGATCTCTGCCGAACAGTACGATCCTGTGACAGAAATCACTGCTTTCCGTCGGCGGCAGCACCGCCCGCAGCTGGGTCTCGACTTTTTCCGGCTCCTTGCCCTTGGAAAGCCCCAGTCTGCCGCAGATACGGATGCAGTGGGTATCACAGACCACACTGCCGGGCACTGCGTACAGATCACCCAGCAGCAGGTTGGCAGTTTTTCTGCCTACGCCGGGCAGCTTCAGGAGCTCCTCCATGGTGCCGGGCACCTTGCCATCGTAGTCCCGCAGCAGCATTTGACAGGCAAGCACGATATCCTTAGCCTTCTGCCGGTAAAAACCGCAGGAGTGGATAAACCTTTCCACGTCAGCGATCTCTGCCTGCGCCATTGCCTCCAGAGAGGGATAGGCTTCAAAGAGTGCCGGTGTCACCAGATTGACCCGGGCGTCTGTGCATTGGGCTGACAGCCGCACGGCGATCATCAGCTCGTAATCCTTTTCATAATGCAGGGCGCACAGCGCGTCGGGGTAACGCGCATTCAGCGCATCGATGATAAAGCGCACTTTGTTCTGCATAGCTGCGCTCCTTTCGTGATTTTTTACATTTTATCACGGCGGGAGCAGAAAAGCAATATTCCTGTCAGGCACCAAAAAGGAGGAAACGGGATATGATGACCTATGCACCGATGCTTTGGGTCCACACCGGTGTGGCTTTGGGGGGCGGCATAGCCGCCCCCGGCATGGCTGCGCAGATGGTCGTTACCAAATTGTTGGATTCTATAACGAATCGTCGGGGTTCTCTTCGTCCAGGATTTGGGCGGTCAGTGCGGAAACCTCATAAGCCGTCCGTTCGATCATGCCTTCCTCAGTCATTTTGTTGTAGACACGGCTTTGCAGTCTTCCATAAATGCGGATCTTGTCACTGGTATGGCAGGCAGCAACCTCCTGAGCGGTGCGTCCCCAAAGGATGCAGGGCAGATAATCTGCTCTGCGGAAGGCCCGGGGGACTGCCAGCATGGCATCGCAGATCTCCCGCCCAAGAGGCGTGCGCCGGTAAGTCGGTTCACGACACAGAGGACCCTCCAGGACCACTTCGTTGATGGGTTCGCCGCATTCTGCTGTAATGGTGGCGGCAAATACGAAAATGATCAGGTGCCGCACACCGTCGGTACGCTGGTTGTGGGAACGGACTTGGCCGGTCACGGTCAGCATATCCCCGGCAGTTGGATCGATCGAAAGAACCAGATTTTCTTCAGCGATCACCGGTAGAAGATCCACAGCGCCGGAAAGCCGCGGCACCTCCAGCACAAAGCGGTAAAAGCGCCGCCCGTGGTTATCGTGGGAAAAACGGGGCAATTCCTGCAGGCTGCCCCGTAGAGTAATCGTGTTAACAGTATGTTCCATAGTACCACCTCGAAGTTACAGTATGTATGGAACAGTCTATGCGCTTCGGTAAAAAAGAGAACACCCACCGCTGGTACGGTGGGCGTCAGGTCATTTCTTCTTATGACGCAGCAGGCAGAACAGATACCCGATGGTCATACCGATCAGATTCAGGATCACATCATCCACATCAAAGCTGCCCAGCAGGGTAAACAGCTGCACAGTCTCCACGAGCAGGATCAGCCCTGCGCAGGTGGCAAGGAACAATAAGAAGTTCCGAAACCTGGGCCAGAGCCGTACCAGCCAGTAACCGACAGGGATAAACAGCAAAACATTGCCCGCCAGATTGATCACGCAGTGCCGCAGCAAGACCGGGTCGCTGCTGTGCTGTACCACATACCAGTAATTGTGGATGGTCAAAAGGGGCACAAGATTCATATTTTGCTGCAGCATCTGCTTATAGGTCAGTCCGTCAGTCCAGGTCCGGGGCCGCCCAAAGAGCAGCCACAGCATGGCGATGGCATAGACCAAAAACAAAAATCGGATAAATGGATGCCGGGTAGCCTTGCTATTTTTCATGAAATTATCCTCTGCGCTTTTTCGGTGCGGCTTTTGAAGCAGGTGGCTTTTTGGGGTTGGGACGTTTGGCTGCCGGCTTTGCCGGTGGCCTCTTTGGCAGGGGGCGCTTGTTATCCCTGGGCGGTACTGCACGGATCAGACACTTAGGGCCGGAGCCGATCAGATCCTCCCGGTGTGCCTTCAGCAACGCCTCACGCACCAAATAATAATTCTTGGGATTGCGGTACTGGATCAGTGCCCGCTGCATGGCCTTTTCATGGGGATCGGTAGGCACATATACCCGCTCCATGGTACGGGGGTCCAGACCGGTGTAATACATAACGGTGGACAGGGTGGAAGGGGTAGGGTAGAAGTCCT